>NZ_JAIMBW010000001.1:638888-958333 GCF_019195455.1 Gymnodinialimonas phycosphaerae | reverse complement strand
CCGGCAGGCCGTCCAATGACACAGAGGCCGAGGCCTCTTTCTTGATCACGGCGCCCTCCAGCGTCACGAACGACGGACAGAAGCCTTTCACGCAGCTGAAATCCTTGTTGCAGGTCGACTGGTCAATCGCCCGCTTGCGGCCCAGTTCCGTTTCCACCGGCACGATGGAGACGCAGTTCGACTGCACCCCGCAATCGCCGCAGCCCTCACACACATCAGTGTTGATGAACACGCGCTTGTCGATATCGGGGAAGGTGCCGCGCTTGCGGCGGCGGCGCTTTTCAGCCGCGCAGGTCTGCACGTAGATGATCGCCGACACGCCTTTGTGCTGGCGGTAGGTCTCTTGCACGCGCATCAACTCACCCCGCTCGAACCGCTCGCAGCCCTTGGGGAAGGCGCTGAAATCAACCTCTTCCTTCGGGTCATAGACCAGCGCGATATGCTCCACGCCCATGGCCTTCAACTCGTGGGCGATCTGTTGCGGTTGCAGATCCCCCTCGTTGTGCTGGCCGCCGGTCATGGCGACGGCATCGTTGAACAGGATCTTGTAGGTGATGTTGGTGCCCGCCGCCAAATTGGCGCGGATCGCCAGAATGCCCGAATGGTTATACGTCCCCTCGCCCAGGTTCTGAAACATGTGGTCGCGGGTGGAAAACAGGCTCTCGCCCATCCAGTTCGCGCCCTCGCCACCCATGTGGGTATAGGCCTCGGTCTCGCGGTCCATCCATTTCGCCATGAAGTGACAGCCGATGCCTGCGCCCGCGCGGGACCCCTCGGGCACCTTGGTCGACGAATTATGCGGACACCCCGAGCAGAACCACGGCGTGCGCTTCGCCAGATCCGGCGCGTTGGAGGCGCGCATCGCGTCCTCCACGGTCGCAACCCCCGCGCGCACGCGGTCCGTGGCGCAGCCCTCCTCCTCCAGAATCGCGCCGAGCTTTACGGCGATATCGGCGGGGTCCAAGGCAAAATGCGTGGGGAACAGCGTGTTTCCCTGCCCGTCCTTGTAGCCATAGACGCGGCGGCCTTGGCGATCGTCGAAAATTGCCTCTTTCACCTGCACCTCGATCAGCTTGCGCTTCTCTTCCACCACCACGATCAGGTCGAGGCCTTCGGCCCAATCATGGAATCCGCGCATGTCCAGCGGCCAGGTTTGGCCAACCTTGTAGGTGGTGATCCCCATCGCCTCGGCCGCCGCGTCATCGATGCCCAAAGCGGACAGGGCGGACAGAAGATCCAGCCAGTTCTTGCCCGCCGCAACAAAGCCGATCTTCGCGCCTGCGCGCCCATGAACGCGCTTGTCGATGCCGTTGGCGTGGGCAAAGGCCTCGGCCGCGTAGCGCTTGTGTTCCAGCAGGCGTTCCTCTTGCGCGATCCAGTGATCGCCAAGCCGGATGTTGAGGCCGCCTTCGGGAAAATCGAAATCCGGCTCCACGAAGGTCATCCGGTCAGGCCGCGCATCAACAACCGCCGTGGCCTCCACGTTGTCCTTGACACATTTCAGGCCAACCCAAACGCCAGCATAGCGGCTCAACGCGTATCCATAGACACCGAAATCAAGGATTTCCTGCACCCCCGCAGGCGACAACACCGGCATATGGGCGTCGACCATGGCCCAATCGGACTGGTGGCACACGGTCGAGGATTCGCCGGTATGGTCATCGCCCATGGCCATGATCACGCCGCCATGCTTCGAGGTGCCCGCCATGTTGACGTGGCGCATCACATCGCCGGTGCGGTCGACGCCCGGGCCCTTGCCGTACCATAGGCCGAAAACGCCATCGAACTTGCCCTCGCCCCGCAACTCGGCCGTTTGCGTGCCCCAATGGGCGGTTGCGGCAAGGTCTTCGTTCAGGCCCGGCTGGAAGGTGATGTCAGACGCCGCCAGCACCTTGCCCGCCCGCGCCATTTGCAAATCGACCGCGCCAAGGGGCGATCCGCGATAGCCCGAGACGAAACCGCCGGTGTTCAGGCCCGCCGCGCGGTCGCGTTCCTTCTGCATCAGCATCAGGCGCACAAGCGCTTGGGTGCCGTTCAACAGAACCGGGGATTTCGTGAGATCGAATTTATCGTCAAGCGAGACCTGCTGCACTCCCATTGGGACCTCCCGTGCGTCAAATGCCTTACCTCATCATAGGTCACAAATGCTGACCTGTCTATGTTTGTCTTCTCACTCTGAAACAATGTTTCGTGAGAAAAGGCTTTGCACCCGTTGGGTGTCTCCCTAGGTTGCGCGCGTAAACATTTTTGAAAGCGCGAACATGGACTGGGACAAACTACGCATATTTCATGCGGTGGCATCGGCTGGCTCGCTGACCCATGCCGGCGACACGCTGCACCTGTCGCAGTCTGCCGTCTCCCGCCAGATACGCGCGCTGGAAGAAAACCTCGATACGACGCTGTTCCATCGCCATGCACGCGGTTTGATCCTGACAGAACAGGGTGAGTTGCTGTTTGATGCCACGCGCCACATGACCAAGCGACTCGACACGGCATCCGCACGCATCCGCGATAGCGAAGAAGAAGTCTTCGGAGAGCTTCGGGTCACCACGACCATTGGCTTCGGATCGCTTTGGCTGGCCCCGCGCCTGCCCGCGCTTTATGAAAAATACCCGGATCTGAAGATCGACCTGATGCTGGAAGAACGCATCATGGACCTGCCCATGCGTGAGGCCGACGTGGCGATCCGGATGAAAGAGCCATCGCAAGCCGACCTGATCCGCCGTCGCCTGATGACGATCAACATGCGCCTCTATGCGACCCCGTCCTACATCGAAAAACATGGCCTCCCCGAAAGTGTGGAGGACTTGGGCAACCACCGCTTGATTTCACAGAATGCGGCCGCCGCGCAGGTCAGCGCGGGCGCGCTGCTGGTGCGCGAATTGTTGAGCTATGATGTCGGATCAACACTGTCAGTGAACAATTATTTCGGCGTGCTGCAAGCGGTGATCCACGACCTTGGCATCGGCGTGCTGCCCGATTACCTGACCCAGGATTTCCCCGACCTCGTGCGTGTGCTCCCCGAAATCGAATCCGCTGAAGTTCCGGTGTTCCTCGCCTACCCCGAGGAATTGCGCCAGTCGCGGCGGATCGAGGTTTTCCGCGATTTCGTCAGCGAAGAAGTCATCGCCTTCCGGCGGCGGCAACGGGATGCCGAATCCACGCCGACTGCTTAAACCTTGTGCAAAGCCCTGCTATGTCTGTGTGCTATGCGCCACAGACATACCGGGTTTGCGTGCGCAAGCCCTAGTTTGCCTTGATCCTAAGCCATTTGATTAATAGTTGTTCGTTATTGAAGAAGACAACTAGTCAGCTTCAATACCTCCCTGTTGGACTTCGGCCGAGATTCGTCTCGGCCTTTTTTTTGGCACTGCGTGAGGGGATGATTCCAGCCATGACTGTTTCCGAAATAGAAACAAATCCAGCGGGATTTGCCGCCTGGGACGCGCTCCATGCAATGTTGGTGGCGGCCTACGCACCCATGTCCGGCGTGATTGATCCACCGTCGTCGATGGCCACGATGACCCTGGATGATCTGATCAATAAGGCCACGCAGGAAGACATGTTCATCGCCCGCCAGGACGGCATCCTTGTGGGCTGCCTGTTCGGACAGGCCATGGGCGAGGCCTATGAAGTCGGGAAGCTTGCCGTGGATCAGGCATATCGCGGCCAAGGCCACGCCCGCGCCTTGATCGAGGCGGCGGCAACCCACGCCCGGGCGCAGGGTCACGGCACCCTCCAGCTTTATGCACGCGTCGAATTGACAGGCAACCAACAGGCTTACCTCCGCATGGGCTTCACGCAAGCCCAGACCTTCACCCATCCGGGATTTGACCGCCCCACCGCCCTGATCTTCCGCCGCGCGCTATAGCGGAACGCCCGCGCCTATTCGGATCGCTCCGCCTTCAGCGTGCCGATCTTGTGCGGGGGACAGATGAAATGCTCTTGCGTCGGGGTCTGGGCGAAATACCCCCGGCGCCGCTCGAAGATCGGGGCATAGTGGCCAATCAGGCCCGGTCGCCTGCTGCCTTCCGCGCGCGGCGGCGAGCCCCGGTGCATCAGGCGTCCATACCACAGCAACACATCGCCCTTCTTTGCCGTGAACTCCCGCACCTAGGCTCCATCGCTTTCGAACTTGGCATAGACCGCCGGGTCGATGAACGCCTCGGAAATCCGGCCTCAGCCCATCTCACCGTTCTTGCGGGTGACATGGCCATCGGGCCAATGCACATCGGGGCGCAGGAATTCATTGATCTTCTGATTGGACATCGCCGCAAGCAATCCAGCTGGCCAGACGCGGCACGGCCTCATCTGGATCCAGATAGGCATCCTGATGCCAGCCCCGTTTCGTTGACCTGAACCCGGTAAGCGCGAAGATCAGCCCCATTTCGGCGGCATGAAGCTCTCGGATCACCTCCATCAAGGGGCGATAGACAAGGATATCACGCAACTCGCGATGCTCGATGTAGGGCGTGGCATCCTTGAACCGCCGCTTCCCCAGATCCAACCGGTCGCGCAGGGCCAGGTAGGCGTCGATCAGGTCATGGGGGATGAAGTCGCGCAGGATCAGATAGCCGTGTTGCGCATAGTAGCGCTGGTTCTCTGTCATATCCGCGTTGAAGGCCTCGGTGACTTCGGCACCTCAAAGCGGCGCATAAGGTAGATGTTGTGCAACGCCGGGGCCGAAAGCTTGGCATAGGGGATATGGGGAAACTGATCCTTGGGAACGGTGTAGTAATCCGCTTCCTGCAAGTCGTGGTAGATGTCGGAATAGCGGAGTTCAAGCGCCATGGGCCATGCGCCTGAATGCAGCGATCTGCGCGCGACCGTATCTTGCGTGTCCCAGACCATCAAGCAAGCAGCCCATCACGCAAGGAGCCTATCACGCGCGCGGCCCTTCACGCATGCATTGGGGGGCGACTTGCGTCTTCCATGTCCGGGGGCCTTGGAATAATACCCCCGGTAACAAGGGGACCCGCTTGCATGACCGAACCTGCCATTACGCCTGAAATGATCGCCGCCCACGGCTTTACCGACGATGAATGGGCCGAGGTGCAAAACATCCTTGGCCGCGCGCCGAACTACACCGAGATGGGCATCTTCTCGGCCATGTGGAACGAGCATTGCTCCTACAAGTCGTCCAAGAAGTGGCTGCGCACCCTCCCGACTGAAGGCCCCCAGGTCATCTGTGGCCCCGGCGAGAACGCGGGCATCGTCGATATCGGGGATGGGCCCAACGGCGAAAAGCTGTGTGTCGTCTTCAAAATGGAAAGCCACAACCACCCGTCATATATCGAGCCCTACCAGGGCGCGGCCACGGGCGTTGGCGGCATTCTTCGTGACGTCTTCACCATGGGCGCGCGGCCGATTGCGGCGATGAACTCGCTCAGCTTTGGCGAAGTGGCCCACCCCAAGACGCGGCAACTGGTCCACGGTGTCGTGGAAGGCGTCGGCGGCTACGGCAATTGCTTTGGCGTGCCCACGATTGGCGGCGAAGTGCGCTTCCATCCGGCCTACAACGGCAACTGCCTGGTCAACGCCTTTGCGGCTGGCTTGGCCGAAACCGACAAGATCTTTTACAGTGCGGCCTCGGGCGTCGGCATGCCCGTCGTCTACCTGGGCGCGAAAACGGGCCGTGATGGCGTGGGCGGCGCGACGATGGCCTCGGCCGAGTTCGACGACACGATCGAAGAGAAACGCCCCACCGTTCAGGTCGGCGATCCCTTCACCGAAAAGCGCCTGCTGGAGGCGACGCTGGAGCTGATGGCCTCGGGTGCCGTGATCTCGATCCAGGATATGGGGGCCGCGGGCCTCACCTGTTCGGCGGTCGAGATGGGCGACAAGGGCGGGCTTGGCATCAAGCTGAACCTCGACGATGTGCCGATCCGGGAAGAGGCGATGACGGCCTATGAGATGATGCTGTCCGAGTCTCAGGAACGAATGCTGATGGTCCTCAAGCCCGAGCTGGAGGACGTGGCGCGGGCGATTTTCGTGAAATGGGACCTCGATTTCGCCATCGTCGGCGAGACAATCGCCGAGGACCGCTTCCTGATTGTCCACAATGGGGAAACAAAGGCGGATCTCCCGCTGTCCAAGCTGGCGTCCACCGCGCCCGAGTACGACCGCCCCTGGGTTCCCACGGAACCGGCGGCGGAAATGGACCCGGTCCCCGAGGTCGATCCCATCGACGCCCTGCGCGCGCTGGTCGCCTCGCCCAACTATTGCTCCCGCCAATGGGTGTACCAGCAGTACGACCATCAGGTGATGGGCGACACGGTGGTGTCCCCGGGCCTCGGCGCAGGGGTGGTGCGGGTCCATGGGACCGACAAGGCGCTGGCGTTCACGTCGGACGTCACGCCGCGCTACGTGAAGGCGAACCCCGTTGAGGGCGGCAAGCAGGCCGTGGCGGAAGCCTACCGCAACCTTACCGCCGTGGGGGCGAAACCCTTGGCGACAACAGACAACATGAACTTCGGCAACCCCGAGAAGCCCGAGATCATGGGCCAGTTCGTGGGTGCGATCCAGGGCATCGGGGCGGCCTGCATCGCCCTTGATATGCCGATCGTGTCGGGCAATGTCTCGCTTTACAATGAAACGGATGGGACCGGCATTCTGCCTACGCCAACGATCGGCGCGGTGGGCCTCCTCGATCATATTGATGATCTCCTCGCAGGGGTCGCGCGCGACGGGCATGTCCTTTTGTTGGTGGGGGAAACCGCAGGCCATCTGGGCCAATCCGCCCTGCTGGCCGAGGTGTTCAATCGCGAAGACGGCGACGCCCCCCATGTGGATCTGGAGGCTGAAAAACGCCACGGCGATTTCATCCGCGACAACCGCGAATGGATCGGGGCCTGCACGGACCTCTCTGACGGCGGGCTGGCCCTGGCCGCGTTCGAGATCGCCCATGCCGCCGGATGCGGTATTACGCTGGATCTGGCCGACACGCCTACGCTGTTCGGAGAGGATCAGGCGCGCTACCTGATATCGACGTCGTTCGACAAGGCCGAGGCCTTGATGGTGGCGGCGGGCCAGGCGGGTGTGGCCTTGAGCACGGTCGGCAAGGTCGGTGGAGATGCGGTGCGCATCGGCACCTCTGACGCGCCGCTGGCGGAGCTGTCGCAGGCCTACATGGGCACCTTTTCCGCAACCTTCGCGTAACCCATCACCGCGCCGCTCTGGGAAGGCGGCGGCGCGGTGACGTGCAGATACGCGCGAATGGGTCCAACAACCGGGCCCCGACTTCCCGGATTCGCTTTGCCTGCTTGCGGCGGGGGTATCCCCGCCCTACATTTGCCCCGGACAGCGAAGGAACCGACCATGCCCATGCAAGCCTCCGAGATCGAACAGCTTTTGCGCGCCAGCTTTCCCAACGCCAAGATCGACGTCAGCGGCGATGACGGTGTGCATATGGCCGCCATGGTCGTGGACGAAAGCTTTCGCGGCAAGAACCGGGTGCAGCAACAGCGCGCCGTCTACGCGGCCCTGAAAGGCAAGATGGACGGCGCTGCCGGCGAATTGCACGCGCTGGCCCTGACCACGAAGGCCCCGGACTGATGCGGCGGGTAGGCGCCGCGCTTTGGCTAGCCCTGCTGGGTCCTTTCGCCCTTTTCCTCCGCCCCATGCGACCCCATCTCATCCCCGTGCGTATCTGCCGGACCGACCAAAGGAACACTCGCCATGAGCGCTGAAGATCAGATCAAGCAAACCATCACCACCAATGACGTGGTCCTGTTCATGAAGGGCACGAAATCCATGCCGCAATGCGGGTTCTCATCGCGCGTTGCGGGGGTTTTGAACTACATGGGCGTGGAATTCGCCGACGTGAACGTGTTGGCGGACGAGAACCTGCGCCAAGGGGTCAAGGATTTCTCTGACTGGCCGACAATCCCGCAGCTTTACGTGAAGGGCGAATTTGTCGGCGGTTGCGATATCATCACCGAGATGACGCTGTCGGGTGAGCTGGACACGTTGTTCTCGGAAAACGGCGTCACCTACGACAAGGACGCGGCAGACAAGATCCGCGAAGCAAACGCCTGAGAAGCAAACGCCTGAGGCGTGTCGCCCTCGCCTTCGGCTTGGGCGACCAACCGGGGGCTAGGCCCCCGGACCCCCAGAGTTTTCTGGGCAAGATGAAAGGAAGGCGCGGTCAGCGCGCTACCCTTTCTTGGTCTCGCCTTTTTTAACGTGCTTATTGAGCCGTGAGGGCGTTGATTTCTTGCGGTTCTTGTAGGGGTTATCCTCGGCCTGGCTGCGCATCCACAGACGGATCGGCGTGCCAGGCATGTTGAAGTCTTCGCGCAATCCATTGACGAGATAGCGCGAGTAGGCCTCGGGCAGGTTTTGCGGATGCGAACACATCACGACAAACCCCGGCGGCCGGGTTTTCACCTGGGTCATGTAGCGTAGTTTGATGCGCCGGCCGCCCGGTGCGGGGGGCGGATGCGCCTCGATCATCGCGGCCAGCCATTGGTTCAGGCGCGCGGTGGAAATACGGATATTCCACGTGGCGTGGATCTTCATGATCGCGGCGTGGAGTTTATCGAGGCCCTTGCCGGTCTTCGCCGAGACGGTCACAAGCGGCGCCCCGCGCAGCTGTGGCAGAAGCTTCTCGAACCCCACGCGCAGATCCTTGAGTTTCTGTTGCTTTTCAGGCTCCAGATCCCATTTGTTGACGGCGACGACCACGGCACGCCCCTCGCGTTCCGCAAGGTCGGCGATGCGCAGATCCTGGGATTCGAACGGGATGGCCGCGTCCAGCAGGACCACGACAACCTCGGCGAATTTCACCGCGCGCAGGCCGTCCGAGACGCTCAGCTTCTCCAGTTTCTCCTGCACCTTGGCGCGTTTGCGCATGCCTGCGGTGTCGAAAATCCGCATCGGCACATTGTCCCACGTGAACGGCAAGCCGATGGCATCGCGGGTGATGCCGGCTTCGGGGCCGGTTAGCAGGCGATCATCGCCGATGATCTGGTTGATCAGGGTGGACTTGCCCGCGTTGGGGCGACCGACAACGGCAATTTGCAAGGGTTTCGAGGGTGTTATGACGCGATCTTCATCTTCTACATCAACATCGGTCTCGGCCACTTCATCGGGCTCTGCGGCCTCGATCAGGGGGCGCAGGACTTGGGCCAGATCAGCCATGCCTTCGCCATGCTCGGCTGACAATGCCAGAGGTTCCCCTAGCCCCAGAGAGAACGCGTCCAGCAGGCCGGATTGCCCGGCGTTACCCTCTGCCTTGTTGGCCGCCAGCAGAACCGGGCGGCCCGACTTGCGCAGGATGTCGGCGAAGACTTCGTCGTTGGCGGTGACACCGGCGCGGGCATCGATCACGAAAAGCGTCGCATCCGCCATGGCCACGGCGCGTTCTGTCAGGCGGCGCATGCGGCCTTGCAGGCTGTCGTCATAGGCATCCTCAAGACCGGCGGTATCGACCACCGTGAAACGCAGGTCCGCCAGCTTCGCCGCGCCTTCGCGCAGGTCACGGGTCACGCCAGGCTGGTCATCGACCAGCGCCAGCCTGCGGCCCACGAGCCGGTTGAACAGCGTGGATTTTCCGACATTCGGACGGCCGACGATGGCAAGCGTGAAAGACATGGGGGCGCACCTTTGGATCAAGGCGCGGCTCTACGCCCCTTTGCGCGCCAATTCAAGCGGCGTCGCGCCAAGGGCGGCGTCTATAGTTTGCGCAGCGCGTTCTCCAGCGCGTTCGAGAAGGCCGAGCGGTCCCGGGCCGAGAACGGTCGCTGCCCGCCGATCCCCTGCCCGTCAAGGCCCGCCCGCAGATCGGCCATGATCGCGCGGGTCGCGACCTGCGTGCCGATCGAGTTCGCCGTGAACGCGTCTCCCTTGTGATTGAGGCACACGGCCCCTTTTGCAAGGCACCGCTCGGCCAGCAGGATATCGGCGGTGATCACCAGCGCGCCCGGCCCCGCGGCCTCGAAAATCACGTCATCGGCAGCATCGAAGGCATCGCCCGCCATGACCATGGTGATCAACGGATGATCGGGATGGCGCAGGTAGCTGGCCGCCACCAGCCGCACCGGGATCTTATGGCGGTAGGCGGCCTTGTAGACCTCTTCTTTCACCGGGCAGGCATCGCCGTCGATCAGGATCAGTCGCTCGGTTCTGGCGGGCCCCTCTGGGGCAACCCTAGTCAAAGTGGCCCTCCGGGAATGGAATTTCCAACGTTGCACCGCCTGCCTCGCGCAGCCGCAATGTGCCGGTCTGTAGCGTGATATCGGCCATCTCGGACCAGCCAGGCGGGCGCGGCAGGGACACCATGGCGTGGCGAATGACGTGACGCCCGCCAAGGACGATCACCGTGGGCACGCCCATGGCCGTCAGGCGATTGTCAGCGCAGGCCGCGCGCAGCCCCTCGCCGCCCATGGCACAGCCATCCTCGATCCCCAACACCCCCACATGGCGGCTGTTCCACGGCGGAAAATCCCGCGCGCCGTTGGAAACCCAAAGCATCGTGACAGGCAGCATCTGCGGGTCCTTCAAGACGATCAGCATGTCGTCTTCGGCATTACGCATCACGCAGGTCCACCCCAGCGCGCGGCCCCGCGCCTCGGCCAGGGTGCAGAAATCCTCGACCACGTTTCCGGCAGGATAGGTGCCCAGGTTCCACGTGCTGCCATCTTCGCAATCCAGATCAAGGTCGCCCCGTAACTGGTTGAGCGCCCACAGATTTGCGCCCGCGTGCTGCGCCACGGGATCGGTCAGGGCGGCACGTTTGGGGCTGAACGACAAGCGCCCGCCCTCGGCCATGCGTGTCATCGGGTGGTGGGCGAAAGTGACCTCGCCTGCGCCGCCCTCGATCACATGGGTTTGCAAGAGGCAGGGCCCGACAAGGCGGACCTCTTTGGTGACATGGGCACCAAGCACGCCGGTGCCAAGCGCGAACCGCGCGGTGGCAGCATCCTGGGCCACCAAATGCCACGGATCATTAGCGGTGGGCCCATGGATCGGGCCGTCGTGGACGTCATCGCGCCCGAACGGCATACAAAGGAAATCACCCGCCAGGCGCTTGTCGACCAGCGCCACGTCAGGGTCATCCTGGACCTCTGCCTCGTACCGCCACGGCGCCACATGCAGCGGCACCCGTCCCGCGACCTGCCAATGGGGGATATTGCCGACCGAGGGGTCAATCAACGCTTCCGCATCCCCGTGGGCGATGCGGACCCCCTGATCAATGGTGGGCGAGCCTCCGGTCATCGCGCCCCCGCCAAGGCCGCTAGCCCCGCCTGCAACACGCCCGCGTCACCGCCGCAGCCCAGGAAATTCACGCCCGCCGCCGTGACGCGGGCCTCCATCTCCGGCCCGCTCACGATGATGCCCGCCGATTTGCCGCCCGCCCGGATCTTTGCGATTCCGTCATCGATCACCTGCCACAATTCCGGGTTCATCAGATCATCGCGATATCCCATGTCGGCCCCCAGATCGGCGGGGCCGATGAACACGCCATCGACCCCCTCCGTGGCCACAATCGCCTCCAGATCGTCGATCGCTGCGCGGCTTTCGGCCTGCACCAGCACACAGATCTGGTCATTTGCCGTGGCGGGATAGTCCGACGTCGCCCCGAACGCGCCCGCACGCGCAACCATTGCGCCCATGCCCCGGGTGCCTTCGGGCGGGTAACGGCAGGCGCGCACCATGGCCCTCGCCTGCGCCGCTGAATTCACCATGGGAATCAGAACCGTCTGCACGCCCAGATCCAACACCTGCTTGATCACCCATTCCTCGGCCACGGGCACGCGCACCACGGCGGGCGTCGGCGTTGCCGCAAGTGCCACCAGTTGGGCGCGGATCGCCGTGGGGTCCCATGGCCCGTGCTCCCCATCCACAAGGCACCAATCAAACCCCGCACGCCCTGCCATTTCCGCCGTTACCGTACCGGGCAGGTTCAACCACAGCCCACGCTGCATCTCGCCGCGTGCAAGCGCGGCCTTGAGGGTGTTGATCGGGGCGGGCATGGGCGGCTCTCCTTCGCGCGCAACAAGTCTGTGCGTGCACTCGACCAAATCGGCCGCCCCGGCGCAAGGCCACCTGACGCGCAAAGCCGGGATCGCAACGGCCATTCAGCCCCGGTTTCGGCTTCCGTATCAGTCCTGTGAAAGGGCTCTTCCCCTTTGGCAAACGCACGGCTAATCTCTTCGCCATCAAGGGCAGTCAATGTCCACATCAGGGAGATATCTTATGAAGAAGTTTTTGCTGGCATCCGCCGCATCCATGGCACTGACCGGTTTCGCGGCAGCCGACGGCCACCAGGGCGACGTCACGCTTGGCGTGATCCTGGGCTTCACCGGCCCGATTGAATCCATCACGCCTGCCATGGGCGACGGGGCAGAGCTTGCGATGGCCGAAGTGACCGAAAGCGGCCTGCTGTTTGGCGGCGCGTCCGTCACCTCGATCCGCGCAGACAGCACCTGCGTTGACAGCTCCGCCGCCCAAGCCGCCGCCGAGCGTCTGATCACATCTGACGGTGTGCACGGCATCGTGGGTGCCGATTGCTCTGGCGTGACCGGCTCGATCCTTGCCAACGTCGCCGTCCCGAACGGCATGGTCATGATCTCGCCGTCCGCCACCTCGCCGGGTCTGTCGACCGCCGAGGACAACGGCCTGTTCTTCCGCACCGCGCCGTCTGACGCGCGCCAAGGCGTCGTGATGGCCGAGATCATCATGGAGCGCGGGATCGACACCGTTGCCCTGACCTACACCAACAACGACTATGGCCAGGGCCTGGCCGATGCCTTCTCTGCCGCGTTTGAAGCAGCAGGCGGCACCGTGACGCTGTCGGCGGCCCATGAAGACGGCCGCGCGGATTACTCGGCCGAGGTTGGCGCACTGGCCTCCGCCGGGGGCGACGCACTGGTTGTGGCGGGCTACGTGGACCAGGGCGGCTCTGGCGTGATCCAGGCCGCGCTCGACACGGGCGCGTTCGACACCTTCGTCTTCCCTGATGGCATGGTCTCCCAGGCGTTGGTCGACAACTTCGGCTCCGACATCGACGGGTCGTTCGGCCAGAACCCCGGCACCGACAGCGAAGGCGCAGGCCTCTACCAGGCGATGGCCGAGGAAGCGGGCTTTGACGGCACCTCGCCGTTCTCTGCGGAATCCTACGACGCCGCAGCCCTCATCATGCTCGCCATGGCCGCTGCGGAATCCCGCAACGCCGCCGACTACATGGGTGAAATCATGAACGTCGCCAACGCACCGGGCACCGAGATCCTGCCGGGCCAGCTTGGTATGGCGCTTGAGATGATCGCCAACGGTGAAGAGGTCGACTACGTCGGCGCCTCTGCCGTGGAACTCATCGGTGGCGGCGAATCTGCCGGTAACTACCGTGAGATCGAAATCTCGGGTGGGGAACTGACGGTCGCGGGCTACCGCTGATCGATCACCCATTGATATAGGTGCAGCCCGGTTATCACGCCGGGCTGTATCTTTTTTGCAAAGGCCGCGCCCATGATCGAAGTACACGACCTGCACAAACATTTTGGCGGCTTTCATGCCGTGGATGGCGCCAGCCTGCGGATCGAGACCGGGTCGATCACCGGCCTGATCGGCCCCAATGGCGCGGGCAAGACGACGCTGTTCAACGTCATCGCGGGCGTTCTGCCCCCCACCTCGGGCCGCGTCGTGATGGATGGCGAAGACATCACCGGCCTGCCGCCGCACGAGTTGTTCGGCAAGGGCCTGCTCCGCACCTTCCAGATCGCCCACGAATTCTCGTCCATGACCTGCCGCGAGAACCTGATGATGGTCCCGGAAGGCCAATCCGGCGAGTCGCTGTGGAACACCTGGTTTGGCCGCAAACGCATTGCCGATGAAGAACGCGCGCTGCGTGCAAAGGCCGATGAGGTCCTGGAGTTCCTGACGATCGAGCATCTGGCCGAGCAACCGGCGGGCATGGTCTCGGGCGGGCAGAAGAAGCTGCTGGAACTGGGCCGCACGATGATGGTCGACGCCAAGATCGTGTTCCTGGATGAGGTCGGCGCAGGCGTGAACCGCACGCTCCTGAACACCATCGGTGACGCGATCATCCGCCTCAACAAGGAACGCGGCTACACCTTCTGCGTGATCGAGCACGACATGGATTTCATCGGCCGCCTCTGCGACCCCGTGATCTGCATGGCCGAGGGCCACGTGCTGGCCGAAGGCACGCTGGACGAGATCAAGGCCAACGATCAAGTGATCGAGGCGTACCTGGGCACCGGCCTGAAGAACAAGGACCAGTTGGAAGAGGCGGGGGCATGACCGACAATCCTTACCAAAACGATCGCGGCAACAAGGACCGGTCGATCACGAAACCCGGTCCCGCCCCGATGGGCGATCCGATCCGCCCCGGCGGAAAGGCGATTGCCGTGGACGGTGATCATCCATTCCTGATCGGCGAGGCCATGACCGGCGGCTATGGCAAAGGCCCCGACATCCTCCACGAGTGCACCATCGCCGTGAACCCCGGTGAGATCGCCGTGATCGTCGGTCCCAACGGCGCGGGCAAATCGACCGCGATGAAAGCCGTTTTCGGGATGCTGAACCTGCGCGAAGGCCATGTGATGCTCGACGGGCAGGATATCTCTGCGCTGTCGCCTCAGGCCCGCGTGGCGGCGGGCATGGGGTTCGTGCCGCAGACCTCCAACATCTTCACCTCGATGACGGTCGAAGAAAACCTCGAAATGGGGGCCTTCATCCGCAAGGACGACTACCGCGCCACGATGGAGCAGGTGTTCGACCTCTTCCCGATCCTACGCGACAAGCGCGCCCAGGCCGCCGGAGAACTGAGCGGCGGGCAACGCCAGCAGGTCGCCGTGGGCCGCGCGCTGATGACCAAGCCCAAGGTCCTGATGCTGGATGAGCCCACCGCAGGCGTCTCGCCCATCGTCATGGACGAGCTCTTTGACCGGATCATCGAAGTGTCCCGCACCGGCATCCCGATCCTGATGGTGGAACAAAACGCCCGCCAAGCCCTTGAAATCGCGGACAAAGGCTATGTGCTGGTCCAGGGCCGCAATGCGTTCTCCGGCACCGGCAAGGAACTGCTGGCCGACCCGGAGGTCCGCAAAAGCTTCCTGGGGGGCTGACGCCATGGAAGCCGTCGCGGTCTTTCGGACGTGCCTCTTCGCTACCTTCTGCGCGCCGGACGGCGCCTGCACCGACCGGGCCCCGTTACCCGTGACGCTTGATTTTGGCATCGGCGATCAACCCATTCGCCTGTGGACCACACCGGGCGCCACAGGCCGGCCTGTGACCGCGGACATCATGCCGCCCCTTCCGACCGCGCGGTCCGAGCCGCTGCACCTCTTGGCCCGCTCCGCTACGGATGGCGCAGTGCTCTTGTCCCTGCGCGACGACCCGTCCGACGACATGATCACCTACGCGACCCTGCGCCTGCATCCCGACCGGCGCGGCGATCCGACAGGCGCCGACGCGCTGAAGTCGCAAGCCGTCTGCACGCAAAGTTTCGGCGCCCCGTGATGTCAGGGAATCAGACCTTCATTTCCTGCGCCACCGCAACCCTGCTGGCGACCACCGCAGCCCATGCCACGCTGGAGGAGACCGCGCCGCTGATCTATCGCGGCCTCTGCCAGATGACCGAAACCTGCACCGACACCGGGGCGTGCGGCACGACGCCTTCCTTGGGCGCGTTGCTTCTGGAAATCACACCGGACGGCACCCGAATGGGCCGCGATGACGCGGATCTGGCCGTGATCGAGCATTTCGCAACCCTCGCAGAAGGCCTCCTACCGCCGGAAGTCCCGGACTTCCGCCGCACCTTCCTGGTCGACCTGCCCGTTGACGCCCCTGCCCGCCGCTTTGCCGTCCACGTCCAGACCCGACACCCCGACACCGGCGCGCCGGTGTTGCGGCCGCAGTATTTCGTGCTCTCGTGCGAGGCCCTGTGAGGGCGCTGGCGCTGATCCTTGTCACGCTGCTGCCGGGCCAGGCCGGGGCCGTGGGCCTGGCCTGCACCTTCACCATGATTTGCAGTCCCCTCACCGATTGCCAGACCCACCCCGGCGTGCCCTTCCGCTTCGACGTCCTGTCGGGCGCCTACAGCTTCGTGTCGGATGGCGGGCTGATCTTCGGCACGCCGCTGTCGCACATCGCAGCCCCGGCCATTGCGGTGTTGTTCGAGAGCGGCGCCGACAGTACGATCCTGCTGACCGTCTCGGGCGGAGGAGAGGCCGTGATGACGCAACAGGATCTATCATCGGCGGGCGGCGTGCAGTCGGTCTCGTACTTCGGCACCTGCGAGCCTGACGCGTGAGGGCGCGGGCCGCCCCCCTTCGTGCCCTGCGCTGCACCGCGATCGCGGTGGTGGCGTTGTGTGAACCTCACCCCGCCACGACACCCTGGACACTGTCCCGATCGCACGAAACGTCGGGCCTGCGTCAGCCATTGGGAACGGAGACCCCTTGATGCGCCTTGCTGCCCCCCTGGCCCTTTTGCTCGCCCTGCCCCTCAGCGCCTTGCCCCGCAGCGGTCTGGCACAAGAGGCACCGGTCAACTGGACCTGTGTGCTTGATATCCTCTGCCCCGATGTGGGCGGCTGCCGCGACTGGGACCAGACAATCACGATTGTCGAAGGCGATGACGGCTGGCGCGTGACCTGGAACGACGATCTGCCCTCGGAATACCTGCTGATCGGGGACTATTTGCCCCCCGAAGACGCGGTCGAGCAGGTGCGTGTGCGCACGTTGATGTTCCTGAATGAGCGCGCGCAATCCTCGCAGATGGTGACCTTCGACAGTACGGGCCATGTGGTGGTGACAGGCCACCAGCCGCAAGCGGGCACGCGGGTGGTGACGGGTCTTGGCACGTGCGAGGTGGCGGAGTGATACGTGCCGCGGGCATGGTGTTGGTAAGCGCACTGGCGACACCGCAAGCGCGGGCCGATCTGCCGTCGCCGCTGTTTTGTATAACGACAGAGGTATGCCTAAGCGCCGATGCCTGCCGTCCCCATCGCCACGCCCCGCCGTTCGTGTTGCGACAAACCGAGGGGGAATGGACGATGGTCTACGCCCCGCGCGGCAACGACGTCTGGCTGATCGTGGCCGAGACGGTGGAAAGCGCCCTTGCAACCGCGCCGGAAGGCGCGCGGGTTACGGCGATCACCGCAGGCACGACATCGGATGGCCGGTTCATCCTGCACGAACATCTTCTGCAAGAAGACGGGGTAAGCACACGTTTCGCGCGCCATTGGTGCGAGACAAGCGATGGGGCCAGCTCTTGAAGCGCCACGTCAACCGCCACGTCCACCCCCTCCTCGCCCCCTTCATGGGGCTCCTCGCAGCTGCCCCGATGGCCGCCAACGCCGAGCCCTGGACCTGCCAGATGACCGTGCAATGCGAGAATATCGATTGCTTCGCCATCGACGACACCTATCAGATCATCGCCGCTGATCACGCAGGCGATCTGTTCCTGACCTCACCGGCGGGCGACCGTCCGGTGACGCGGCTCGACACCGGCAACGCCGCCACGGCCGCCTATGCCAGCGCCGGTCCCCATGCCATCGGAGAGCTGTTGACCATCGCCCAGGACGGCCAGGCCCTCATGTCGATCCACGGATCCGACGGCCCGGCGCGCACGATTACGGTTTTCGGCACCTGCGTGACACTTTGAGCACGATTTTCGGCCCCCATTGTGCCCTGTGCACGCGGCTTTTTCTGGTCAATCGCGCATTCGCGCGCTACCAAACACAAACGCAAGCGCCACCATAAGGCGCTGCATCTAAGGGGAGACTTGGCGTGGATTTTCTCAACGCTCTCGTGGCACTGACGAACTTCGTCATCGTGCCCGCCACAGCCTATGGCGCGCAACTGGCGCTTGGCGCGCTCGGCGTGACCTTGATCTATGGCATCTTGCGGTTCTCGAACTTCGCCCATGGCGACACCATGGCCTTCGGGACCATGGTCACGATCTTCGGCACGTGGGGCCTGCAAGCGGCGGGCGTCAGCTTCGGCCCCCTGCCCACCGCCCTTCTGGCCCTGCCCCTTGGGATCGCCGTCACCGCCCTTCTGATGATTGGCACGGACCGCGTCGTCTACCGCTTCTACCGCCAACAAAGGGCGAAACCGGTGATCTTCGTGATCGCGTCCCTTGGTGTCATGTTCATCATGAATGGCATTGTCCGCTTCTTCATCGGCGTCGATGATCAGCGCTTCGCCGATGGCGAGCGGTTCATCATCCGCGCCCGTGACTTCCGCGAGATGACGGGCCTCGACGAAGGCCTGGCCTTCCGCACGACGCAAGGGATCACGATTGTCGTCGCCATCATCGCCGTGGTCCTGCTGTTCTGGTTCCTCAACCGCACGCGGACCGGCAAATCCATGCGCGCCTTCTCGGATAACGAGGATCTGGCGCTGCTGTCGGGCATCAACCCCGACCGCGTGGTGCTGGTGACCTGGATCATTGTGGCGGCGCTGGCCACCACCGCAGGCGTCCTCTACGGCCTCGACAAGTCGTTCAAACCCTTCACCTACTTCCAGCTTCTGCTGCCCATCTTCGCCTCCGCCATCGTCGGCGGCCTTGGCAATCCGCTCGGCGCGATCCTCGGCGGCTTCCTCATCGCGTTTTCCGAGGTCGGCGTCACCTATGCCTTCCGCAAGGTCGTGGGCTACCTGGGGCCAGAGGATTGGCAACCCGAGGGCCTGCTGCAACTGCTGTCCACAGACTACAAATTCGCGGTCTCCTTCGGGATCCTGCTGATCGTGCTGCTGTTCAAACCCACCGGCATCATGAAGGGGAAATCGGTATGACCCAGACACAAACCGCCGCGGCCACCGCACCCGCACCCTCGCAAATGAACACCAAGAATATCCTGCTGTTCGCCCTTGTCGCTGTCCTTTTCCTCGGCACCGGGTTCATCCAGTCGTGGAACACGGCGCTGACCATCTTCAACATGGGCCTGATCTCCTGCATCATGGCGCTTGGCGTCAACATGCAATGGGGCTACGCGGGCCTGTTCAACGTCGGCGTCATGGGCTTCGTGGCCCTTGGCGGGCTCGCCACTGTCCTCATCTCGGTTGAGCCGGTGCCAGAGGCCTGGAGCGCGGGGGGCCTGCGCACCATCCTGGGCCTTATCCTCGGCGCGCTCACCATCGTGGGCGCCATCCTGCTGTGGGGGGCGATGCCCAAGGGACGCCTGCGCGGGATCGCGATGCTAATCGTGCTGCTGATCGGCTTCACCGTCTTTCGCCGCGTCTTCGACGTGGGCGTCGATGCGGTGGAATCCGTCAATCCCGCCTCCACCGGCTTTCTCGGCGGCCTTGGCCTGCCGATCCTTCTGGCCTGGCCCGTGGGGGGCCTGCTGGCCGCTGGCGTGGCCTGGATCATCGGAAAGACCGCCCTCGGCCTGCGCTCGGACTACCTGGCCATCGCAACCCTTGGCATCGCGGAAATCATCATCGCCATCCTCAAGAACGAGGACTGGCTGGCGCGCGGCGTGAAGAACGTCACCGGCATCGACCGCCCCGTCCCCTACGAGGTCGACCTGCAAGTGAACGAGGGCTTCCTGGGCCTGGTGGAGCGCTTCAACGCCGATCCCGTCACCGCCTCTACCATCACCGTCAAACTGCTTTACGCGGCGCTCTTCATCGTCGTCCTCGGCCTGCTGATCTGGCTGTCGGAAAAGGCCTGGAACTCCCCCTGGGGGCGCATGATGCGTGCGATCCGCGATAACGAGGTTTCGGCCTCCGCCATGGGCAAGGACGTCAAGAAGCGGCACCTGCAAATCTTCATCCTCGGCTCCGCCGTCTGCGGGGTGGCCGGCGCAATGATGACCACGCTCGACAGCCAGCTTGTCCCGGGCACCTACCAGCCCCTGCGCTTCACCTTCCTGATCTGGGTCATGGTGATCGTCGGCGGCTCCGGCAACAACTGGGGCGCGGTTCTGGGCGGTTTCCTGATCTGGTGGCTTTGGGTGCAGGTCGAACCGCTTGGCCTGTTGCTGATGCAGGGCCTGACAGCCAGCATGGCCGACGGCTACTGGCTGCGCGAGCACCTGCTGGATTCAGCGGCCCACATGCGGCTTCTGACCATGGGCCTGATCCTGCTGCTGGTCCTGCGGTTCAGCCCGCGCGGGTTAATCCCCGAGCGGTAGGTATGACTCGGCGCACCATGCGCCCCTCACGAGCGACCGCGCCCGTGACCAATCTAGGAAATGTCGGCTCTGCGGACAAAGCACCATTTCGCTGCGGCTGCGCCAAGGACTGGTTATAGTTCTTGGCGTTGATCACGCGATGTAGCGACTTCATGCAAGCCTGAGCCGCCGCCACATCAAAGAGGCCATTAGCGCAGACGAAATTGTGAATACGCCGACATAGCCAACTATCCCAATATTGCGGATGTCCATGTTCCCGGTTGATGCCCCCAAAAGCCCCGCCAACGCGAGAACTCCGCTCAGTATCAAAAGGACCCTGATCCACCATTCGAGACCCGTTCGTTCGAACGAAAGCCCGAGAAAGATTGCAAAGAAACCAAAGAAAAAGTCCCACGCCATAACATCAAGGACGTATGCCACAGAGTGCCATTCAAATGAAAATACGTGTTTCATGTCAACAAAGGCGGCTTCACGGCTGAGCAGCAGAATTGATGCGTGAACAGCTGTTGTGATGGTGGTTAGCATAGTAACGAAAACTATGGCGGCGAGCGCGTGATGTCTTCTTTGCGACTGGCAAATGGTATGGACGGCAATTGTCAAAATGACGAACGTGGGCATCATCATAATGATAAGCAATTCCATGATCGTAAAGAATGGATCGCTGATAGGATCGTTGGGGGTTTCTAGGGCCGACAGCCCCAGAGCCAAGATTATGGCGTAGGCACACTCTAGGATCACGACCAGTATGGCGGCTCCGAAACCCAGCCAAAGAACAGGAGTTGTTGCGCTGGTCGATACTGACATTTTCGCACCTCTGGAAAGGGTCCTTCGTTCCCAGAAAAACCGAGTACATGCATCCAACGGATCGGCATTGATCTTGCTCAATGCATCATTGTGGCTCAGCTACCAAGATTGCCTGACTGATTTGTTAAAACGCGGAGTCCCGGAGAGCGGCCATTCGAATGACACGCAGCATCCGGTACTCTGGGCTCAATCCAGCCATGCGCTGCACCATTCTTGCAGCGCGCCATACAAATGGATGAGACGTCCGCCCCCCCCCTGCCCGCCGCCTCATCGGGGTGTCGGCTCCACAGTCAGCACAATCATCACCACCGCCAGCGCCACAACCACCAACGCGGCAAGGATCGCCAGCATCAGACCCAGCCCCAGCCCCCTACGCTCGAACGTGAGGGTGCAATCCTGATCCGGCGTCACGTGGATCAGGAAATCCACGTCGCCAAAGCCCTTCTCAATCGCGTTGTGGGCGCACAGGGGAAGGGTCTCGTGGGTCCAGTGGAACCAGTGCCAGCGATCGACCTCGATGGTGCCTGTGACCTCGCCTTGTGGGGCAGTCGCGGTGAAGGTGATGGTGCTGGGGATCGAGCTGGAAAACAGCCGAAAGACCTGAGCGCGCGTGCCCGCAGCAATGGTGTGTGTCTTGCCCATGTCCCGCGATGATATCGCGCAAGGGACGTGATGCCTAATTCTTTGGAACAGGGCTTAACAAAAAGTAAACGCGCCAAGGGAAATGGCGCGTTTTCAAATGTTTAGGGTGTGTGCTCAAGCTTGAGCAGACGCACTCATCGTCCCTCGAACACCGCGGGCCGCTTCTCCAGAAACGCCACCACGCCCTCCTTGAAATCGCGGGATTTGCCGCACTGCCCCTGTAGCTGCCCCTCCAGCAAAAGCTGCTCTTGAAGCGAATTGCCAGTGCTCGCCCGCATCACCTGTTTGATCCGCTTGAACGCCTCGCTTGGCCCCGTCGCGAGGTGAGTGGCGCGGACCCGCCACAGGGCCTCGAAGTCCTCATCAGGAGCCATCTCCCAGATCATGCCCCAGTCCGCAGCCTGCGCCGCCGTGATCTTCTCGGCAAACAGCGCTGCCCCCATCGCCCGTTGCAGGCCAATCGTGCGCGGCAAGGCCCAGGTCCCGCCCGCATCCGGGATCAACCCGATACGCGAGAACGCCTGGATGAACGAGGCACTTTCCGCCGCGATCACGATATCACAGACCAGCGCCAGGTTTGCCCCCGCCCCCGCCGCCGTGCCGTTGACGGCGGCGATGACCGGGACCGGGCAATCGACGATCGCATTGAGCATGGGAACATATTCGTCTCGCAACGTCCGCTCCAGGTTCAGGTTGCCCGCATTGGCCCGGTCGCCCAGATCCTGACCCGAGCAAAACGCCCGCCCCGTCCCGGTCAGCACAACGACCCGCGCGCTGGACGCCGCCGCACTCACCGCGTGGGTGATCTCGGCGCGCATCTGGGTGTTGAGTGCATTCATCACCTCCGGGCGATTAAGGGTGATGATGGCCATGCCATCATGGGTCTCGGCGGTGATCGTGTCATAGTTCATGGGCTAGCCTCCCTAGGGTTGCGGGGACCATAGCAAACCGGGCGGCACACAAAAGCCCAAACGCGGCGTCAGTCAGGCCTTCGGGTCATCCGCTGGCTCGGCGGACAGAATACTGTCTAGCCGCGCCTGCTCTTCCGGGCTAAGCCCGTCTTCCCCGCTGGCCTGCGCGCGGGCGCGTTGGCGCACATAGCTGAGCGATAGTCCAACACCCGCCAGCAGCAGCAAGGGACCAGCCAGCCAGAGGGCGATGGTGGAGCCGTTGAACGTTGGGCGCAGCAGGACGTATTCGCCGTAGCGGGCCACGATGTAGGCGATGGTTTCCGCATCCGTATCGCCCGCCACCAGACGCTCGCGCACCAAAAGGCGCAGGTCACGGGCCAGGTCGGCGTTGCTTTCATCGATGCTCTCGTTGCGGCACACAAGGCAGCGCAGGCCCGAGGATATGTCGCGCGCGCGCTCCTCCAGGACCGGGTCGTCCAATACCTCATCGGGCTGAACCGCCAGCGATGGCGTCGCCAGAGTGACCGCTGCGAGGAGCGTAGCGAGGAGGAGCCGCCTCATTCCGCGGGCACTCCGCCAGCAACAGGCCGTTGCTTGGCCGCCCCAGCCGCCATGCGGTAGCGGCGGTCGCTAAGGCTCAGGAACCCACCAAGGGCCATGATGATCGTGCCGCCCCAGACCCAGTTGGCAAAGGGCTTGATCCACGTCCGAAGCGCCCATCCGCCGTTCTGCTGCGGATCCCCCAGCGTGATGTAGACGTCCCGCGTCATTCCGCCGTCAATGCCTGCCTCGGTCGTGGGCATGCCCGCGACGGGGTAGATCCGACGCTCGGGCGAAAGCGTTGCGATCTCGGCCCCGGTATCGGGATCACGCACCATGACCGACGCGATCGTGCTGAGGTAGTTCGGCCCCCGGACGTTCTCTTCCACGCCCAACAACTCTACCTCATAGGCGCCGACCTGATAGGGCTCGCCCACCTGTGCCACGCGAATATCCTCGATCTGGTAGCCGGTCAGGGTCACCACACCGAACATCGTCACGCCGACGCCCGCGTGGGCGATGGATTTGCCCCAATCAGCGCGAGGCAGCCGGGTCAGGCGAGCAAGGCGTCCGCCGATGGCGCCACGCCCGGTACGCGTCCACAGGTCCGTCGCCGCGCCCGCCACCAGCCAGACCGAAAGGCCCACGCCCAAAGGCGCAATGGCCGTGCGGCCCGTATACATCGCCCAGGCCAGAAGCCCCACGGCGAGGGCCAGAACGGCCGCAGGCATCAGCGCCCGAAGCGGCCGATCCAGCTTTGCCCTTTTCCAGGGCAGCATCGCCGCCACGGGCAAGACCACCGACAGGGCGAACACGAAGGGCGTGAAGGCCGCATCGAAGAACGGCGGGCCCACCGAGAGCGTGCGGTCAAAGAACATCTCGGCGATCAGGGGCCAGATCGTGCCGATGAAGACCACAAAGCACGACACCGCCAGAAGCAGGTTGTTGACCACCAGACCGCTTTCGCGGCTGACGGTGGAGAAGACGCCCTTGGCCTCCATCGTGCCGGCGCGGAAGGCGAACAGCACGAGCGCACCGCCCATGAAGACCGCAAGGATCATCAGGATGAAAACGCCCCTCTCGGGATCATTGGCGAAGGCATGGACCGAGGTCAGCACGCCCGAGCGCACGATGAAAGTCCCGATCAGCGAGAAGCCGAAGGCAAGGATGGCCAGAAGGATGGTCCAGCTTTTCAAGCTTTCGCGCTTTTCCACCACGATGGCCGAATGCAGCAACGCCGCCGAGATGAGCCAGGGCATGAAGCTTGCGTTCTCCACCGGGTCCCAGAACCAGAAGCCGCCCCAGCCAAGCTCATAATAGGCCCACCAGGACCCAAGGCCGATGCCGATGGTCAGGAAAATCCAGGCCGCCAGCGTCCAGGGCCGCACCCAACGGCCCCAGGCGGCATCCACGCGCCCTTCGATCAGGGCGGCGACGGCGAAGGAGAAGGCCATGGAGAGGCCCACGTAGCCCAGGTACAGGAACGGCGGATGGAACGCGAGGCCGGGGTCCTGCAACAGCGGGTTCAAGTCCTGCCCGTTGAACGGCGGCGAAGCCAGGCGCAGGAACGGGTTCGACGTGAAGAGGATGAAGGCGAAGAACGCCACGGCGACCGAGGATTGCACCGCAAGCACGCGGGCGCGCAGCGTTGGCGGCAAGCCCTTGCCGAACCAGGCGGCACAGGCGCCAAACAGCGTCAGGATCACCACCCAAAGCAGCAGGGACCCCTCATGATTGCCCCAAACGCCCGAAATCTTGTAGAGCAGCGGCTTGTCGGTATGGGAGTTCGCCACCACAAGGCTGAGCGAGAAATCCGAGGTCACGAAAGCATAGGTCAGAGCGCCGAAGGACGCGGCGGCCAGAATGAATTGGGCGCTGGCCGCAGGCTCGGCGGTGGCCATCCACGCGGCATTGCCGCGCGCGGCACCGACCATGGGCACGATCATCTGAAAGACCGCCACCGTGAAGGCGAGGATCAGGGCGAAATGTCCGAGTTCTACTATCATGGGAGAGAGTGTAGGCTGCCAACGCGAGGGTTTCCAGAGAGCAAGCGATAGGATGCGACGTCATGGCGGATCCTGACGATGATGTGACCGGAGCGAACGCGGCAGAAATCGCGGGGCTCAAATTGGAAATGCGCGCCTAACGCCCCCGGAACAGCCCCCCCAGAATGCCGCGCACGACCGCCCTGCCCGATTGCGTGCCCATCTGGCGCGCGAAGCTTTTGGCGAAGGCCGTGCCGACGCTGTCGGAGCGCGAGCTGCGGCGCCGCGCGGGCTTGGAGGTGGAGCGGCTGACGCCCCCGCCGGTATAGCGGCGCCCGGCGCGGAACTCACGCTCAGGCGCTTCGGCCTGTTCTTCCAGCGCTTCGGCCCTTTCCGCCTCCCGTGCGGCCTCGGCGGCGCGTGCCTGCAACATCTCGTAAGCGCTGTTGCGGTCCTCGACGGTGTCGTACTTGCCCGCCACGGGCGACATGCCCATCAGGGCCGCGCGCGTGGCATCCGTGATGGGGCCAAGTTGCGACGACGGCGGCCGGATTAGCGTGCGTTGCGCCACGCCGGGGATCCCCTTGCGCTCTAGCAGCGAGGTCACCGCCTCGCCAACGCCGACCTCGCGGATCGCGTCTTCGATGTCAAAATCAGGGTTGTCGCGGTAGTTTTGCGCCGCCTGTTGCAGCGCGCGGCGGTCCTTTGCGGTGAAGGCGCGGAGCGCATGCTGCACGCGGTTGCCAAGCTGGCCCAGGATATCCTCGGGCACATCGGCAGGGTTCTGGGTGATGAAATAAACGCCGACCCCCTTGGAGCGGATCAGGCGCGCCACCTGCTCGACCTTGTCGACCAGGGCCTTTGGGGCATCTTCGAACAGCAGATGCGCCTCGTCGAAGAAAAAGACCAGCTTGGGTTTATCGGGGTCGCCGACCTCGGGCAGGGACTCGAATAGCTCCGACAGCATCCACAGAAGGAAGGTGGCGTAGAGGCGCGGGGATTGCATCAGTTTGTCGGCGGCGATGATATTGATGCGCCCTGCCCCCTGTTCGTCCGTCAGGAAGAGGTCTTCCAGGTCGAGCGCCGGTTCGCCGAAGAAACCGGCCCCACCCTCGTTCTCCAACACCAGAAGGCGGCGCTGGATCGCACCGACGGACGCGCTGGAGACGTTGCCGTATTGCAGGGACAGGGTCTTGCGGTTCTCCCCCACCCAGACCAGCAGCGCTTGCAAGTCCTTGAGATCGAGGATCGGCCATTCCTCTTCATCGGCGACGCGGAAGGCGATATTCAACACGCCTTCCTGGGCGTCCGACAATTCCAGCAGGCGCGACAGCAGAAGCGGCCCCATCTCGGCTACCGTGGTGCGTACGGGGTGGCCTTGTTGGCCGAAAAGATCCCAGAAGGTGACTGGGAACGCGCGATACACGTAGTCGGTGAAGTTGATCCTGGTGGCCCGTTCGGTGAACGCCCCATGGAGCTTGAACGACTCGGTCCCGGCCTGGGCCAGGCCCGAGAGGTCGCCCTTGACGTCCGAGAGCACCACCGGCACGCCCATGGCCGAGAAGCTTTCGGCCAGGATCTGCAGCGTCACCGTCTTGCCTGTGCCCGTAGCGCCCGCGATCAGCCCGTGGCGGTTCGCGTAGTCGGGGCGTAGGACCTGAGCCAACCCGTAGTCCGGCCCGCCGCCGCCCACGAAAATCCCGCTTTCACCTTGTTCCGCCATAACTCTCGTGTCCCCGGTTGTAGTTTTTCTTCGCGGAACAATACATTTTTAACCTTTACGCGCCAGAGTGAGTTCATCACCGCGCCACATGGCCGGTGTTGACTTCCTCCCTGTCAACTGGCCGCGCCGCACTGGCGCGGTTTTTTTTGGCCAAATGGTCAAGGAATACAGGGGGCATTCACTTTTGCATCTGGCATGAAATGGACTGTTGACGGCTCGGCAACCGTCGCTTAACGTCTGCTCCATAAGTCGGCCAGTCCGACAGGGAGAGACAATAGAAAAGGGTCCGTACTACGGGCCCTTTCGCCTTTTTGGCCCCCCTCTGCTTCGCTACCGCACGCCCGCCGCACGCCCGCCGCTCCTTCATAACATGCCGCGCGACCGCATCCGCAAGCTGTTGCCGATGCCAGGCCCGCCGTCACATTTTGCGCCTGACAGACCCGCCCCGCTCGTGATAGCCAGCGTGCCAATGGCCCGGATGTTAACGGGCCGAGCAGTCTGACGTTTGAAAAGGAAGCGCATCGTATGACGTTCTTTAAGCCGCTCGTAATTGGTCTTGTCGCAAGTCTTGCCTTGCCGAGCCTCGCCGCCGCACAGGCAGAGCCACTGGTCCTTCCGAACCGCTCGGAAGTGGAACCCGGAGAGCCCTATGTCTCGGAAATCTTCCGCGACTGGCAGGTGCGCTGCATCCGATCCGAGCAAGACGAGATCCCCGACCGTTGCGAAATGTTCCAACTGCTGGAAGAGGAAAACGGCAACCCGGTCGCAGAGTTCCGCATCGCGGCCCCGGTGATCGACGATGGCGAAACCGTTGCCAACGCGACGATCCTGACCCCGCTGGACACATTGCTGAGCCCGGGCCTTCAGATCCGCATCGATGATGCAGAGCCCGCCGTTGTTCCCTACGCCTTCTGTCGCCCCATCGGCTGCTTCGTGCAGCTCTCGCTGACCGCCGAAAACCTCGCGCAGTTCGAGAACGGAGCCGACACGCAGGTCGTGCTATTCGCACTGGTGCGCGACGAATTGGGCCAGATGGGCGGCTCTGCGGTGCCCACGACGGCCTCTTTGCGGGGCTTCACGGCGGCCTTCGACTCGTTGGAAGAACGCATGGTCGAAATTCGCGCCTTCATCGCCGCGCAGCAAGAGGGTGCCGGCGCGGAAGAAGCGCCAGAAGAAGAAGCGCCAGAGGAAGAAGCAACCGAATAAGCGCTAAGCCGTTCAAACGCAGGGCCCGTCGGCATGTGCCGCGCGGGCCCTTTTTCGTTGGGGACCGCAAGGTCGCGCCGAAACGCTAGGGCGCAGCGCGCAGCGCCAGCACTGCATTGAAGCCGCCAAAGGCAAACGCGTTCGAGAGGCAGGCCTCGACCCTCGCCTCGCGCGCCTCGTTGGGGACCACGTCAAGGGCGCATTCCGGGTCCGGTTCCTCATAGCCGATGGTGGGCGCGATCACGCCATCCTTCAGGGCCATGACGCAGGCCAAAAGCTCAACCGCGCCGGTGCCGCCAATCAGGTGGCCATGCATCGATTTGGTGGACGAGATCATCAGATCATCCGCGTGGTGGCCAAACGCATGGGCCACGGCGGCACATTCCACCTTGTCGTTGGCCGCCGTCCCGGTGCCATGGGCATTGATATAGCAGACGTCCTCGGGGTTGAGGCCGCCATCCTTGAGCGCGCCCGAGATCGCCCGCGCCGCCCCTTGCTGGGATGGCATGACGATATCGGCGGCATCCGACGTCATGGCGAACCCCACAACCTCGGCCAGGATCTCGGCGCCGCGCGCGCGCGCGTGCTCATATTCCTCGAAGATGAAGACCGCCGCGCCCTCGCCCTGCACCATGCCGTTGCGGTTGGCCGAAAACGGACGGCAAGCGTCCTTGGACATCACCCGCAGCCCCTCCCACGCCTTGACGCCGCCAAACGACAGCATCGCCTCGGAGCCGCCCGTCACCATCAGATCGGCGCCGCCGTAGCGGATGATATTGAAGGCTTGCCCCATGGCGTGGTTGGAAGACGCGCAGGCCGTCGCCACGGAAAACGACGGCCCCTTCAGGTTCCATTCCATCGACACATGGGAGGCGGCGGCATTATTCATCAGCTTGGGCACCACGAAGGGGTGAACGCGGTTCTTCCCCTCCTCATAGACGGTGCGGTAGTTTTCATCCCAGGTGTTCACGCCACCACCGGCGGTGCCCAGAACGACGCCTGCGCGCGCCGCCTCATCGCCCGAGAACGTCATGCCATCAAGCGCTTCGCGGGCGGCGATCAAGGTGAATTGGGTAAAGCGGTCATAAAGCGCGATCTGCTGGCGGTTGAACAAGGCTTCCGGATCATAGCCCTTTACCTGTGCGCCGATTTTCACCGACAAACGATCCACATCGCGCAGCTCCAGCGGGCCAATGCCACAGCGCCCCTCGCGGAACGCCTCCAGCGTGGCGGGCACATCGCAACCCAATGCATTGATCGTGCCCTGCCCGGTAATGACAACGCGGCGCATGGGCTAGCCCTTCTGCTCTGTCACCAGTTTCTCGACGGCGCGGATGATCGCCGCCACGGACGAGATGTCGAAATCCGAGGCATCGGGCTCATTGGCATTGAACGGCACCGAGATATCGAAGGCCTCTTCAATGGCGAAGATCGATTCCACAAGGCCGAGACTGTCGATGCCCAAATCGTCGAGCGACGATGTCAGCGTCACATCTTCCTTCTCCAGCACCGCTTGTTCGGCGAGGATCTCGATGATCTTGTCTTGGACAGTGGCCATGGGGTTCTTCCTACTTTCTGGCCATCATCTAGGGCGTCTTGTCGGGCTTGGAAACGGCTTTCTGCAAGTCCGACACGGTGCGTGCCAGGCGCGGCAGGCGGCGCAGCGCCTTGTACATCTCGACATGGGTGTCCATCTTGACCGCCGGGTGGCCCATGATCATGCGGCCCGAGGGCACGTTGGTGAACAGTTTCGACGCGCCTGCCGCCACCACATCATTGCCGATGGTGATGTTGTCGGAGACGCCGCATTTGCCCCCCAATACCACGCGGTCACCCATCGTGACGGACCCCGCGAAGCCCACCTGGCCGCAAATTAGGCAGTCCTTGCCGATAATGCAGTTGTGCCCGATGTGGACGAGGTTATCGATCTTGGTGCCGTTGCCGATTTGCGAACTTTCGATCGTGCCCCGGTCAATGGCGGAATTGGCCCCCACCTCGACGTCATCGCCGATGACCAGCCCGCCAAGGGAATGGATGCGGGCCCAGGATTGCTCGGTCGCGGTGTCGGTCGCGGTTCCCAGGCTTTCGCGCGCCTTTTCCACCATGCTTTTCTCCGGCGTGACGAAGCTGAACCCATCGCCCCCCAGAACCACACCGGGTTGGGCAATGAAACGGTCCCCTATGTGGACACCATGGCAGATCCGGACGCCCTCGTGGATCAAGGCATCGTCGCCGATGACCGCGCCCGCCCCGATACTGACATGGGACGCGATCCGCGCCCGCGCGCCGATCACCGCGCCGGGGCCGATCACCACGAAGGGGCCGATGGCAGCGCCCTCGGCAATCTGTGCGCTGTCGTGAATGACGGACGTGGGGTGATGGCCCGGCTCGATGATCGGGCCACGGTCCATCATCGACGTCAGACCGGCCATGGCATAGCGCGGGCGCGGCGCGATGATCGCCGCCTCCAACCCCATATCCTGCCAATCCATGCCGGGGGCAATCATGGCAACGCGCGCACGGCCCGCCTTCAGGCCGACGGCATATTCCGGCTTCATGGCAAGCGCCAGATCCGTCGCCTGCGCAGAGGCGGGCTCGGCTACGCCGCAGAGCAAAATATCAACGGCGCCCGAGGCTTCTGCCCCAAGCGCCGCTGCAATGTCACTTACGCTGAATTCAGCCATTGTCTTCCCCGAAATGCTCGGGACAAGGGTTAGCTGTTCACGCCCCTGATCTCCACCCCAAGGTTCTGGATCGCCTGGCGCAGGACCGCGTTGCGCCCATAGATGTCGTTGCGGAAGTTCAGGCGGCCCTCGGTATCGACCCACGACGTCCAGTAGACGATATGGACCGGCAGCGGCGTGTCGAGGTTGACCTGCGTCTCGCGGCCCGAGTTCAGGATGGTGTCGAAGAAACTGACGGGATCGGATTCCTGTGCGGCCAGCAGGTGGTAGGCCAGGTCAAACGGGTCATCCAGACGGACACAACCGGCGGAGTATGCGCGGACCTCATGGGTCATCAGGTGCTGGTCCGGGCTGTCGTGCAGATAGATGTTCCACTGGTTGGGGAACATGAACTTCACGAGGCCAAGCGCGTTACTCGGACCGGGGGGCTGGCGCAGGTCGAACGGGAAGTTCGACGCCGAAACACGGGTCCAGTCGACGTTTGCGCGGTTCACCGGGCGACCATTGGCCATCAGTTGCAGGTGGTTCGCCCCGCCCGCAAGGATCGAGCCGATGTAGCCGCGCGCGATCGAGCGCGGCACATACCAACTGGGGTTGATGACCATATGCTCCATCGTGTCCGAGAATTCGGGCGTGCGACGGTCAGAGGCCGTGGAGCCGATGACGGAGCGGGTAATGAAGGTCACTTCGCCATCGTCGATGACGCGCACATGGAAATCGGGCAGGTTCACGAAAATGTGGCGCGGGCCACGCTCGAAGTTGAGCCAGCGCTGACGCTCCATCGCGAGGATCACCTCGGACAGGTGATCGCTGGCCGAGCGGTTGACTGCACGGATCGTCTCGCCACCCGCGATGCCGTCGGCGTTGATGCCGTTGTCGACCTGGAATTCCAGCACCGCCTGCTGCAAGCGCGCGTCATAAGTCGCGGTGGCAGAGCGCTCCAGGTAGCCCATGGCCATCAGGCGGTTGCGCAGTTGCACGACCGCGTTCCCGGTCGCCCCCGGCGCGAGCGAGCCTGCTGCGACGGTCGGCCCATAGCCGCCGTCGTCGATCAGCCGCTCCAGATGCAACTTGGCACGCATCAGGCGGGTATACTCGGGGTGCTGCGGCGGCAGGGTGGAAATGTATTCGAAGGGGTTTGCATCCACGAATTCGGTGAACAGCTCCAACGGATCGCGGCGCGGCAGGGTATGAACAATGTCGCCCACGATGTCGCCGGGCTCCAGGAAGCCGGAATGGATGTCCTGCGCGTATTGAAGGAACAGAAGCGAGGCCTGAACGTCGGCACGGCCCATCTCGTAGGGATTGGTGGCGGACTGGAACGCGGCGACCAGGTCGGTGGTGTCATAGCGCGACGTTGGCAGCCCGTGGTTGCTGGCCTCCGCCAAGGCACTGAACAGCGCGTTGCGGCGATCGGCGGCGTCTGCGGTGGTCCAGATCGGCTGGAAGTCACGCTCGCGGTAGAAGGCGGCAAGCTGCTCCTGCTCGGAAGACGCCTCGGCAATCGCCTGGCGCAGCGCCGAGAAGGCCTGCGCTTCCGCTTGGTTTGGCGTCAGCATCACCGACACCATCGGCGTGCCCGCCAAAGCCAGTGACAGAAGCGAAAGCTTCGCGAATCTCAACATGTTACTCATCCCGGGTCATGAAATGCGGTGCAGCCGTCAATAGCGTTCACACTCGCGTGACGGAACATCCAAGTCCATTCACGTTTTCGTAAGTTTTTCAGCGTAGTTTCAAACATGCAACGGTAGTTTTTCCACCATTGCGATGGTCAAGAGGCGATCATCGAACAGCGTCACCCCCGGAACGTGATCAGCGCGTGAGCTCGAATTTGCCAGCGGATAATCGCTAAACCGGCAGAAAATCGCCTAGAAACGGAGGTATGAGAGGTCGCAGCGCAATAGCACTTCCAGAAAAGTTTCGATTGTGTCATTCCACCCACACTAAGCCTGTGGGGACAGTGCACACTCTGGTTAGGGTCGTTTTGGACAAGCGGCTTCGCTGTGCTGATACGTAACGGGCAGAAAAAAGGGGCAAATACCCAATGACGACTCAACTTACTCGACGCTCGCTTATCAGAGCGTTCGCAGCCACGACTGTTGCCGCAGCACCGGTCATGGCCAACGCTACCGGCCTACTTCGCGGCGCAGGCGATATTCGCAAGCTTCAGATGTATAACGGGCGTGCAGGCGAAAACCTGAACATGATCTACTGGATCGACGGCGACTACATCGCCCCCGCTTTGGAAGAAGTGAACTACTTCATGCGCGATTGGCGCACCGATGGCGTGATCGACATCAGCATCAACACCATCGACATCATGGCCGCCGCCCACAACCTGATGGACACGTCCGAGCCCTACACCCTTCTTTCCGGCTACCGCTCGCCCGAGACGAACGCGATGCTGCGCAGCCGCTCGTCCGGCGTTGCGCGCAATTCGCGCCACATGGTCGGTGAAGCCGCAGACCTGCAATTGCAGTCGCGCTCTGTCAGCCAGATCTTCAACGCGGCCCGTGCATGCAATGCCGGCGGCGTCGGGCGCTACTCGCGCTCCAACTTCGTTCACATGGATTGCGGCCCGGTCCGCAGTTGGGGCGGCTAGAACCTCCCTGCCCGTCCAACACCGAACAACTTGACGCCCCGTGCCATCCGCCGGGGCGTTTTGCTGTCGCGCTACAGCGGCAGGTCTGCGCGACCGCCGTTGCGGTAACGACGTCACCGTGATCGCACCGCCTGTTGGACAAATCCCCTCGCGCCCCCATATCGTGCGGTGACACCAGAGCGGAGGCACCATGACCCAATACACCAAGAACCCCGACGTGATCGCCACCCTGACGCCCGAGCAATTCCGCGTCACCCAGCAAGACGGCACCGAACGTCCAGGCACCGGAGAGCTGCTCCATAACAAGGAGCCGGGGATTTACGTCGATATCGTCTCGGGCGAGCCCCTGTTCGCCTCCAGCGACAAGTTCGACTCGGGCTGCGGGTGGCCGAGCTTCACCAAGGCCATCGACACCTCCATGGTCAACGAGTTGCGCGACATGTCCCTTGGCATGGTCCGCACCGAAGTCCGCTCGACCCACGGTGACAGCCATCTGGGCCATGTCTTCCCCGACGGCCCGCGCGACCGGGGCGGTCTGCGGTATTGCATCAACTCCGCCTCGCTTCGGTTCGTGCACCGCGACGACATGGAGGCCGAAGGCTATGGCGCCTATATTGATCAAGTGGAGGATGTAGCATGAGCACTGAACGCGCAGTTTTGGCAGGGGGATGCTTTTGGGGCATGCAGGACCTGATCCGCAAGATGCCCGGCGTGGAGGCCACGCGGGTAGGCTACACCGGCGGCGACGTGCCCAATGCCACCTACCGCAACCATGGCACCCATGCCGAGGGGATCGAGATCATCTTTGACCCCGCCCGCATCAGCTACCGGCAATTGCTGGAGTTCTTCTTTCAGATCCACGATCCGACCACCCCAAACCGTCAGGGCAACGACCGGGGAATGAGTTATCGCAGCGCCATCTACTATGTCGACGACGCCCAGAAGGCGGTGGCCGAGGATACGATTGCCGACGTCGACGCTTCGGGGCTGTGGCCCGGCAAGGTCGTGACGGAGCTGGAGCCCGTAGGCCCATTCTGGGACGCCGAGCCCGAGCATCAGGACTATCTGGAGCGGATCCCCAACGGATACACCTGCCATTTCGTACGCCCCAATTGGGTGCTTCCGAAGCGTACCGCTGCCGAATAGTGCTCGATAAAGCGCCCCCGAGTGTCCCAGGAACTCGCCCCGGCGCGCCCGGGTGCCCCAACATTTAGATCCGGCGCGCTCGCGTGCCGGGCAGAAGGGCGAGGTATACTTCCGGGTCACACAGCGCGGTGGCCGGGGTGGTGACTGCGGCACTGGCGGCTGAACAGCCGCAGGACAGAACCTCTGGCCACGCCGCCCCGCGTGACATCGCCAAGGTGGCCGCCGCCACGAAGCTGTCGCCTGCCCCCGTCACCGACACCACGGGGACATCGGCCGCAGGCGCAAACCAGCGACCGTTTGCGGTTGCCAGCACCGATCCATCCTTGCCGCGCGCGATGATCACCGCCTCGGCCACGCCGTCATTCACCATGGCCTGCGCGGCGTCCGCGCTGTCGGCGGCACGCGGCAATGGCCTGCCGCACAGCTCTTCCGCCTCTGGGCCGTCCATGCGCAGCAAGTTCATCCCCCGGGCGGCGGCAACCATGGCCACCAGTGCCGCGCCGGACGTGTCCACGACCACGCGAACCCCGCGCGCCACATGAGACATGGCAAGATCCACCAGCGCCTCGGCCGCCAGCCCTGGCGGGAGCGACCCTGACAGAACCAGGATATCACCGGCAACAACGGCCTTGGACAACGGCGGCTCCACGGCGGCCAGATCAGCCGGGATCCAGGTGGGACCGGGAAAGATGAAGCGAAACTGCTCGCCGGTTGACGCTTCGATGACGGACAGGTTCTGCCGTGTCGGTCCGGGCGCGGCCAAGGGCAGAACGTCGATCCCGGCCTCTTGCAAGGCCGTGGCAATCGTCGCCCCCGTGGGGCCGCCCAATGCCACGGCGGCCCGCGCCGTAGACCCAAGCGCGTGTATCGCGCGGGCCACGTTGATCCCGCCCCCGCCCGGATCCGAGCGCGGCGGCGTGCAGCGCAGCTTTTCGCGGGGGCGCATTTCGGCCAGGCTGGTTTCCAGATCCAGCGCCGGGTTCAGCGTCAACGTGACAATCGCCACGGTTCAGCCCGCCGCCAGACGTTGCACTTGGGTCCAGAGGGCTTCCGGCACATCGACCGGGTCGATGTGTTTGCGCGGCGCACCGGGGATCCGCCCCGTGCCCCCGTCAGAGGCGATGACATCCGCGACACGCGCCAGACGTTCCGCCAGGACATCCTGCCCCGCATGGGCATTCGCATCGATCAGGATATAGGACTGGCCCAGATCATGGGGATTTCCATCCGGCAGCTTCAATCCCTTTACATCCAGAGAGTTGACCGATCCGGTCAACCCTGCCGCCATCACCTCCACCAATAGACCAAAGGCCCACCCCTTGGGCCCCGCCGCACTTAGCAGCGCGCCTTTCAGCGCCGCGTCTGGGTCCGTTGTGGACGCGCCGTCCGCGTCCACGGCCCATCCCGGCGGGATCGCCTCGCCTGCCGCTTTCGCCATGGTGATCTTGCCCAGGGCAACCGCAGAGGTCGAGAAATCCGCATGCATCAGCGGTGCACCGTCCCCGGGGATCGTCATCGCTATGGGGTTGGTGCCAAGAACCGGCGCTTTGCCGCCGGGTGCCGCGACAATGGCAGAGGCATTGGTAAAGCCGAGGGCGATCAGGCCCTCTGCCGCGATCTGTTCGGTGAAATACCCCAGTGACGTACAGGTATGGGCGTGGGCGACGGTCAAGGTGGCAACGCCCACCTCTCGCGCGGCCTCAACGGCCAGGGGCAGCGCCCGGGCAAAGGCCGGTTGCGCGAAGCCGAAGCGCGCATCGGACCGCACGACGCCCGCTTTGGGACGCGAAACGTCGGGCACCAAGGTGCCGTCGACCCGCCCTGAGGCAAGCTGGGTGCAATAGCTTTCCAAGTAATAGAGCCCGCAGATGATGTTCCCGGTCTCCTCTGCCCGGGCGACGGCCTTTGCGACCTCGGCGGCCTGAAAAGGGCCTGCGCCATGGGCCAGAAGCGCGGCCTCGGAGGCGGCGCGGATGTCGGAAATGGAGACGTGCATCGGGGGCCCTCGGGTCAGAAATCAGTCGTCGCAGCGAACCCGATTGACGCGCGCGGCACAAGGCCCCCGTCACTCGATGCGTAATTCCGTCACTTCCGTGTCGGCATAATGGGTGCCCGGATAGGTCGATACGATCCCGATCTGAAGCCACATCTGCGGGTCGATGTCGCCCAACTCGATGGTTTGCCAGTCACCGGTGTCGCGCAGCTTGGTGTTCATCGAAAAACCCGATGATCCGGTGATCCGCACCTCCCGGACGCGCGCGTTGCGGGTATAGGTGCGATTGGTCTTGGTGTAGCCATTCACGACGCGGATCCGGCGCACCTGGGTTTCGGCCTCGAACTCCCAAGCCAGGGTTTGCCCCCTGCCGCGCCCGCTGACACCCTCGTTCCAGGCAGTCCGCAGGTTGTCGTCGAACAGATGTGGCGGCCAGTAGGAATTGGTGCCAGCCGGTGGCAATGCGCTGGAGGCGCAGAAGGTGCGCGCCCCCACGCCGGGGCCGGTGAACCCGGTCGACGTGGTGCAGACCCGGTTTCCCTGGGACGGCCGGGGGCCATGGACGGGCCGACGGCGTTCATCTTCCAAGCGCTCCATTTCCGCAAACTGGAAAATCACCAGAGCCCCATAGATCGGGCAGGTCCCGTAGGTCGCCTGGAACGCGGTAAGTGCGCCGAGGGCCGCGGCGGTGTCGAAATCAGGCCGCGCGCTGAGCGCTTCCCACTCCGCCCGCGCTGGCGCGCAGGGGTCAGGTGGCGGCGCTTGCAAAGTTGCCAAGCGCTCGGACGCCAAGGCTACCATGAAGGCACAATCCTGATGCGAGGCGAGGTAGGCCTCCAGCACAGCGGGGCTGGAGCTGTCGGCGACCAGCGCCCAATCCAGCCGCGCGGTGGCGCAGGGGGTGGTGCTGGGGGTGCGTTCCGGGACGCCATCCGGCGCGGACGCGGGTGCTTGGGGCTGGGTGGAAGCCGGGGGCTGCGTGGGTGTTGGTGTGGGGCCTGGAGTGCCGGTGGCCACCCCTTCCACCGTCTCTTCTTCCAAAAGAAAGAAGAAATCCCCCGTTACCTCGTCATAATAGGCGGGCCGCTGGGAATACCCGACGGAACTGGCGAGGTCCTGGACATCGCGCCGCAAGCGCCGCGCGATCTGATGGATCGGCAGGCCCGGCTCGGACAGCAGCGGCAACAGCGCGCGGGTGAACACGGAATTGGGGTTTGGATCATCGTCCGACAGGCGATCGAGGGCCGCCTGTCCGGTCCCGGCCGAGAACATGATGAACGCGCCCTCGGGCGCTTCCAGCCGTGACAGGCCCGTGCTGCGCCCAAGGCTACGGGTGCCTTCCGTCGGAAAGGGGTTGTCGCGGCATGCGTCAAGGATCAGCAGGCTGACCCTTGCGCCCGAGGCCTGCATATCGGCCAGCACGTCATCGGCAGCAAGGCTTTCGCTGGTCAGCAAACGCTCTTCTCCGGGGCGCATGGCGGGCACATCCGTGGGCAGCAGGTAGTTGCGTCCCTCGACCTCCACGCCGTGACCGGCGAAGTAGAACACCGCGTCATCGCCGGGTTGAAGCTGCCCGACAAAGGTGTTGAGCGCGCGAAACATGTCGCGGCGGTTCGCGTCTAGAAGGACGGTGACGTCGAACCCCGTGTCTTCCAGCGCAACGCCCACGGCCTCGGCATCGTTGCGGGCCTTTTGCAGGTCCGAGACGTTGACGTAGTCATCGATCCCGATAACCAGCGCGTGGCGATCCTGGGCGCTGACCACCGACGCCAGACCGACAAACCACACCAACACCCATATGAAAGTCTTCATCCAACCACACCACTTGTCATAGCTCGATCAGTCTTTCGCCAAGCTCCATGTACGCTCTCATCGCTGCAACGGTTCCGGGCCCGATAACGCCGTCGATTGCGCCATCGTACCTGCCTCTTTCACGCAAAAGCTCCTGCATCTCGCGGCCCACGGCGCCGTTGAATTCTGCGGGGTTGCGGAGGGCGTAATCGTGCCCCGCCGCCAGACCGCTCACAAACCACTGTGCGGCCTCGCGCGCATTCACCGGCACGCCGTTGCCGTATTGGTACTGCCAACCAATGTAGTAATGCGCGAACGCGTCACCCAGTGCGACGGCCCGCTGGAACCAATGCATCGCCTCGGCGTGGCTGACGGCCACCCCATAACCTTCGCGGTACATGACACCCGTGTTGCGCATGCCGGCCGCATCGCCACCCTCGGCGGCCTGGCGAAACAACTCGGACGCGCGGTTGCGGTCGGCGGTGACGCCGCGTCCATTGAAATAGAAGGCCCCCAGGTGCGTCGCCGAAGCAGCGTCCCCCGCATCGACCCTTTGCTGATACCATTGCGCGGCGTCTGCGTCGCTTTGGGCCACGCCGTCGCCCTCTGCAAACATCTGGCCGAGGTGCCGCATGGCGCGCCCGTTGCCTTCCTCTGCCGCGCGCGACAGCAACAGATAGGCCTGGTCCGGGTTGCGCGCGACCCCCTCGCCGAGGCGATGGCCGATGCCAAGACGGGCCGCCGCCTCGGCCGAGCCCGCGTCCGAGGCGGTCTGAAACCAGCGCGCGGCCGCGCTTTGGTCCTGCGCCACGCCCAATCCTTCGGACAGCATGAACCCGAATTGGGTCATGGCGTTGACGTTGCCAGCTTCTGCCCCACGCTCGAACCACCGGGCCGCCTGGGCATCGCTCTGGGCAAAGCCTGTCCCGTCGCGGTACATCCGCCCCGTCCAATACATGGACGACGGCCAGCCCTATTGCGCGGCCCGAAGGTAAGCCTCGGCGGCGCGGTCGTAATCCAGCGGAACCACCTCGCCGCGATAGTAGAGGGAGGCGTAGTTGTGCCACCCGTAAGCGGCCCCCAGTTCTCCGGCAGATTGGAATAGCTCGGCCGCCCGGGCCCCGTCGGCGGCGACACCGCGCCCGGTCTGGTACAGGCTCCCAAGGTTGCTGGCGGCCATGGGATTGGCGTGGGCGGCCTCTTCGTAAAATGACACCGCTTCTTCAAAGTTTCCCGCCGCGTGGGCAGCGCGTCCCAGCAGCGCAAGCACGTGCGTGCCCTCCGCGCTGGCGCGGTCAGTGATTTGGACCAGCGCCGCGGCGCAGCGGGCCCGCGCTGTGGCCTGGGCCGCGTCTGCGCGCAGGTCCGCGATGGAGGTGTGGTCCGGATCGGCGGCGGCCACGCAGGCCTGCACAGGGACCGAGACGTCGCCCTGGGGTGAAGGGGTGTGCGCAGGCGTGTGGGTGGGTTCAAGGGTCGCCGCAGGTGGTGACGGCGCGGGCGTGGCGGTCAGGGCAGCAAGGCGCTCGGACGCCAGCATCATCATCAGCGGACAGCCGCTGTGGGCGGTGCGGTAAGCCTCCAACAGGGCGACACCCGGCGTTTCCCCGATCAGGGACCAATCCGCGCGGGCGGCAGCGCACGGATCAGCCGAGCCTGTGGGAGCGTCGGGCAGCGCGCCACGGGTCACGACCAGTTCTTGCCCCGGCGCAACGCTTGGCACATCGGCGGGCAGCAGGTAATTGCGCCCGTTGATCTCCACCCCATGGCCCGCGAAGTAGAACACCACCTCATCTCCGGGATTGAGCTGGCCCGAGAACCGCGTGAGTTCCGTCAGCAAAGCCGTTTCATCGACATCGATCAGAAGCTGTGTGCGAAAGCCCACCTCTTCCAACGCGCCCGCCACGGCGCGCGCATCGTTGCGTGCCTTTTCTAAAGATCCGACGTTCTCATAGGTATCGATGCCGACCACGAAGGCGTGGCGGGTTTGGGCGTGGGCCGTGGCGGACCAAAGCAGGCTAAGGCACAAGCACAGCGCGAACAGGATGCGCCCCGCAGGCAAGAGGGAACGTCTGGGGCTCATGGCTGCGTGCTCACATACGAAAAGTCGAGGCGATCACTCTGGAGGTATCCGTTTCTGCACGCGTCATCGCGCGTTGGATAGGACCCTTGAAGGGTCACCCGCTGGCCCACGGCGGTGCCCGACACGTCATATTCAAGCATCCCACATGAGTTGGAAAACCGCCGCGCCTGCCCAGTCAATTACCCGTCCACCAGCGTTCCCGAAAGCAGCAACGTGCCCGGTGTCACCCCTTGGGCCGCGATGCCGGCGCGGGGGCGGTAGTACCAAACCCACCGCTGCGTGCCGCGGCTTCCCCACGCCATGCCAAAGCCGTTGTGATCCCAATAGGTGATCCGCTCGCCCCCGAACCGAGGCGCCCAGGCAACCGGGTTCCCCCCTGTGGCGGGGCAACTTAGGCCCCACTGCCGACTGGGTTTGCCCCGATGGACGGCTGCACCGTTTGCGGTATCGGTTGGGGCACGGGCTGCGGCAGCGTGATCAAAGCCGCCAAGCGGTCCGAGGCCAATGTCATCATCAACGGACACCCGCTATGGGCCGCGCGGTAGGCTTGAAGCACGGCCACGCTGGGGCTGTTGCCCAGAAGCGCCCAATCAGCCCGGGCAGTAACGCAGGGATTGACTGCAACCGGTGGCGCTACCCGCGCCATGGGTGTAGGCACCACGGCAGCCCCCGGAGGCGTTGTGACAGGCGCTGGCTGCTCAGCGACGGCTCGGATGCGGTTAATCACAAACTGCCCCCCACCCTGCATTCGGTCCCGGTAGACAGGAAACTGCTGGTGCTGATCGCCTGCGGCCAAGGCCTGCACGTCACCGCGCAGGCGGCGGGCGATGTCGACGATGTCGATGCCGGGCTCTTCTATCAGGGGCAGAAGCGTGCGGGTGAAGACGGAATTCGGGTGCGGGTCATCGTTGCTGAGACGGTCCAGCGCCGTTTGCCCTTCGTCGGCGGAATACATCATGAAGACGCCGCGCGGCGGCTGCGTGATCGCAAGGCCCGCGTCCCGCCCGAGCGAGCGGGTCGACAGCCCCTCGAACGGATTATTGCGGCAGGCGTCCATGATCACCACGGACAGGCGCACGCCCGTGGCGGTGATCTGATCAAGAATGAACTCCTGCCCAATGCTTTCCGCGATGATCAGCGCCTCGCTGGATTGTTCCAGCGCGGAGGCGTCAGCGGGCACCAGGAAATTGCGGTTCTCGATCGCAACGGCGTGGCCCGCGTAGAAGACCAGCGCTTCGTCATCGGGCCCAAGGCGATCGAGGAACCGGGTCAAAAGAAGCACGAAATCGCGGCGGCTCAAGTCATAGCCCGCGTCCACGGTGAACCCCGCCCGCTCCAGGCTATCGGCCATGGCACGGCCATCATTCACGGCCTTTTCCAAAGACCCGAGGTTGTCATAGGCGTTGATGCCGATCACCAGCGCATGCCGTTCCTGCGCGGAGGCCGCGTTGGGTATGGCAAGTGCAAGCGCAATGGCCGCACACAGAAGGCGGATCGCAAACATCTCAGCTCACTCCCACGCGACTTCGAGGTTGATCACCTCGACACGGCGGTTTGCGGCGGCAGAGGGATCCTGGGGGGTGAGCAGTTGCTCGAACCCGAAACCCACAGCCACAAGTTGCTGTTCCGGCAGCCCGAAGGCTTCGATCAGGAAACTGCGGACCGAGGCCGCGCGCCGCTCGGACAGGTTCTGGTTGTAGGCGGCGCTGCCGACGCCGTCGGTGTGACCGGCCAGGATGAAGCGGGACCCGGAAAGACCCTCGGACGACAGCGCCTGCCCGATAGTTACCAGATCCGCCATCACATCGGCGCGCAGGTCGTCGCTGTCGTAGTCGAACGGAATGTCCAGATCGATGCGCGGCAATTCCCGCTCCATCGCGATTTCGGCCACTTCGGCGCGCACCTCGACAGTAAGCCCGCGCGTGGGAAGCCGTTCCAGGAACAACACCTCCTCTGCCGTGGGCCCGGACACGACGGGTGCTGCGCCAAGGCTGCGGGTGATGCTGGAAGACGGCTCTGGACGGATCAGCGCATCCAGCAGGCTGTCCACGTCAAGCGCCTCTTGCGCCGTGCCGACGCCAGGCCACGCGAGGCATGCGACCAAAACGGCCCGTTGGATCGTGGTTGAAATCGGCATCGGCTTTCCCCCCTGAAATTGCAGGTTCCGGGGCAGGCTTTGACCCGCCCCGCGTAAGTATCATCAGCCCAGAACGTCAATCGTGACGCTGGCAAAGGCACTGCGGCCCGCATCGTCTTCGACGCGGTTGGCGGCCTCGACGGTCAGGCCCCGGAACAGCGGCTGGTAGCGTTCGTGGGCCACGGCGACCATTTGCGCCGCATCAATCGCGGGCTGGCCCGAGGACGGCTCTCGGCAGTAGGCCAGCAGCGTTTCGCCCACGCCGGGGCGATCAAAGCGCAACTGCAAGCCAGAGGCCGCCTGCGGGATCAAACGCCGTTCATCCGGTTGGATCAGCTCTGCCCCGATCACCGCTTGCGGCAACTCGACGATGGCATCGTTGATCTCCACATAGATGATCTGAAGGATGCAGGCGCGGTTGGTCGAGACCTCGAAGGTCAGCAGATCATCCACATAGACCTGCTGGCGCGGCACGTGCAGCGTGATTTCCAGCGGGTCGGCATGGGTAACGGGCGCGACATAGGCGGGAACGTCGACGCGCGGCGCATAGGCATCGGCATCGGCCCCGACAGCGATTTCGATGGCGGCCACGGCGGCGGCCTCATAAGCGCCCCCGGCAACCTGATAATCTACGGTCCCGGGATGATAATCCAACGCATCCAGCAGGGTCAGGCGCGGCAGAAGCGCGGCCCAATGGGTGTCGACCTCATCCTGCGTCACCAAAAGCCCATTGTCGAAGCGCTGCACCCAGCCCGAGACCAACTGCGCCAGATGCGGATCGCCGATCTGCCGGGCGCGGGTGCGGAATTCTTCCTCGGTCAGGAAGAAACGCTGCGCCAGATCGGCAATGTCGAGCCTGCGGAACCGGAAATCGGCCAGCCAGGTGACGATCTCGCCGCTGCCATCGGGTGCCAGGATGGAGGCCTCGCGCCCCGCCACAGTGCGCTGGGTGGCGTTCATCGCGCTGAGTGCTGCCACGAAGGTCTCCGTGTCGCGGCGGAAATACTCATCCAACACCGATTGTTCGGGATACATGCGCAACAGCACATCACGCTGCCGGATATCGAAGTGGGGCGCGGTCTGGATGAAGGACCGAATCTCGTCGCGGCGCGCAATCATGCCGTTGTCGTGGCAGGCAAAGCAGGACCGCCCGTTGACGAGCTCGATCCCCCGGCCAATGGGCCGCTCGCGGAAGGACACGATGGAGGTCGGCCCCTCGGACAATCGCCGCCCGTCGGCTTCGGACAGGTAATAGCCCTGCATGCCATTGGGCAGCGAAAAGATCATCTCGCCGCCGTCATGTTCAAACGGGGCGGTGCCCGAAACGGTCAAGCCCATCTCGGCGGGGCCATCGGGGTGGGTGATCAACGACTGACTGCCATCGGAACCCGCGAAATCATACGAGCGCCAGTAATAGCCCCCGCGCGGTAGATCAAAACGCTCCAGCATCCGATTGTGGTCCGACACGCCCGAGGACGCCGCCAGGAACCCGGCCCGGATCAAGCGCATTTCACGGATCTCGCGGAACACGTCGATGCCCATGCGCGCCTCCAGCACGGCGATGTTATCGGGCAGGCGCAGCAGCATGTCGTAATACGGCTGCTCGGAGGCATGGCGCGTGAACCAATCGGCTTGCAGGATCGGCACGGCGCTGCCCGTGTAGTTGGCGATCACGCCCAACATCGGGTCCGACGTGGGGCTGACGGCATAGGGATATGGGGGGGCCAACTCATCCCAGGCGGCGGCGGTAACTCCGGCCTCTACCGCACCTTGGGTGTGGACCCGTTCCGTCAAGGCCCGCCAATCGTCGGCGGTCCAGCCGAAGTCGCGCAGGTCGATGCGCACCAGCGCGCCATCGGTGCGCGCGACGGGGGTGACCTGCTGGATCGTGGGCGCGCGAAAGACCGAGTTGATGAACTTGTTCAGGCCCGCGTGAATGTAATGCATCGGATTGCGCAGGGCACCTTCCTGGGTGCAGTCGATCTCGGGCATTGGCAGATGCGCGAAGCTGAAATAGCGGATGTGCTGGCGGTCCTGTTCATCGATTGCGCCAAGGTCTGCCACGGCAGCACCGACCATTTCCTCGAACGAGCCGCCGACTAACTCCGGCATTGCCGGGCGTGCGACGGCGGTGCGGGCGGCTTCCACGGCAGGCGCGGCAGCCTGCGGCACCGAAGGCGCCGGGGCAAGCGCGTCAATCCAGGCGACCAGCGCTTGCAGTTCCGCCGGTTGCAGGCGCGGACGGTTCGGCGTGGGCATCCGGTTGCTGGCGATTGTGTCGTAAAGCAGCGAGGCTTGGTGATCGCCCGACACAACAGCGGCAGGATCGCGCGCCAGTTGCGCCATGGGGCCGGTCAGGAAGCTGCGCTGGTAGGTCATGCCGGGGCCGTGGCAGCTGCGGCAATGTTCATCCAGGACGGCACTGACGGCTGCCTCGATCTCGGGGGAGACACCCACGGGGGACGCGGCAGCAGGCACGGCGGCGGCGGGCGTCACCGCCTCATCGGGCACGGCGCAGAAGGCATCGACGCGGTTCATCAGGGACGTGGCGCCGGTCATGTCCATGACCTCGGGCGCGGCTTGCTCGACCACCTGCGCGACTTCGACCACCAGCGCTTCCGCGCCGCTATCCAGTTGCTGCACCGTGCTGGGGTCAACCGGCGCGCCCATCAGATAGGCATAGATCGCCACGCGATCTTCGTGGGATAGTCCCCCCGTGGCACGAGCAACACGGCGCATGGTGGCACTGGTCATCGGCAGGCCGTCAAGGCGCATGCCTTCGGCCATGACACCGTTCACGAAGGCTTCCGCCGAGTACAGCGCCAAACGCTCGGCGTTGATCGCGCCTGCATATTCGCCGATCATCGTGGATTGACCCGCGAAGGCGTCGTCGTGGTTCAACCGCTCTGAGAGGCGGCCTTCGCGCGGGGTATGGCAGCCCGCGCAATTGCCCAAGGCCTCCACCAGATATTAGCCGCGCTCCAGTTGCGGATCAGCGTGCCCCATCAGGCCCGGTTGATCGCGGGAAAACAGGCTGAGGTAGGCATCACCCAGGAAATTCACCGCATGATCGCGGGACGGCGCATCGCTTTGGGGCAGCGTCGTGAGGTAGGCCTGCAGGTCCACGGCATCCTCGGGGTTCATGCGCGCATAGGCGGGGAGCGGGAAGGCGGCTCCAAGGTAGGTCTCGCCCTCGGGCGACACGCCGCGCAGCACGGCGTTGAGGAAATCCGCCCGCGACCAGTTGCCGATGCCCGCCGTGGGATGGGCCGTGATGTTGGGCGCGTAAAGCGTGCCGACGCGACCAATGAGGAAGTCCATGCCCCCCGCCAGGATGCGGTCATCGCCGTCGATGGCGTGACACGATCCGCAGCCTGCCGCGTTGAACACCAACTCACCGTTCGCGATATCGGGCGTTTAGTCGGAAAGGGTGCCGTCCGGGAACAAGTCCTGCGCTGGCGCGGGCGATGCAATCGCCATTGAAACGGAAAACAACAACGCGGTGCGAATGGCGGCAGGATTGCACATGGCTAACTCCCGTAAGGGTTTTTGCAACTCAATTTGCGTTTTATCGAAACTCAAAACGCTCGAAATGAATGCGGCGTGGGGATTTCCCGGCCGCTTTGAATTGGGCTTGCAGGGCTTTGCGAAGCGGCGCGGGACCGCAAAACCACATCTCTGTTGTGGAAATGTCGAACGGTAATGGCTTCAACACGGCATCCCCGGTCAAACGAGAGGCCGTGTTGCTGGCATGAAGGTGATAGGTGAAGCCGGGCACGCGGGCGCTGACCGCGCGCAGTCGATCCTCTCCCACGGCAGCCGCTTTCGTGGGCACGGCGTGGATCAAGGTGCTTTGCCCGTCGAGATCGGGCTCAAGGGCCTCTGCCGCTGCCAGAAACGGCGTGATCCCGATGCCGCCCGCGATCCACACTTGCGGCTTGCGTCGGTCTTGGGGCCGAAACGTGCCATAGCCGCCCTGAGGGCGCAGCTTGCCGCCGGGCGCAAGCGTCTTGCGCAGGCGGCAGGTAAAATCGCCCAAGGGCCGGATAGAGAATTCCACGCTCCCCCCCTCGCCCGTGCCCGAGACAGTGTAGGGATGCGGTTCGCGCAGGCCGGATTTTCTGGCCGACACAAACGCGAATTGACCGGGCCGCAAGCGCAGCCCGCGACCATTGGGTGTGGCCAGCACACAGGTGGCACCGGGCAATTGCTCAAATTTCCGAGACGGTGAAGCCACGTGCCCGCACCGGATCTTGCACCCAGGTCCAGATCAGCGCCAGCACCCCGACGACCGCCATCGCGATCAACCATTGAGAGATCAGGTCCGCAGGACCAAAGGGCGCTTTCACGAACAACTGGTGGACGGATAAAGCGCCAGCTCCGCCACCTCCACGGCAGTTTAGCTGAGCGAACCGGGCGGCAAGACGCCCTCGACTTGGTCAAACCCGATCTGCGTGTGGGCCACGATCAGGCCCAGAACCAACGCGCCGGACCATTTGTGCACCTCGTAAACGCGGTCCAGCCCGCCCATCCACTGTTCCAGCCCGCGCGGTCGCGTGGCCAGCACGATATTGGCCGTCATAAGAGAGAACCCGATGGTTCCCGCCAGCAACGCCGACAGGTTGGATGCCGTCTCGTGGCCCGCAGACGCAAACGTCAAAGCACTGGGAACAACAATGAATATGGCCAGATACACCAGCCCGATACGCGAAATCAAAAAACGTCCCTAGTTCGATTTTACGTCCCGAGATTGCGGCACGCGAAAGTGAAATCGAGCCAAGAAGGAAGGAGTCCCCACTTTCTCATCACGGTAGCGTGTGCGAAAAACCCCAGCGGATCAAGGATTTCGTTCGGGCGCGGGCCTTTGGGTCGACGTTTTTGGGACGCCACGTCAGCTAATTGAAGACCAGGTCGCACTTCCACGCTCAAGTGGCTTAAAATGCCAGTTGCGCAATACCTCCAACTCAAGCAACCCGAAAGGCGGTGGCGTAATACCCCCGCGCTCAAGTAGCCCAAAGGGCGGTAGCGCAATAAAAAGCCAAATGGCGGACCCAGTAGGATTCGAACCTACGACCTTCGCCTTCGGAGGGCGACACTCTATCCAGCTGAGCTATGGATCCGTTGTGGGCCGTATATCGGCCCATGAACGCTGCCGCAATCTTAAATCCGCCCATGCGGCTGTGGCTTGAAACGCAAAGGCGACGCTGGCTCGGGTTCGCCTATGCCGCGCGGGCGGTGACCTCTTGCAAGGCGCGCTCGACAAGCTCGGGCCCTGCCCCATCGCGATGCGCGCCTTCCGACAAGATGCGCTTCCATCCCCGCGCGCCGGGACGCCCCGCGAATAGGCCTAGGATATGCCGCGTGATCTGGTTGAGGCGCCCCCCGTCCTGCAGGTGCGCCTCGATGTAGGGCAACATCTCCAGGGCCACCTGCTCGGCCGTACGGGCGCGGCGATCGCGGCCGAAGATGCGCCGATCAGCCTGCAACAGTACGTCGGCAGGCGTATGATAGGCCGCGCGCCCGATCATCACCCCGTCGAGGCCCGCTTTCAGGTGGGCGTCGGCCTCATCCAGCGTAGCGATGCCTCCGTTGAGCGAGATATGAAGCTGCGGGAAGGCGCGTTTCATGGCGTGCACCAGATCGTAATCCAGCGGCGGCACGTCCCGGTTCTGCTTCGGACTCAATCCCTGAAGCCAGGCCTTGCGCGCATGGATCGTGACACGCGTCACCCCTGCCCCGACCATCGCCTCCAGAAACCGGGGCAGCGCTTCATGGGGGTCCTGATCATCGACGCCGATCCGACATTTCACGGTGACGTCCACATCGCTTTCGCCCTGCATTGCCCGCACGCAATCAGCCACGAGATCCGGCTGGCGCATCAACACGGCCCCAAAGCAGCCCGATTGCACCCGGTCCGAGGGGCAACCTACATTCAGATTGACCTCATCATAGCCATAGTCGCGCAGGACACGCACGGCGCGCGCCAACTCTGCCGGGTCCGCGCCGCCAAGCTGCAAGGCAACCGGATGCTCCGCCGGGTTGAAGGCAAGCAGGCGATCTCGGTCGCCATTGAGTACTGCGGCGGAAGTGACCATTTCGGTATAGAGCAAGGCGTCGCGCGACATCAGACGGTGGAAGAACCGACAGTGGCGGTCGGTCCAATCCATCATCGGTGCGACAGATAATCTAGCGTGTTGATTTATTTGCATTTTTACTGCATCTTCAAACTGTTACTGGGCCAAGTTCCTACGCAGAATTACGCCCCGATATCTCGCGATTTGCCCCTTTTCGACGACTCATTGCACACTCAGCGCACACGAAAATGGCCTCCATCACCAAACTCCCCTCCGGTGCCTACCGGGTCCAGATCAGACGAAAGGGTGACTCACGCGAGCGAGACGTTCCTCCGCCGCGACGACGCCCATCGTTGGGCCCGCCAGGCGGAGACCCGGGTCGAACAGGGGCTGGCACCGAACAAGTCGTCCGTCTCGCGTCTCGCAACCGTTGGCGATCTGATCGATCTCCACATAGTGGATATGTGCGAGGTAGGCAAACCGCCGCGTTGAATGGCGCGATCTGGATGTCGCACGACGGATGCTCCTCATCCACGACCGCAAGGACCCGCGCAACAAGACCGAAAATGACCAGCGCATTCGGCTGTTTGATGCCACGGGTTTCGATGCTTGGGAATTGGTGACCTGCTCCCCTGAAAAGTCCTCGATTTGAGGTTAGCCTGTTCCCAACTGAGGAGACAGACGATGAAGAGAAGCCGTTTTAGCGAAGAACAGATCATTCACTGCGCGGCAGACGGTTTGCAAAGCAAATCTGCCGAGAGTGGGCATTTTGAAAGAGCACCAAGCTGGGGTGGCTGCGAAGGAGCTATGCCGCAAGCACGGCATCAGCGATGCGACCTTTTATAAGTGGCGATCCAAGTGTGGCGGGGCGGATGCAAGCGCGCAGTGGGCACAAGGAAGCCGATGGCAATCCCGCAGGGGCCGCACCAGAGGTGGTCGCTCGACTTCATGTCGGACGCGCTCGAAGACGGGCGTCGGTTCCGGGTGCTGAACGTGATCGATGACTTCAGCCGGGAATGCCTGGCCGCTGTGGTGGATACACCCATTGGCGGTGCTCGTGTCGCCCGAGAACTGGATCGTATCGCTGAGCTGCGGGGCTATCCCTGCATGGTGGTCAGCGACAATTGAACCAAGCTGACCAGCAATGCGATGCTGAAATGACAACAGGATCGTAAGGTCGGCTGGCACTATATCGCGCCGGGCAAGCCGCTGCGGCATGGTTTGGTCGAAAGCTTCAATGGAGGATATGCGAGGAGTCCCTCAACAAGCACCTGTTCCCGTCGTTGCGCCATGCCTGTCGCATGATTGCGGCATGGCGCGACGACTACAATCATCACCGCCCGCATTCGCGCCTCGACGGGCTCACGCCACGGGAGTATCACCAACGGTCAGGAGAGGACAAAACCCTGAACAAAACCAACTCATAAACGCGGAGTCAGAGGGGGAGCAGGTCAATCCCGTGGACCTGAATAACAGGCTTGGCCAGATCGATGCCGACTGTTGCAACTTGCATTGGGTCGCTCCTTTCCTGGCACTGATAGACAAACTGCGGTATGGCGAATTGCGACGCCGGGGGATCAGGAGCTATCCACCCCATCCGCTTTGGGGAAGCCGCACCGCAGCCTGTGCGGTTGTTCCGGACGACGGCTAGGGGCCGTCCCTGAAGACGGCCCGCCTGGTCAGATTTCAATGGCTTCAGCGGTCGCAAGAGCATCAACAAGTTCCACCCCAAGATACCGAACAGTACTGTCTATCTTGGTCTGACCAAGCAGGAGCGGAACTGCTCGAAGGTTGCCGGCTCTCTTGTAGATCTGCGTGACCTTCGGTCGCCGCATGGAATGTGTTCCAAAGGCTGCGACCTCAAGGCCGATCGACGTAACCCAGTCACGCACAATCCGTGCATATTGGCGGGTCGAGATGTGCAGCCGTTCGTGAAACCGGCCTGGCCAAAGACATTCTGATCCGACCATTAGAGGGTCTTCCATCCACTTTGCGACTTACGCACGCGAGCCTTCTGATATCTCGAACCACACTGGCTCTTGTATCTTGCTTTGTAAAACCGAGGGCCGTTCTTTGATCTCGCCAGACGCCATTACGTCGACGACCTGCATACGAACCAGATCGCAATCGCGTAGATTGCTATCGATGGCCATATTGAAGAGGGCGAGGTCGCGATGGTTTTCGGCCAGCTCCAGACGAACTCGGATAGCCCAGGCATGTTTTGGTTTCAGGGGCCGTTTCTGTCCAACGATGCGCCCTTTGTTCCAAGCGGGTCGAAGTGCGCGAATGGCAGGTAAGTATGGTGTTTCAAAGACATATCCTCCGATCCGCCTTTCCCTCCCAAGGCGACAACCCGACGTTGACGAGGCAATGTATCACAACATGCTGCGCCGCATCCGATTTCAGCTTCGAGCCCATTCTGTCCCTCCACAAACAAATGGTCCAATTCACCTTACAATCTCGATTCGGATCAGTTGCGTGACGCCACAGACCGGTCATATTCGCTGAGCGTCTTCATCAGCATCAGCCCCTCAGGCGCGGAATGCCGATCGCAGAACTCCTGCCAGACAGCACCAAAGGGCAAGTCCTTAACCTCTTCGGTTACTATCAGGCGTTGGGTGTAGTCCAAACTGGACTCCGCCGATTGCAACTGCGCCTTGGGCATCAACAATCCACGCAGTAGCGCCTTTTGCATATTGCGCGTGCCGATCACCCAGGCCGCTGTCCGGCTTATTGTGGCGTCAAAGAAATCCAGGCCGATGCGCGTTCGATCCAGGAGGTCTGAAAAAATCAGTTCCTGCGCCATCGCGAGGATATCGTCGTTGAGCAGGATCACATGGTCGCTGTCCCAGCGCATGGGCCGGGAAACGTGGAGCAGGATTTCGTCCAACGACAACGCCACCGAGCTTAGCTTGTCGGCCACGTTTTCCGTCGGGTGGAAATGCCCCATGTCCAAACACAGCAGCGTCTTGTTGCGGATCGCATAGCCCAAGTAGAACTCGTGACTTCCTACGGTGCAGGCCTCTACGCCAATGCCGAACAGCTTGGATTCCACCGCGTCCAGCATGTGCTCTTGCGGCGAAGCCAGCATGGCGTCCAAAGACGCCTCCAACCGCGCCCGCGCGGCCATGCGGTCCACCGGGATGTCCTTGAAACCGTCCGGCACCCAGATGTTGTTGACGCACGCGCTTCCCAACTCCGTCCCCATCTTCGCGGCAATGTCGCGCGACCGCTTGCCATGTTCGATCCAGAACTCCCGGATGCCAGCGTCGGGATGAGACAAAGTCAGATTGTCGTCGGCCTTGGCGTGGGCGAAGAACGTCGGATTGAAATCGAGGCCCAGACCCTGTTCGCGCGCCCAATCGACCCAGGGCGCGAAATGGTCGTATTCAATCTCGTCCCGGTCGGGCGTGGCGTCGGTGTCTAGATACATCGCATGCAGATTGAGCCGATGAGAGCCCGGGATTTGTGCATAGGAGAACTCCAGATCGGCGCGAAGCTCATCCGGGGTGCGGGCACGGCCCGGGTGATTTCCGGTCGTCTGAATTCCGCCACCAGACGCGCCAGTCCTGGCTTCGAACCCCACCACGTCGTCACCTTGCCAACAGTGCATTGAGATCGGGATGCGCGCCAAACGCTCCATCGCGGCTTCCGCATCAACGCCCCAATCGGCGAAGATCGCGCGGGCCGTGTCGTAATTTTGCTTGGTCATGGTCCCGCTCCCTAGCGCGTGAAGGCCTGGACGTTGCCAGCATCAACATTGATAATGTTGCCCGTCGACTTTGCGGACAGATCAGAGGCGAAGAAATACGCGGCTTCCGCGATGTCCTCTGGCAACACCGAACGCTTCAGCATGGAGCGTTCCCGGTACATCTCCTCAAGCCCGGCCTTGTCTGTCCCATAGGTTGAGGCGCGCTGATCAAGCCAATCTCCCTGCCAGATCTTGGATCCTTGCAGCACGGCATCAGGGTTGACGACGTTGACACGGATGCCCGCTTCCGCCCCTTCCAGCGCCAAACACCGAGCCAAGTGCAGCTCACTGGCCTTCGCCGTACAATAGGCGGAAGCATTGGGGCTGGCGGCGAGGCCGTTCTTGGAGCCCACGAACACGATGGACCCGCCCATGCCCTGCACCCGAAGCATCTTGAACGCCTCACGGCTAACGAGGAAATATCCAGTGCTGAGGATGTCCATGTTCTTTTGCCAAAGCGCCAGCGATGTCTCTTCCACCGGAGCGGATGAAGCAATGCCCGCGTTCGATACCAGGATGTCGATGCCGCCATATTCCACTGCGGCCGAGGCGAACGCCTCTGCCACGGCGGTCTCGCTGGTGACATTCATTGTGACACTTCGGACGACGTCGTTGGAAAAACTCTTGCTCAAAGCTTCTGTGGTGGCGGACAGCGCGTCCTCGTCGATATCGGCGAGAACCACGCAGGCCCCCTCCGCCAGGTAACGCGCAGCGGTGGCCGAGCCGATACCCCCTGCCCCGCCGGTGACCAAAGCCACGCGTCCGGCAAGCGCTTTGGGCTTCGGCAGTCGCTGCAACTTGGCCTCTTCCAGAAGCCAATATTCGATGTCGAAGGCCTCCTGCTCCGGCAATCCGCAATAGGTGCTGACGGCGCTGGCGCCGCGCATGACGTTGATCGCGTTGACGTAGAACTCGCCCGAGATGCGCGCAGTGGCCTTGTCTTTGGCGAAGGTGATCATGCCGACGCCGGGGATCAGGTAGACCACAGCGTTCGGGTCGCGCAGCGGCGGGCTGTCGTCATGTTTGCAGCGCTCATAATAGGCTGCGTAATCGTGACGATAGGCCGCGACTTGTGCAGGCAAGCCTTCCAAAACCGCGTCCACATCCGGTTTCGCAGGGTCGAAGCTGACCACGAGGGGGCGAATTTTCGTGCGCAAGAAATGGTCGGGGCAGGATGTGCCCAGAGCCGCCAACGGCTCCATGTCCCTAGCGTTCACGAATTCCAGCACCGTATCGCTGTCGTCGAAGTGTCCCACCATGTGCTGTTGGCTAGAAACCATTCCACGGATCGCGGGCATCAAGCGGGCGGCGACCGCGTGTCTTTCGTCAGCTGGCAAGGAGGCGTTGACCGCGCCACCAAAGGCAGGCAAGCCAACCGTCTTTGCGGCGAACCAGTCCATCGCCTTCTGGATGACGTCGACAGTCAGGGTGTAGCAGGCCTCTGCGTCGTCATCCCAAGTGAACAGCCCGTGGCTTTCCAGAACGACACCTTTTGCATCGGGGTTCTTGAGGCAGAAATCCTCCAGCCACAGGCCCAATTCATAGCCCGGCTTCTTCCATGGCAACCATCCGATATCGTTACCGAAAATCTCAGCCGTAAGGGCCTTGCTGTCCGCCGCTGCGGCGATCGCGATGATGGCATCGGGGTGCATGTGGTCGACGTGTTTACGCGGGACATAGGCGTGCAAAGGCGTGTCGATGGAGGCGGCGCGGGCGTTCAGATTGAAGGTGCAATGGGGCAGCAGGCCAACCATCTCATCCTCGAATTCGACGCCACGGTAGACACCCTTCAGGGCCCGCAGCTTTTCCATATAGAGCGTGGCAAATCCGTCTATCTTGATGGAGCCCACGTCGCCCCCCGATCCTTTGACCCAAAGCACTTCGGTCAACTCACCAGACAGGGGGTCAGTTTCCATCACCTTTGCGGACGTGTTCCCGCCCCCGTAGTTGGTAATCCGCTTGTCCGATCCCAAAAGATTCGAGCGGTAAAGCAGCTTTTCCGACTCGGACATCGTGGCCGCCTTTGACCCATCCCAAAGATTGGATAAACGCGCTTTTTCAGTGGTTTCCAGCATGAAGCCTCCCCTTTGAGCACTCCTGTGCCCACCAAGTGAATTGCCTTGAGGGTGCGGCGCGGGCGACCACAAGTCAATCACAAATGATCATTTTCAGTCATCATATGGCATGAAATGATGTTATTTGACATTTAATGATTGACAGGTGCCGGGATGCCAGACCACGATTGCTTGAGTTTGGGAGGATTCGATGCACGAAAAAGAACGCCACAACGTCATCCTGTCTGCGGTGCAAGAGCGCCCCGTTGTAACGGTTGCCGACTTCTGCGCGCTCACCGGCGCGTCTGAGGCGACGGTGCGTCGTGACATCAACACCCTTCACACCAAAAATCGTCTGCGCCGTGTTCGCGGAGGTGCTGAAGCGCTGGCCCCGCCGAGCTTTGTTGGCCTTGCCGGCCGCACCTTTGCGGTTAATGAGACCATGCGTGGGCCGGAAAAGCAGGCCATCGCGCGCGCCGCAGTGGATCTGTGCAGTGACGGTGATGCGATCATCATCAATGGCGGCACGACGACGTTTCAAATGGTCCACCCGCTGGCGACGCGCCGGATGCAGGTGTTCACCAACAGCTTTCCCATCGCCGAACATCTGCTGAAGAATTCCAAGAACACAATCATGCTTTCGGGCGGTGTGATTTACCGCGAGCAGAACATCATCCTGTCGCCGTTCGATAATGACGTGACGCGCAATTTTGCGGCGACCCGTATGTTTATGGGTGCGCAAGGCCTCGGGCCCCTTGGACTGATGGAGGCTGATCCGCTTTTGATCCAGGCCGAGCAGAAACTCATCGGTCAGGCCGATGAATTGGTCGTGCTGGTCGACAGCTCAAAATTCGAACAGCGCTCCAGCCTCGTTCTTTGCCCGCTCAACCGGATCGACGTGGTGATCACGGACGACGGCATATCCGACCGCGCGGTAGCGATGCTGGAGGCGGCGGAAATCAAACTGATCGTGACGCAAACAGGCGCCGCGGCGGAAACAGGATCGGGCTGACGCCCGCATCCAGCAAGACGAACTCAATGGGAGGAAATGACATGAGTATCACACGTAGAATCTTTGGTGGCACCGCTTTGGCTGCCATGATGATGGCCGGCGGCGCAGCCTATGCGGATGCGCATGAGCCGATCCGGATCGCGCTGGTGGTCAAGGCGCTTGGCATCGGCTTCTTCGAGGCCGCAAACGATGGTGCGATGGAAGCCGCAGAAGAACTCGGCAACGTCGAGATCATCTATACAGGCCCCACGTCCACCACGGCCGAGGGTCAGATTGAAGTCATCAATTCGCTGATCGCTCAAGGTGTCGATGCAATCGTCATCTCCGCCAATGACCCTGACGCGGTCGTCCCGGTGCTTCAACGTGCGATGCAGCGCGGCATCACGGTGCTGTCGTTCGACTCTGGTGTCGCGGAGGAAGGCCGGATGCTGCACCTCGCACCGTCCTCGGACGCCCTGATCGGGCGGACGATCATTCAACTTGCCGCTGATCACCTGCCCGACGGCGGGCAAGTGGCCCTTCTATCTGCTACGGCAACCTCCACGAACCAGAATACCTGGATCGCCGAGATGAACGCCGTCATGGGCGACTATCCTGGCATCGAGGTGGTTGCGACGGTCTATGGCGATGACCTCGCCGACCGCTCCTACCGCGAAGCCGTGGGCCTCATGCAGACCTACCCCGATCTCGACGCGATCATTGCGCCGACCTCCGTGGGCATCGTGGCCGCGGCCCAGGCCGTGGTGGACCAGGACATGGTTGGCCAGGTGAATGTCACGGGTCTTGGCCTGCCGTCCGAGATGGCCGGCGCCATCGAGAGCGGCGCATCGCAAAGCTTTGCGATTTGGAACCCGATCGATCTTGGCTACGCGGCGACGATGCTGGCCTATGAATTGTCGGTCAACGAAGTCGTGGCAGAGCCCGGCGCGGTTGTCCCGATGGGCCGAATGGGTGAGTTGGAGTTGGACGACACCACCACCGGTGCCATGGCCAACCCGTTCACCTACGATGCCTCTAACATCGAGCAGTTCCGCGAGATCTTCTGATCTTCGCCCCATGCATGGCCCGGCGCGCGACCACGTGCGCCGGGTTTCCCAAACCTCACGGATGTTCCGATGCTCCAACCAGCCCTCAGCACAACAGAGGCGCAGGACACACCCGTCCTCCGTCTTGCCGGGATCACCAAGACCTTCCCCGGTGTGAAGGCCCTCAATGAGGTGTCGTTGGAGCTCTACCCCGGGCAAGTGACGGCGCTGATCGGCGAAAACGGCGCGGGAAAGTCGACAATCGTGAAGGTGCTCACTGGGATCTATCGTGCCGATGCTGGAACAATTTCCATCGATGACTTTCCGGTCCACTTCACGTCCGCCGAAGATGCGACCGCCGCGGGAATTACCGCAATTCATCAAGAAACGGTCTTGTTTGACGAACTTTCTGTGGCCGAAAACATCTTTATCGGCCACGCCCCCCGGGGACGGTTCGGGCTGATCGATACCGGCGCAATGAATGCGCGCGCCCAGGAAATTCTGGACCGCATCGACGCGCCGTTGACCGCTACTACCCCCCTCAAGGATCTGGGCATTGCCAACAAACACCTCGTGGCCATCGCCCGAGCGCTGTCGGTCGACGCGCGCGTGGTCATCATGGATGAACCGACTGCGGCATTGTCGCAGAAGGAAATCGAGGAGCTTTACGAATTGGTTAATCGCCTCAAGGCCGAGGGCCGGGCGATCCTTTTTATCTCTCACAAGTTCGATGAGGTTTTTCGCATCGCTGACCGTTTCGCCGTCTTTCGCGACGGAGAGCATGTGGGTGCGGGCCTGATGGCCGATGTGAACGAAGGGGATCTGGTGCAACTCATGGTCGGCCGCGCCGTGGACCAGATTTTTCCGGCGCGCCAGCCCAATACCGGCAAGCAGGTCCTGCGCGTCGAAGGCTATGCCCATCCCACAGAATTCGACGACATCTCGCTTACGCTCAACGCCGGTGAAATCCTGGGCTTCTACGGCCTTGTCGGCGCGGGGCGGTCCGAGCTGATGCAAGCGATTTTCGGCATCACCAAACCCTCCGCCGGGATGCTGCATATTGGCGGCGAGGCTCGCACCATCCGGTCGCCCGCCGACGCCATTTCCAATGGCATCGTCTACGTGCCCGAGGATCGCGGAAAACAGGGTGCGGTTTTGGGCCTGCCGATTTTCCAGAATGTGACGTTGCCGTCGTTGTCACAAACCTCTCGACACGGGTTCCTGAACTTGGCCAATGAATTTGCCCTGGCCCGTCGTTATACCGAGCGGCTGGAGCTACGCGCCGCTTCCCTTGATCAAGACGTGGGCAATCTGTCCGGCGGCAATCAGCAAAAAGTGGTCATCGCCAAATGGTTGGCGACAAAGCCGCGCGTCATCATACTTGATGAGCCGACAAAGGGCATCGACATCGGATCCAAGGCTGCCGTGCATGCGTTCATGGCGGAACTGGCGGCAGAGGGGCTGGCGGTCATTATGGTCAGCTCGGAGATCCCAGAAATTCTCGGCATGTCTGACCGTGTTATCGTTATGCGCGAAGGGCTGATCGCGGCGGAACTCGGCCGCGATGGGTTGAGCCCAGAAATCCTTGTCCGCCACGCCGCAGGCATAGGAGCCGCAGCATGATCCGCATCCTCAAATCCCGCGAGGCTTTGTTGGTGGGCGTCATCCTTGCCCTCACCGCATTGATCGCAAGCAGATTCCCCGCATTCATCGACCCGGCCAATCTGGTGAACGTCTTCACAGATACGTCGCCGCTGATCATCCTGGCCGTGGGCCAGGCCATCGTGATCCTGACGCGTTGCATCGATCTTTCTGTTGCCGCGAACCTGGCGCTCACGGGGATGGTCTGCGCGATGCTCAACGTCGCCTACCCCGGTCTTCCGATCCCTGCAATCATTGCCGTGGCCCTGATCCTCGGTGCGCTGCTGGGAGCGATCAACGGTATCCTCGTGTGGAAACTGACCATCCCGCCCATCGTGGTGACGCTTGGTACCCTCACGATCTATCGCGGCATCATCTTCGTGATTTCCGACGGCGCATGGGTCAATGCCCACGAGATGTCGCCCGCTTTCACGGGCTTCCCTCGCGCAGAAATTCTTGGCCTGCCAGTCCTCGCCTGGATCGCTATCCTTACCGCTGCCGTCTTCTTCGTTGTTATCTCCCGCACACCTCTTGGTCGCGCGTTCTATGCCGTTGGCGGCAACCCCCATGCGGCCGTCTATGCGGGCATCAATGTGGGGCGCACGCAGTTCAACGCCTTCGTTCTCTCGGGCATGCTAGCGGGCTTGACCGGGTATCTGTGGGTCGCGCGCTACTCAGTCGCCTATGTCGACATCGCCAAGGGGTTCGAATTGGAGGTGGTGGCCGCCTGCGTGATCGGTGGCATCGCCATTGCGGGCGGTGCGGGGACCCTGATGGGGGCCATTCTGGGCGCAATTTTTCTTGGAATTATCAAGAACGCCCTGCCCGTGGTCGGCATCTCGCCCTTCTGGCAGCTGGCAATTTCGGGCGCTGCCATCGTGATCGCCGTGGCGTTCAACGCCCGAGCTGGCCGCACGAAGGGCCGCATCATCTTGAAACGAGCCGAAGTGGAGGCACAGGCATGAGTGACGTCGGTTTCAATCAAACCAGCCGCGATTTGCCTGACCGGTTGCAAAGCCCCGTCGTGCGAGCCTTCAAGTCGTGGGAAACACTACTGTTGGCCGTCGCCATTGCGATTTTCATCACCAACTCGTTTCTTTCGCCTTACTTCCTCAACGCTTGGAACCTAAGCGACGCGACCTTCAACTTCACCGAGAAAGCCATGATCGCCTTCGCCATGGCGCTCCTGATCGTGGCTGGCGAGATCGACCTTTCGGTTGCCTCAATCATTGCGCTGGCCTCTACCGCCATGGGATTTGCGTTGCAATTCGACGTGGGCGTCGTGGGACTGGTCTTGATCGGACTTGGGACAGGCTTGATATGCGGCGGGTTCAATGGCTTTCTGGTGACAGGCCTTGGGTTGCCGTCCATCGTCGTGACCATCGGCACGATGAGCCTGTTTCGTGGTATCTCGTACATCATCCTGGGCGACCAAGGCTTTCGCGGCTACCCATCAGAGTTCAGCTATTTCGGGCAAGGCTACGTCTGGTGGGTTATCTCGTTTGAATTCGTCCTCTTCGCTGTCCTCGCCTTGCTTTACTACGTCCTACTGCACCGCACCAACTTTGGCCGCGCGGTCTACGCCATCGGCAACAATCCCACGGGCGCGTTGTTTTCGGGCATCCGCGTGGCGCGGGTAAAGTTCATCCTATTCCTGCTGACAGGGCTGATGTCTGGCGTCGCGGCGATCTGCCTGACCGCGCGGCTTGGCTCGACCCGACCCACAATCGCGCTGGGGTGGGAATTGGAGATCGTCACCATGGTGGTCCTTGGCGGCATCAACATTCTAGGCGGATCGGGCTCCATCCCCGGCGTCGTCATCGCGGCCTTTGTAATGGGACTGGTGACTTTTGGCCTTGGACTTCTGAACGTTCCCGGCATCGTCATGTCGATCTTCATCGGCTGCCTGTTGATCGGCGTGATCGCACTGCCTCGCCTCTGGTCGATTTGGAGGGCGTGATGGAAAAATTCGCCTTCAAGATGCAGTTGAACCCCGAATGCCTGGACGAGTATCGAAATCGCCATGAAAAGATATGGCCCGAGCTTGTGGACCTGCTGAAAAAGGCCGGCGTCAGCGATTACTCGATCCATCTGGACGAAGAGACCGGCGTGCTGTTCGGCGTCCTATGGCGCACCGATGATCACACAATGGACGCCCTGCCGGATCATCCGGTGATGCAACGTTGGTGGGCACATATGGCCGATATCATGGCAACGCATCCCAATAATGAACCCGTCGCCAAGCCCCTCACCCCTGTCTTCCACATGCCATGAGCCATATCGCCGTTATCGATATTGGAAAGTCCAACGCCAAGCTGGCGCTGGTGGACCGTGTCACTTTTGATGAAGTTGCCGTCGTCACGCGCCCCAACATCGTTTCGCCCGGCCCACCGTGGCCGCATTTTGATCTTGAAGGGCATTGGGCGTTCCTGCTCGATAGCCTGCGCGACTTCCATGCCAGCCACGGGATCGATGCAATTTCCATCACCGCCCATGGCGCGTCTTGCGTTCTTCTGGATGCCAATGGCAATCTGGCCGCGCCAATGCTGGATTATGAACATCCCGGCCCCGATGACCTGACCGAGGCCTATGACCTTCTGCGTTCGCCTTTTGCCGAGACAGGATCTGCCCGGCTGGCAGGCGGCCTGAACATCGGCGCGCAACTTCATTGGATGTTTGATCAAGACCCCGGCCTTCGCGAAAAGACCGCGCAGATCCTGACTTATCCACAGTTCTGGGCCTACCGATTGACCGGAGTTGCCACAACCGAGCGGACGTCGCTTGGCTGCCATACAGACCTTTGGAACCCCAGCCACAACAGCTTTTCGCCGCTGGTGGCTGCTCTGGGGATCGCGGGAAAGATGGCGCCAGTGCGGATGGCGTCTGATGTATTGGGAACGATCCTGCCGGACGTGGCGCGGCAAACGGGCTTGCCGATCACCACACCGGTGACCTGCGGCATTCACGATTCCAACGCCTCGCTGCTGCCCCACCTGATGACACGCAAAACTCCGTTCTCTGTCGTTTCTACCGGAACTTGGGTCATTGCGATGACCATCGGCGGGCGGGAACCACAACTTGATGAGGACCGAGATACACTGGTGAATGTAAACGCCCACGGAGACCCAACCCCGTCGGCGAGGTTCATGGGAGGACGCGAGTTCGAGACTGTCATAGATGGCACATTCTGCGCGCCAACGCCGGCAGATCGGAAATCTGTCCTGGATCAACCGGTGATGCTCCTGCCTTCAAGCGCGCCTTTGACGGGGCCGTTCAAGGGACGCACGGCCAAATGGCGACCATATGAGCCGCCCCATGGATCAGGCCAGCGAAGCCTAGCCACATCCTACTACCTCGCAATGGTGACCGCCGAATGCTTGAAGCTGACGGGTCACATAGGTGACATCATCGTCGAAGGACCCTTCGCAACCAATCGGGACTATTTGGATATGCTGGCTGTCGCGACCCGTTGCCCGGTTCTGGCAACAAATAACGCGACCGGAACGAGTCAGGGCGCCGCTCGATTGGTTGCAGGAACGTCGCAGGAACCCCCTCAATACAGTGAACACCAACCCTTTGAAACGGACGCATTGCTAAGCGTTTACGCGCAAAGTTGGACCAAAGCGATCAATGACCATGACGGCATGGCGATCAATCAATCCAATCGGTAAGTCTCCAACTTGAGTCGGAAGGCTGTTTCGTGCGCAAGGCCAACGCAATTTCAGCGCCTTCACGACGAGCCAAAATCATCCGGCTGACGGCAATATGCTACGTCCGGCCCCTGTTCTGTGAATGCGCTACGTCGAAGACTTACGCCCCGAGCGATGCATCAAGCATCCATAAAGCAACTCGACCGTGGCGGTTTCAATCAGGTCCAATGTCCGCCGCCGGGAAAAGCGTCTGAATGCCCTTTTGGTGAATGTCTGCTTGAGAAAAAGGAAACCGCAGCAGATCTTCAATGGGCATTTGTCGATTTTGTGCCGTAGGTGACGTCAATGCGTACGGTGCTGGCAAGGGTTGGCTGAAGTTGCTCCGGGCGATGACCGGACAGATCACGCTTCTGCTGGTGGAACGACCCGTTGATAGAGATGCCATGTGGTGTGTCCAAGGATCGGCAGGGTGAAGATCAGGCCGAGAAACGCGGGAACCATCGACAACAGCATGGTGACCGAGATGATCGCCGCCCAAGTGAGCATGACCACCGGGTTTTCCGTGACGACACGAATAGACGTGAGCATGGCGGAAACAATATCGGTTTCCCGGTCGAGCAGCATAGGCATGGCGACAACAGTCACCGAGAACAGGACAGCCGACAGCAATGCGCCGACGCAGGTACCAATCGCAAGGAAGGTCCAGCCCTGTGGTGTAAACAATACGGCGTTCAAGAACCCGCCAAGATCCGAGAAGGATGCATTCTGCAAGGTGACCGCCAGCCAAAGCCGAACCTGATACATCCACACCCAGAAAATGAACAGGGTGACAAAAGCCATCCAGCCCATTTCGCGCTTACGTTGTTTTGCAATGACGGCGAAGATTTCAGACCAGCCGAAACTCTCTCTCTTCTGCAACCGGCGGGACATTTCATAGAGCCCGGCGGCGGCGAATGGCGTGACAAGTGGAAATCCCACAATGGCGGGGATGATCATCCAGATCTTGCCGAGCCAGACTAGGCTCCAAACAATCAGAATTCCGAAAACCGCATAGATCAGGCCGAAGAAGCCGCTCATGAAGGGACGCGCCAGAAAGTCGGCATACCCGGCCCTTAACGACGCGGTAATATCACGCGCGCTCACCTTATTGACCTTGGGCTTGGCCTGCTGCTTGGCCGCCAGATTGTCGTGTGGTGTGGACCCTGCGATCTTAGGTGTCACGACACACTCCTCCCAAAGCATGGCACCGTGTCAGACCGTTTGCCAAATGGCCCAACGGTCAAACGGGCTTTCCCCTTCCGCACATGATGCTGCATCAGGTGAGGCTTAAGAGCAAGGGCGCGGGAATGACAGCTAAGCCCGCATGGCAGACCTTGCCAAGACGCCTGGCGCCCAAGCCAAACACCTTGATACGCCGGAACTTTCTCTTGTCAGAACCTGATCCGGGACCGACGAGCCTCGGATGCTACCGCATCCTGCCCCAAGCCGCTCCTGATCATCGCGCGCTTCAATTCAACGGAATCCGCACAGCCGCCAGACGACCGACACAGCGCGCCAGAAGGCTATTTTGTGTTTCACACAGTGCACACGAATTGGAGCAGTCCCCCCCAAGAACAACGACAGGTGAAGGGCGATGATTGGGCGGGTTTCTAGTCTGGCCACCTCCTCTATCCCTCGACCCAGCCGAGTAAAGGCTTTCGGAAAGGTAACAAAAATGCTCACGCTGGCGTGCATATGGCGTGGGAAGAAGCCGCTAACCCATTGGTGATGACCGAGGATGAGAAAGCGAAGGACTGGTCCGAGCTTGGAACCCGTAAATTCCACGGCTCCAAGCCTTCACAATCCGCGCCGATGAATCATTGGAATTTGGGCTTCAGGGGCAGCCGGTTGAGCAACCAAAGTGGTTCGAAGCAATGGTACCGTCTGACTTGGACAGGTCATGTGTGGGAACTTCGGTTGCTCCATCTCTCAGAATTTTTGAATTGACCCTTAGGAATATTTATTGAACATGGGGAAAATTTCACGGAGACCGCACCATGGGCTACAAATCTGACATTGAAATCGCTCGTGAGGCGCGCAAGCGGCCGATCCAGGAGGTTGGCGCGAAGATCGGTATCGAGAGTGCGGATCTGCTTCCCTACGGCCACGATAAGGCCAAGGTTAGCCAATCGTTCATCAATTCCGTGCAGGATCGCGACAACGGCCACCTGATTCTGGTGACCGCGATCAATCCGACGCCCGCTGGAGAGGGCAAGACAACGACCACGGTGGGTCTGGGCGACGGCCTGAACCGCATCGGCAAGAACGCGATGGTGTGTATTCGCGAGGCGTCCCTTGGGCCGAACTTCGGGATGAAGGGTGGCGCTGCGGGCGGCGGCTACGCGCAGGTTGTCCCGATGGAGGATATGAACCTCCACTTCACCGGGGATTTCCACGCGATCACCTCGGCCCACTCGTTGCTGTCGGCGATGATCGACAACCACATCTATTGGGGCAATGAGCTGGAAATCGACACCCGCCGCGTCGTCTGGCGCCGCGTGGTGGACATGAACGACCGTGCGCTGCGGCAGATCACGACGTCCCTTGGCGGCGTGGCCAACGGTTTCCCGCGGGAGGCCGGCTTTGACATCACCGTCGCATCGGAGGTGATGGCGATCCTGTGCCTGGCCAAGGACCTCAAGGACCTGCAGGAAAAACTGGGGGCGATGATCGTGGCCTACCGCCGCGACCGCAGCCCGGTTTATGCGCGCGACATCAAGGCCGACGGCGCGATGACGGTGCTGTTGAAGGATGCGATGCAGCCCAACCTGGTGCAGACGTTGGAGAACAACCCGGCCTTCGTGCACGGTGGCCCCTTCGCCAACATCGCCCACGGCTGCAACTCGGTCATTGCGACGTCCACGGCGTTGAAACTGTGTGACTACGTGGTGACGGAAGCGGGCTTTGGCGCGGACCTTGGGGCTGAAAAGTTCATGAATATCAAGTGCCGCAAGGCGGGCCTGGCGCCCTCTGTGGTGGTCGTGGTGGCCACCGTGCGCGCGATGAAGATGAACGGCGGCGTCGCGAAAGCGGACCTGGGCGCGGAGAACGTGGAGGCGGTCAACAGCGGCTGCGCTAACCTTGGGCGCCACATCGAGAACGTCAAATCCTTTGGCGTGCCGGTGGTCGTGGCGATCAACCACTTCGTCACCGACACCGACGCCGAAGTGCAGGCGGTGAAGGATTACGTCGCCTCCCAAGGGGCCGAGGCGGTGCTGTCGCGGCACTGGGAACTGGGCGGCGAGGGCTCGGCGCCGCTGGCCGAAAAGGTCGTCGAAGTGATCGAAAAGGGCGAGGCGGATTTCCACACGCTCTACCCCGACGACATGCCCCTGGCCGAGAAGATCCAGGCCGTCTGCAAAGGCATCTACCGCGCCGATGAGGCGGTGATGGACAAGAAAACCCTCGATCAGTTGAAGCTGTGGGAGGATCAGGGCTATGGCAACCTGCCCGTCTGCATGGCGAAAACCCAGTACTCCTTCACCACCGACCCGAACGAGCGGGGCGCGCCGACGGGCTTCACCATCCCCGTCCGCGAAGTGCGCCTGAGCGCGGGCGCCGGCTTCATCGTCGCGGTCTGCGGCGAGATCATGACCATGCCGGGCCTGCCCCGCAAACCCTCGGCCGAGGCCATCCACCTCAACAACGCGGGCGAGATCGAGGGGCTGTTCTGAACGGACAGCACCTGAACGACAGGGAATACACGATGAAAGACGTCGCTGATCACATGGTGTTGCGGGGTGCACCGGTGCGGGACCGCATCCTGTCCGACGTGCGGGCCTACGTGGGCGACCATCCTGCGATCGGCACGCTCGTCTCCATCGCCATTGGCGACATCCCCGAGGTCGCCGTCTACATCCGCAACCAGAAGCGGGCGGCCGAGGCGGCCGGGATCCCCTTCGACGAACAGATCTGGCCTGCCGATACCACACCGGAAGAGGCCAAGGCCCGCATTCAGGCCATGAACGATGACCCGAGCGTTCTGGGCATCATCCTGCAACGGCCCATTCCCGCACATATCAACGTGCGCTCCCTGCAATCGGCTATCCATCCCCTGAAAGATGTGGAGGGCATGAACCCGGCCTCCATCGGAAATATCGTCTACAACGACGTGGCACTGGCGCCGTGTACCGCCTCGGCGGCGGTGGAATTGATCCGGGCCACGGGCCTGACGATGGAGGGGCTGGAGGTCGTGATGATCGGGCATTCGGAAATCGTCGGCAAACCGGCGGCGATGATGCTGATGGCGGAAGGTGCCACGGTGACTGTGTGCCACCACATGACACGCTCGGTCGCGATGCATTCCCGTCGCGCGGATGTCGTGGTGGTCGCCGTGGGCAAGGCGCATCTGGTTGGCGCGGACATGATCAAGCCGGGGGCGGCGGTCATCGACATCGGCATCAACCAGATTGATGTGGATGGTGAGACGCGGATCGTCGGCGATGTGGCGACAGGGCCCGTATCGCAAGTCGCGGGCTGGGTTACGCCGGTGCCCGGAGGCGTCGGGCCAGTGACTGTTGCGATCCTCATGCGCAATGCAACTGTGGCCCATCAACGCCAGCGCGCGGCAGGCTGGATCTAGAGCCCCAGCGACCCGATGGCGGCAAAGACCGCCACCACCGCCGTCCATTGTGGTGCTCGCAACCGTTCGCCCAGAAAGATCGTCGCAAGGACGACTGTGATAAGCCCGAAGGTCGATGCCGCCACGGCGGCGAACTCCGGATACGCAAAGCTGCCCGCGGCCGAGACGGAAACGATGGCAATGACATCCAGCGTCCCCATGATCAGAAAGATCCACAAGGACTTGCGTTGCGGCAACAAGCCTTCCCGCAACGCCAATGCCAGCAAAAGGGTCGCGGCGATGGCCGCGATGCGCATCGGCATCAGCATGGTCCATTCATCCGCCAGCATCGTCGCGGATTGGCTCAATGCGAAGGCAATCGCGAAGCCGGGGCCGGAAAGAAGTGACCAGCCAATCGCTTGCGCCTTGTCGCCATCCGACGCGCCCTCGTCACTGCTGATGGCAATAAAGGCGACACCGCCGATGACGACAAAAACGGCAAGCCAATGAACGATGGTCAAGGGGCTGCCTGAATACGCCGCCAACCCCATCGACACGATCGGATAGGCGCCGATGATCGGGGCCACGAGACGCACGGGCCCGATGCCCAATGCCTTGTAGAGGCCGACCCCTGCCACAGCGTAGAACACCCCCGCCGCGATGGCGCGCCAGTAGGCCCCGGGCGGGGCCGTGGCAGGCTCTGCCCAGATCAGCGTCAGGGGCAACGCCACGAGGCTTCCAAGGACGAGAACCGAGACCAGCGGTGGGAACGCGCCCTGTGTCGCGCTGACCTTGCGCACGCACAGGTCGTGCACCGCCCAAGAGAACGCGCCCAGAAGGCCTAGCATTAATGAGGCCAAAGGCGCCCTCCCGATGTAAGATGCCAGTTGTTCACGGCAAAGCGCGGTTTTTGTGCACCTGCGGCTGTCTGCGCCGAAGTTTGATATTGATCCGTCTTCATCTTTTCTTACAGTTAAAGAAATTTTCCGCTTAGGCAACACACAGGTTGCACATGAGGTCTGTATGCTCGACGACCAGTACCCCGAAGTCGTGAAGGGACCACCGAAACCAAGCAAGTGCTTCGTGCCGTCCGTCTTCACCCTGCCCCCGGGCACCGAACGCTATGTCGTCGAAGGCTGCGGTGCGGTTCTGATCCCGATCGAGGCGGGCGACAAGATCAAGGTGGAGAACACCGAGGGCGGGCAGCCGTGCGAACTTGTCTGCGCCGCCACCGGGGGCCGTCATGCGGACCTGCTGGACGTCAAGGCCACCGCGCCTGCGGGCGGTTTGCAGCGGCTTCTGGCCAGCAGCGACACCTCTCTGCGCGGCTTCCGTCTTGGGCTGGAGACGCGCGGCATCGATCCCGCCGCCATGCAGGCCATTCACCTGTTTGAAGCCACTACCCCCGCCGGGACAGCGGAGGAATTCACCGTGCAGGCCGATGGCATCGCGATCATCGCAGCACCCCATCCCAACCCTTCGGGCCAGATGGATTATGAGGCGCAAGATACCGCCTCGCCCTTGACCGTCTGGATCACGCGGGCCAAGATCAAGCCCCACAAAGGCCACACCCTGCCCGACCCTCTGGCCGACCCGATCGAGAATATCCGCGTGCACTCTGCCACCGCAGAGGCGTATTTCGTCAAGGCCGGTGACTACATCCAGATCCAGGATGTCGACGGCCGTCAATGCACGGATTTCGAGTGCTTCTCCGCCCGCAAGCTGGACCGCGGCATTGAACACGCGCTCGACGTCACTACCACCCGCACACTCATGGGCCATTCCTACCCGATGCCAGGGTTGCACGCGAAATACTATGACCAGGAAATGATGCCGCTGGTCGAAGTGGTCCAGGACACCTGCGGACGCCACGACGCTTTCGCGCTCGCCTGCTCGGCCAAATACTATGACGACATCGGCTATCCGGGCCACGCCAATTGCTCGGAGAATTTCAACACCGCGCTGTCGCAGTTCAACGTCACGGGCCGCCCGGGCTGGATGGCGATCAACTTCTTCTTCAACACCGCCATTGATGATCACGGCGTCATGTACAGCGATGAGCCGTGGTCGCGCCCCGGCGACTACGTGCTGCTGCGCGCGCTGACCGATATCGTCTGCGTCACCTCCGCCTGCCCCGATGACACCACAGCCGCCAACGGCTGGAACCCCACCGACATCCACGTTCGCACCTACAGCGGACAAGAGAAATTCCAACGCGCCATCGCCTTCCGGGCGACCCCAGAGGCGGAGCCCAAAATGACCAAACAAACCGGCTTTCACGATTGCTTCGCCAAGCACACCCGTAACTTCATCGAATACAACGGCTACTGGCTCGCCAATTGCTTCGCCGAGGCGGGCCCGATCGAGGAATACCACGCCTGCCGCGAAGCGGTGGTGATGATGGACCTCAGCCCGCTCAGGAAGTTCGAGATCACCGGGCCCGACGCCGAGGCGCTCTGCCAATACGTCTTCACCCGTAACATGAAGACGCTGGCCGTTGGCGGCGTCGTCTATACTGCGATGTGCTACGAGCATGGGGGCATGATCGATGACGGCACCGTCTTCCGGCTTGGCAAAGACAACTTCCGCTGGATCGGCGGCAGCGACTACGGCGGCGAATGGATCCGCGAACAGGCCGAGAAACTTGGCCTCCGCGTGCTCATCCGCTCCTCTACCGATCAGCTCCATAACGTCGCCGTCCAAGGCCCCAACTCGCGCGACCTGTTGCGCAAGCTGGTCTGGACCGCGCCGCACAATCCAGAATTCGACCAGCTCGGCTGGTTCCGCCACACCCCCGCCCGGCTTCACAACGAAGGCGGCACGCCGTTCGTCGTGTCCCGCACCGGCTATACCGGCGAATTGGGGTATGAGGTCATGTGCCACCCCAAGGATTGCGAAGAGATTTTCAATGCCATCTGGGACGTCGGCCGCGACTTCGGCCTGAAGCCGATGGGTCTTGAAGCGCTTGATATGGTGCGGATCGAGGCGGGGCTGATCTTTGCAGGCTACGATTTCAGCGATCAGACCGACCCGTTCGAGGCCGGGATCGGCTTTACCGTGCCGCTGAAGTCCAAGACCGATGATTTCATCGGGCGCGACGCATTGCTCCGCCGCAAAGAGCATCCCGCGCGCAAGCTTGTGGGCCTTGATATCGACAGCAATATCGACGTGACCCACGGCGATTGCATCCACATCGGGCGCGCACAGATTGGCGAGGTCACGTCCTCCATGCGCTCTCCCATATTGGGCAAGAACATCGCGCTGGCCCGCGTGGACGTGGCCCATCACGCGGTCGGAACGCAGGTTGAAATCGGCAAGCTCGACGGTCATCAAAAGCGCATTCCGGCGGAAATCGTGCCCTTTGCCCACTACGATCCGCAAAAGACCAAGCCCCGATCATAGATGGACGGCGCGCTTGATCAGATCGGCGGAGAAGAGGCGCTCGACCGGCTGGTCACGCGCTTCTACGATCTGTTGGAAAGCGACCCTGCCCTGCACCAGATGCACAGGCTCCATTTTCGCGGCCATGGACTGAACCACACCCGGACCGAGCAGTTCAATTTCCTCTGCGGCTTCCTTGGCGGGCGGCGTTACTATTTCGAAAAGCACGGTCACATGGACCTGCGGGAAATCCACGCCCATGTCCCTATTCGGCAGGCTGACGCCCAGATGTGGCTGGACACCATGGACCGCGCGATCTGCGATTGCGGCCTGGACGACAAGGTTCCTGCGGCGGTCCGCGTGACGTTGCACAGGGCCGCTCAGATGTTGGTCAACGACCTGCCCGATTGGCGAGGAGACACCAAAGGATGATACCCGTGAGACATGTTCTGACAGGCGCGCTGATGATGCTCAGCACCTCCGCCTTTGCGCAGCCGGTTGCCGTGCAACTGGACGCCGAAGAGGTGACGCAACTGCTCAGCGGGAACACGGCGGTCGGACTATGGGAAGGGACACCTTATCGGCAGTATTTCGGCACCGACGGCGTGACGCTATTCGCGCAGCCCGACGCCCGCACCACCCGAGGTGAATGGCGTGTCGACCCCGAAAACGACGAATACCAAAGTCTCTGGCCCGGTGACACGGAATGGGAGGGATTGTTGGTGATGATCTGGATGGACGAGTACTACTGGCTCAGCCGCACGACCCCGCCAACCCCGTTCGAGGTGCTTGAAGGCGAGCAATTGGTCGCGGAATGATCCGGGTCGCTCCTGCCCTGGTCGCCTTCGGCCTGGCCACTGCCCAGGTCCATGCCGACACGGATTTTTGCCAAACCCTCTCGGCACTACAGGCCACGGCGGCGGTTCCCGAAGACGGTGACGTGGTTTTTGCCTTCACCGATGACACGGGCGCGCTGGCCACGTGCCGCCGCGTCCTGGAACTGGGCGGGGCGCGGTCGCTGGCCTGCAACTGGGCGTTTGCTTACCGCTCCGACGCGGCGCAGGCCGCCTTCGCGGCGCTGGTGTCTCAGGTCACGTCCTGCCGGGGCGCACCGCTGGCCACGGACACGCCCGTAAACCACCCCGACAGCTATGATCTGTTGACGTTTACCGATGGCATCAGCGTCGCGCTCAAGGACAAGGCGGCGCTGCAAGAGACCCACGTGATCTTGCGCGTACAGGGGTGAAAAGGGCTAACAAAAGGTAAACGAAAATCGGGTTTTCGTTGTATTTCGGGTGTTTAGGTGGTGTGCTCAAGCTTGAGCACACCCTGCACAGCCCCCCCGCACAATCCCTGCACCCCCCCCGGGCTCGAGCCCCGGATTTCTCCGGTTCAGTTCTGAAGGTAGACCTCCAGGCTGTCATCCAGCGCGTCCTTCCACGGCGTATGATGCTTGGGGGCCATCGTCCCCGTAATGACCGATTTATAGCCGTTGTCGCGGAACGTCATGATGCCCGCCTTCTTGTGGCCTTTCCAGGCTTTGAAGGCCTTGCAAGCCCCCTCCACATCGAAGCTGGGATAGTCCGTCTCGGCGATCAATTCCTTGATGTAGTCGCCCTGATACCAGATCGCATCATAGTCATCCTCGCCCGCATCCTCGCGCGCCACGCGGTCGGCAACGTCGGCCTCCATCGTCGCGCGATCCGGCAGGGCGATCCTTCCCATGATCACATCGCGCACCCACCAGGCCTGCGCGTCGAACATGTTGAAGGTGAACCACTGGTCCTGCATGCCGAGGTAGAACAACGCCGGATTATCCACGAAGGCCACGCCCTTGTAGAGGTCTGCCGTTGCCAACCGATTTGCCGTGCGCAGGCGCAGGTCGTCGGCCATGAAGGGGAAATGATGCTGGTACCCGGTGCACAGGATCACCGCGTCGACCTCGCGCGACGTGCCGTCCTTGAAGTGCGCCGTCTTGCCGTCAAGCTTCGTCAGCAAAGGCACCTCGTCCCAATTGTCGGGCCAGTCATAGCCCATCGCCGCCGTGCGGTGGCTGACGGTGATGCTCTTCGCACCGTATTTCCAGCACTGCGAGCCGATATCCTCGGCCGAATAACTGGTTCCGATGATCAGGATGTCCTGCCCCTTGAACTCCACCGCATCGCGAAAATCGTGGGCGTGCAAGACGCGACCCTGAAAGCTCTCGAACCCGTCGAATTGCGGGACGTTGGGGGTGGAGAAGTGGCCAGTGCAGCAGATTACATGGTCGAACTGCTCGGAATACACCCGGTCGCCGGGCAGGTCCTTGACGGTCACCTTGAATTGGCCGTCGTCAAACTGCACATCCTTGACCGCCGTCTCGAACCGAATCCAGTCGCGCACGCCCGCCTTCTTCACCCGTCCCTCGATATAGTCGAAAAGAACTGCACGCGGCGGGTAGCTGGCGATCTGTTTGCCGAAATGCTCTTCGAACGAATAATCCGCGAACTCCAACCCTTCTTTCGGGCCATTGGACCACAGGTACCGATACATGGAGCCGTGGACCGGCTCTCCGTATTGATCCAGCCCCGTGCGCCACGTGTAGTTCCATAGCCCACCCCAATTGGATTGCTTCTCGAAACAGACGATTTCGGGAATGTCCGCCCCCTTGGCCGCGGCGGATTGGAAGGCGCGCAGTTGGGCAAGCCCGGATGGGCCTGCACCCAGAACAGCGATACGTTTGGTCATCACAGGACTCCTCGAATTTAATAGGGGCCACAGCGGTCGTCCGCCTGGCCACAGAATTTCCAATTATCTGTCGGACGGGCGCATCAGATATCGAGCGTGTTTTCTTTTTCCCACCGGCTGAAATGCGACACGTAGGAGTCCCATTCCTGATGCTTCATCTTCAGGAATGCGGCGCTGAATTCTTCGCCCATCGCCGCCTTCAGGCCTTTGTCCTTGTCGTATTCCCGCAAGGCATCGAGCATGTTGAGGGGCAACTTCGGCGCGCCACGTACCTTGTGGCCATCGGCGTACATGTCGATATCGTGACGCTTGCCGGGATCGGCTTGGGAGCGCACGCCCGACAGACCTGCCGCGATGATCACGGCTTGCAACAGGTAGGGATTGGCAGCGCCATCGGGAAGGCGCAGCTCAAACCGGCCGGGACCCGGCACACGGACCATGTGGGTGCGGTTGTTGCCCGTCCAGGTCACCGAGTTTGGGGCCCAGGTTGCACCCGACATGGTACGGGGCGCGTTGATTCGTTTGTAGCTGTTGACGGTGGGGTTGGTGATCGCGGCCAAGGCGCTGGCGTGCTTCATGATGCCGCCAAGAAAGTGTCGACCTTTCTCGGACAGGCCAAGCTCTGCGGTTTGGCTGCTGTCATTGGGCTCCATCGCGAAGACGTTGGTTTTGGCGTCAGCACCGGGCGCGTCCCAGACCGAGATATGGGCGTGACAGCCGTTGCCCGTCAGACCCTCAACCGGCTTTGGCATGAACGTCGCCCGGTAGCCGTGCTTTTCCGCGACGCATTTGGCCATGAACTTGAAGAACGAGTGCTTGTCGGCGGTCTTCAACGCATCGTCGTAATCCCAGTTCATTTCCCACTGACCGTTCGCATCCTCGTGGTCGTTCTGGTAGGGATTCCATCCCAGCTCCAGCATGTGATCGCTGATTTCACGGATCACATCGAGGCGGCGCATGAAGGCTTGTTGGTCGTAGCAGGGCTTTTCTGCGGTATCGAAGCTATCGCTGATCTGGTCGCCTGCGGGCGTCAGAAGAAAGAACTCGGCCTCGATGCCAGTCTTGACGTGCATGCCTTCTTCGGCCGCCTCAGCGATCAATTTGCGCAATACGTTGCGCGGCGCCTGATCGACCGGCTCACCCTCCATGACGCAATCGGCGGGGACCCAGGCAATTTCACGGTTCCAAGGCAGGATTATCACCGCGTCCGGATCTGGCACGGCAAGCATATCGGGATGCGCAGGCGTCAGGTCCAGCCACGTGGCAAAACCCGCAAAACCCGCGCCGTCTTCCTGCATGCCCGCAATCGCGCGGGCGGGCACCAGTTTGGCGCGTTGGCCACCGAAGAGATCCGTGAAAGAGATCATGAAGTATTTGACGCCGTTGTCTTCGGCGAATTTGGCAAGGTCAGTCGTCATCTTGTTTCCCTGTCGTGAACGAGTGAGGGCGCGTGCCTTACAGCCGCGCCCTTCTTGTGTTTTAGTAACTTGTGCCGGGTTTGCCGGGGTACCAATCGGTGCCTGCGAGCGGGATTCTTGCCATCGCGGCCGCCTCCATCGTCAGGGCGCAGAGGTCCTCTGGCTCCAGATTGTGCAGGTGGCTCTTGCCGCAAGCCCGCGCGATGGTCTGCGCCTCCAACGTCATCACCTTGAGGTAATTGTTGAGCCTGCGTCCGCCCTCGACCGGGTCAAACCGCGCCATCAACTCGGGGTCCTGCGTCGTGATACCAGCGGGATCGCGCCCTTCGTGCCAGTCATCGTAGGCGCCAGCCGTGGTGCCGAGCTTCTGATACTCGTCTTCCCACCGCGGGTCATTGTCCCCAAGCGCAATCAGGGCGGCGGTGCCAATGGCGACCGCGTCGGCACCCAACGCCATGCATTTGGCCACGTCCGCACCGGTGCGAATGCCACCCGAGACGATCAGCTGCACCTCACGGTGCATTCCAAGGTCTTGCAACGCGCGCACGGCCTCGCGGATACACGCCAGAATGGGCTGGCCTACGTGTTCAATGAACACGTCCTGCGTTGCCGCCGTGCCGCCTTGCATCCCGTCCAGAACCACTACATCGGCGCCCGCTTTCACGGCCAGCGTTGTGTCGAAATAAGGCCGCGCGCCACCAACCTTGATGTAGATCGGCACCCGCCAAGAGGTGATCTCGCGCAGCTCGAGGATCTTGATTTCAAGATCATCGGGGCCCGTCCAATCGGGGTGACGACAGGCCGAGCGCTGGTCGATCCCCTTGGGGAGGTTACGCATCTCGGCGACACGGTCGCTGATCTTCTGACCCAGCAACATGCCGCCACCACCGGGCTTGGCGCCCTGCCCCACCACAACCTCGATCGCGTCGGCCTTGCGCAGGTCATCGGGGTTCATGCCGTAGCGCGACGGCAGGTATTGATAGACCAGCTTGTTGGAATGGCCGCGTTCTTCCTGCGTCATGCCACCGTCACCCGTGGTCGTGGACGTACCCGCCAGCGTGGCACCCCGACCCAAGGCTTCTTTCGCCGGACCCGACAGCGCCCCGAAGGACATGCCCGCGATGGTGACCGGGATATCCAGCTCTATCGGGCAACTGGCGTTGCGCCCGCCAAGTGTGACCGAGGTCTCGCACTTCTCACGGTAGCCTTCCAAAGGGTACCGGCTGATCGAGGCGCCCAGAAACAGCAGGTCGTCGAAATGCGGCACCTTGCGCTTCGCACCACCGCCGCGAATGTCGTAGATACCTGTCGCCGCCGCACGCCGAATTTCAGCATTGATGGATTGCGAGAAGGTGGCGGATTGAATCGGCGTCGTCCGGGGGATGCCGTCTGATTTCGTGTCTTTCACGGTCATCTCCTCAATACGCATTGTCGATGTTGAAATTGTAGAGCTGGCGGGCAGAGCCATAGCGCTTGAACTCTTCCGGCTTTGCGTCGCAACCGCCGCGTTCCAGCAGATCGGCGAGGATCTTCAGGTGCTCGGGCCGCATCTCTTTCTCGATGCAATCGGCACCGAGCGATTTGACGGATCCGCGCACGAACAACCTTGCCTCGTAGATGCTGTCGCCTAGTGCGTCCCCCGCGTTGCCGCACACAACGAGGTTGCCCGATTGCGCCATGAACGCGCTCATGTGGCCGACATTACCGTGCACGACGATATCGATCCCCTTCATGGAAATCCCACAGCGCGACGACGCATTGCCTTTGATGACAAGCGTTCCGCCATGACCGGTCGCACCTGCGTATTGCGAGGCATCGCCATCAATCACGACCGTGCCGCTCATCATGTTCTCGGCCACTCCGGGACCGGCGGAACCATGGACGTTGATCGTCGCCTGCTTGTTCATGCCAGCGCAATAATACCCGGTCGAGCCCTTCACATTCACCTCGATCGGCGCATCAAGACCCACGGCAATCGCGTGAGAGCCCTTGGGATTGACGATCTCCCAAACGGTCTGGTTGGTGTGTTCCGCCTGCGCGTGCAGCGTGGAATTCAGGGCGCGAAGGCCTTCCGCCTCCAGATCAAATATCTGCATTTCAGTGGTTCCAGAAATAGACGGTTGCGGGCTCAGGCTCCCAGACACGGGCAGTTTCGATACCCGGCAGGTTCACCAAGGCGCGATATTCGCTGCCGAAGGCCACGTATTGATCGGTCTCGGCCATGACGGCGGGCTTGCAGGCGATTGGGTCGCGCACCACGCCAAAGCCGTCCTTGGTCCCCACGACGAAGGTGAAGAACCCATCCAGATCGTCAAGACTGCTTTCCAAGGCTTCCCCGAGGGTCGAGCCGGTTCGCATCTTCCACGTCAGATAGGCTGCGGCCACTTCGGTATCGTTCTCAGTCTCGATATGCACCCCCTCACGGCGTAGCTTGCGGCGCAGGGAGTTGTGGTTGGAAAGGGAACCATTGTGCACAAGACATTGATCAGAGCCGGTGTTGAACGGATGCGCGCCCATCGTCGTGACGGCAGATTCCGTCGCCATGCGCGTGTGGCCTATGCCGTGACTACCCGACATCCCGGAAATCTCGAAACGGGCGGCGACGTCTTTGGGCAAGCCGACTTCTTTGTAGATCTCCAACGTGTCGCCGGTGCTCATGACCCGGATCGAGCTGTTGATTTCACGTAAAGCAGCCCGGGCTTCCGCCACCTTGTCGGCTGGCAAGTCCAGCACCGCGTGAGTGTCCTTCTGTGCCAGGCTGACAGGCGCGTCGATTGTGTCACCCAGCGCCTTGGCCAGCCCGTCAAAGGCCGTGTCAGCCTCATCGGACTGAATCGTCAACTTGGCGTGATCGGTCGTTTCGCTACCGTAGATGGCGATCCCGGCGCTATCGGGCCCACGGTCCGTCATGGTGATGAGCATGTCGGTCAACAGATTGCCGAGCTGCGGCTCCAACGCCTTGTCCTTTAGAAATAGACCTACGATTCCGCACATAAGCCTGGGCCTCCGACATATGAAAACTTTTGAGACTCAGACGTTAGCATCGAACATGCGTCGCCTCAACTGTGAAGAATATTATTTTCACCTCAGGCAAAAAGAAAGAGGCGAGCGCATCGGCCCGCCTCTCTCTCGTTGCGATAGTTTTGGAGCGTGGAGTCAGTAGCGCTCGACACTTTTCTGAATGCGCTCATGGTCTATTACCTGCTTGCGCGCCTCTTCCAGGTGCTGTCCCTCGCGGACAAACTGGATGCGGTGCCACGCCAGCCAGAAAACGACGCCGGCAACGACCATCGGTATTTCCCAGCCTTGGAAGGGGTAGATCGCCCCGACATCAGCCATATCAACGGCCCAGTTTGGATATCCAATCGTAGACATGTCAGGTTCTCCTTATTCAGCAGGGGTGATTTTGTTGGCGAGGTAGGCTTTGTCGGCCTCGATGATCTCGGCTTTCGCATCCTCGTAGGCGTGATGCTCGGCGTAATCGAGACCTTGAAGCTCCACCTCTTCGGGGATGCGAAGCACGCCTGCCGCCGCTTGCATCTTGGCCACGATGAACGCGGGCAGGAAACCAAGGCCGAAAAACATGATCAAGGCACCGACAAATTGACCCAACGGGTTGATCGTCGCGTAACCCTCGAATGGCGACGACGGAGCGCCCCACAGAACGAAGCCAGCAATGACCAGACCAATGAAGCCTGCATAGCCGTGAACGGCAACGGCCCCAACCGCATCGTCCAGCTTAAACTTTTTCTCGACCCAGTAGTGCAGTTTGTAGGCAAGGAAGACGCCGACGGCTGCAATCAGCATGGCCTGGATCGGATGGTACAGATCGTTGCCCGCAGAGGCGGTGATCACCCCTGCCAAACCGCCGGAGAAGGTCCAGAACGCATCTCCTCTGGACACGACGTAAGCCATCATCAAACCGCCAGACAGCGACATCAGGAAGTTGAAGGTGATGCCCGAAAGCGTCGTAGGTGCCAGATAGATGTTCGTGGCCGTCCACGTAACGCCAGTGATCTGTCCACCAATGGCTTCTGCCGAAATGAGAGGCACGTTGCACGCCGCATAGAAACCCCAGAAGCCTGTGTAGATCAGGAAGATGCCGATCGTCAGCATCCATGGATTGTGCGGCGGGATATCGCGCGGCGTGCCGTCGGCGGCGAATTTGCCGATACGGGGCCCAAGCACGGTGATCACCCCCAAGGCGTAGCCGCCCGCGATGGCGTGGATCACGCCGGACGCATAGGCATCGTGGTAGCCGAGGTATTGCACCATCCAGCCGCCATAGTGCCAGCCCCAGGCCGCGTCGATGATCCACCAGACGGAACCAATCAGGACCGCATGGACCCAAAGCGCCGAAGACCGAATTCGCTCGATGACCGAGCCTGAGACGATTGAAGCGGCCGTCCAAGAGAACAGCAGGAACGCCGCCCAGAAAACGCCCGTGATCCTGTCTCCTGCATTCGGGCCCATCGTGTCCGCCCACGGAAGGTTGGCCGCACCGGCCTCCAGATCAAGGCCACCGAAGAACGGGAACATCGGGAAAGCCCAGTAGATCCACCAGCCAAAGAAGAAGAAGGTCACCGTGACAAGGGGAATCACCATCACGTTCTTCATCAACGTGTGCATATGGTTTCGCCTGCGGCTTGCGCCCACCTCGTACATGCAGAACCCGACGTGGATTAAGAACATGAAAACAACGGTCACCCAGTAGTAGAACTCGGTGAATATGGTTGTCAGTGCGTTAAGATTACCGTCCACTTTTTCGCTCCCTTCGCGTAGGCACTGGTTGCCCTTTAGGAATATTTTTTTACTGACGATGCTAGTTCTGCGACGTTCTGTCAACAATTTGAGTGGCTCGGCATTTAAGTCTGGGTCTGAAGGCAACGCGCGGCATCCCCGATTTATTTGCCTGTTAGGAAAAAAATCTGCACGACAGTATTGATTTTAGACCCGGCATACGTCTGAATACTGGCCAGACAAAAAGATCATGAACAGGGGGGTCAAGATGGCCATTTTATGGAGAACGTCCGCGCTTGCGCAGCGTCACGAAGCGATCGGCGCGGAACTTGAGGACTGGAACGGCATGGGCACCGCGTGGTTCTATGACCACACGCCCGAACGTGCGAAAGCCGATTATGAGGCAATCCGTACCAAGGCAGGTCTCATGGATGTATCGGGCCTCAAGAAGGTTCACCTGACCGGGCCCGATGCCGCCTACGTCATTGACCGCACCACCACGCGCAACGTCGAAAAGATCATGCCGGGGCGCGCGGTTTATGCCTGTATGCTCGATACCCGTGGGCTGTTCGTGGACGACTGCGTGATCTACCGCCTGTCGGTCAACTCGTGGATGGTCGTCCACGGCACTGGCACGGGCATGGAACAGATGGCCGCCGCTGCAGCAGGCAAGAACGTTGCGATGATCTTCGACGACGACATGCACGACATGTCTCTGCAAGGCCCGGTCGCGGTCGATTTCCTGGCTGAATATGTGCCGGGCATTCGTGACCTCGCCTATTTCGGCATCATGCAGACGAAATTGTTCGGTTGCCCCGTGATGATCTCGCGCACTGGCTATACGGGCGAGCGCGGGTATGAGATTTTCTGCCAAAGCAAGCACGCGGTGCAGATCTGGGATCAGATCCTGTCCAACGGCGAAGCGATGGGCATTCGCCCGACGCAGTTCTCCACCCTCGATATGCTGCGGATTGAGTCGTATTTGCTGTTCTATCCCGGCGACAACTCCGAGACGTTCCCGTTTGAGGACGGCACGCCAGCAGGCGACAGCCTGTGGGAACTGGGCCTCGAATTCACCGTCTCTCCCGGCAAGGAGGGCTTTGTGGGGTCCGAGAACCACTACGCCATGAAAGGCAAGGAGCGGTTCAAGATCTATGGCGTGAAGTTGAGCGACAGCATGGATCAGATGGAGATGTTTGCCCGCGTCCACCACGACGGCAAGGACGTCGGCGTCATCACCTACGGCCTGTCATCGGAGTTGAACAACTACTCCGTCGCCATCGCGCGGCTTGATCCCTCCGTGGCCGTCGCTGGCACGGCTCTGACCGTGGTGCAGCCGGACGGCACGGAATTGGCGGCAACCGCCGAGGAAATGCCCTTCTACGACACCGAGAAGAAGATCCGCACCGCCAAGGGTTGACCCAATCACGGGGGCGCGTCCCGACCAGCGGGGCGCCCCTTTCCATCTCGCACGATTGCACGGAGCATCCGACACGATGTCGACATTCCAGTTTCCGGAAAGCATCAAAAGCCGCCCTGTCTACGGCACGCTGAAGCCACGTCCCGGCAAGGCGCATCTGTTTGTGGCTGATGCCGAGGGTGCCGAGGCGATCCTCGACCTTGCGGCTCAGAACACGGATCTGATGGCCAAAGCGCATATCATCTTCATTCCCAAGGGCACCGATTTCGCCGATCAACTTCGCGTGCTGGAGCCCGCGCAATTCTATGAGGGGCCTTCCTACGCGGCCGCGGTCCCTCGGCTGCGCCATGTGCTGGAGAACGCGCATCAGGGCTTGCAGATTTACCTGACGGGCACCGAAGGCCTGATGGGTCAGGCCGAAAGCGAGGCGATGGCCGCGGGCATCCCGCACACCTCGATCCAGACGGAACATCGCGGATCAGTGGCGCGGCGCATGCAATGCGTGCACTGCAAGGGCATCACCGAAGATGTCATGTATGACCCGTTCCAATGCGCCCACTGCGGGCTGCATCTGTTCGTGCGTGATCATTACTCGCGCCGCCTCGCCGCCTATCAGGGCGTGTGCATCGACGCCGAAGACCCCGGAAATGTCCCTGACCCCGTGGAGCTGTACTCATGAGCGCCGCCCCCCAAAAAGCCAAACCCGGTGCCGAACAGCTGGCGGTCGTGGTCAGCGCCGTTGTGCCAATTAATGAACTGGTCACCCGGTTCGAGTTCTCTCGCGTGGACGGTGCCGCTTTTCCGCCGTTTTCCGGCGGTGCCCATACGGTGGTGGAGATGCAGGACGGCGACCGAACCCGCCTCAACCCCTACTCTCTGATGAGCGACCCAGGCGATCTGTCCACCTATGCCATTTCGGTGCGCCGCGACGATCAGGGCCGGGGCGGGTCGCTGTTCATGCACCGCAACGTGAAGGTCGGGGACAAGATGAACATCTCTGTCCCCATTAACCTGTTCTCGATGGATTTGCGCGCCCGCAAGCATCTGTTTTTTGCCGGCGGTATTGGCATTACGCCCTTCATGTCGATGATCGCGCAACTGGAACGCTCCAACGGCAATTGGGAATTGCACTACGCCGTGCGGACCGAAGCCCTTGGCACCTACGTAGATCAGCTGCGCTACAAGTATCCCAACAAGGTCTACGTCTACTATGACGACCAGAGCCAATCGATCCCGCTGGAAAACCTGTTGGACGGTCAACCCCTTGGCACCAATGCCTATGTCTGCGGGCCCAAAGGTATGATCGGCTGGATTCATGCCACGGCCTCAGCGTCCGGTTGGCCGGATGCGCAGGTGCATTCGGAAGAATTCCTCGCGCCGCAGCCAGGCAAGGAGTTCGAAGTCCGGCTGTGCAAGTCCGACAAGATAATCACCGTGGGCGAGACAGAAAGCCTGCTGGAAGCCATCGAGCGGGCGGGCGTGGATGCGCCCTTCCTGTGCCGGGGCGGGGCGTGCGGACAATGTGAGACAGACGTCGTCAAAGCGGACGGAGATTTCATCCACCGAGACCATTGGCTGGACGACGAACAACATGCCAGCGGCGAGAAAATCATGCCCTGCGTCAGCCGGTTCCTCGGCACGCTGGAGCTAGACAGATGAACGCATCCCGAACAGTGGGTACCGGTTTTCGGCCAAGTTGCGTGAAAGGGAAATAACATGACCATCCAATTCAACGACGAAACGTTCCGCGACGACTACTCGTTTCACAACTCCGCTTGGGCGATCAAACGCTTTCCCTTCCCGTTCCACGAAGACAGCTACATGTATGCCGTCAACATGGAGCAGCACCGGGGGGGGCCCGAGGGCTCGGTCTACGAGAAGCGCTTTGATGTGGATGAGCATTACGTCGCCGAGATGCGCGACCGCGCCATGGTGCTGGCCGATGATCCGCTGCGGTGTCAGTCCCTGCCCCATATGACGCTGGCGGGCTGGGACTTGCTAGAGTTGATCATGGTTTCGAAGTCCGAGGATTACCCGGACCTGTTCGAGTTGCACCGCGACGGCGACACGTGGCGCTGGGTCAACAAGCCGCTAGGTATCGACGACACCTTCACTTTCCTTGACGAGACCACCCTGCCCTACGGCCCGATGGAATACATCACTCGGCAGGCGCAGGGCGATTTCTGCGTGCTGGATCAACGCGACGAGATGTTGTGGATGGACGCGGGCATGGTCACGACGCAAGCCGATTGGTCGCTTGACTTCGACATCGGCATGAATTTCTTCGAGTGGCACGCACCGGTGCCGCTGGCCCACGAGATGGGGATTTTCAAGCGCGCGCTCAAATTCCTGCTCAACATCCAGCAAGGTGCGCCCGCACGTCGCTTGAACTGGACGATGACGGTCAATCCGCTGCTTGATACATCGCCCGAGAACTATCACAAGTGGGGCATCCAGAAGACGTCCCTGACGCCCGAGAATATCGGCTCCAAACAGCATCTGCGCGTGGAATTGCAGACCTTCTTCCGTCTGCCACGCTCCAACGCACTGGTGTTCCCGATCCGCTGCTACCTGTGCAGTTTCCAAGACCTGATGACGATGCCGAAATGGGGCCGCAGGTTGCACCGCGTTGTGCGCGATCTGCCGGTGGAACTGGCGACATACAAGGGCTTCATCGACAACCGCCCGATGATGCTTGACTACCTCAGCCAGTTTGACGACGGACAGCCGACCTCGCCGGGCGTTTGGCCAGACCAAGACACGGAGCCGCCGCTGCGCCAATAGCAGCGGCGCTGCGCGTCACGTGTTCTGGGGATAGCTGATCACTGCAATATAGCGCGCGGGAAGCTCGATCAAACGCTCTGGACCATGGGGCGCGTCGGCATCAAAATGCAGCGTATCGCCAGGGCGCAGGGGGTAAACTTCGTCGCCATGGCGGTAATCCACCGCGCCTTCCAGCATGTAGATCGTCTCGATCCCGCCATGCTGGAATATCTCGAACGTATCGGATTTGCTTGTCAGAGTGATCAGGTAAGGCTCCACAATGACGCCACTGGAGTTGGAGCCGATGTGCCCAAGAAGGTTGTACTGGTGCCCGGCGCGCGTGCCCTCGGCAACCACGACGGATCCTTCCCCCGCCTTGGTGTGCACGGCTTGCCTGCGTTCTTCGAACTTGCGAAAGAACGACGTCAACGGAACCGCCAGAGCATGGGAAAGGGATTCCAGCGTACCAAGCGAAGGCGAGGTATTGCCGTTCTCGATCTTCGACAGCATGCCGATGGACAGGCCCGTCATGGTCGACAGCTCTGCCACGGTAATATTCTGTTGCTTGCGGTATGCGCGGACCTCACGCCCGATCGCCACTTCAAGGACGTTTTCGCGCTGCTCACTGATGGAGTGAGGGTTTTGCGTCAGTGCCGGGGGATCAATCTTGTTCATAAAAACCTCTTTTTTCTCTATGATAGACCTTAGGTGTTTCTTGTGAAGGCTCAAAATATTCCTCACAGTGGACATCATGACGCGCTCAAACACATACAAGATCGGTTTTCTCCTGTTCCCGGGGTTCCCGATGGCATGCCTGACATCAATGATTGAGCCGCTGCGCGCGGCCAACGAAATCTCGAAAACGGAAACCTTCGAATGGGTATTGGTGTCGGAAGCACGCGAGAAGGTTCTGGCCAGCGCAGGGGTGTCGTTCGAGGCGGATATCGTTCTGAGGAGTGATCTGGCCGTCGATTGTCTAATCCTGCTCGCGGCCCCGAATTCACCCTTTGAGGCGGCCAGTACAGCGGGCCACCTGCGAGGATTGGCCCGCCACGGAACGACGCTTGGCGCGGTCTCAGGCGGGGTGTTTCCCCTGACGCGCAGCGGCGTTCAGGTCCGCGACGCGATATCTGTCCATTGGTGTTATGCGGCCGCGTTTGAGGCAGAATTTCCGAATACGCCGACCTCGGACCAAGTGATTGAAGTCTCCGATACGATCCTAACAGCTTCGGGCGCTGCGGCGGCGTTTGATTTATCCCTGCAATTGATCCGCACTCGGCTGGGTGAAGCCACTGCCACCGAGGTCGCGTGTTGGTTCCAGCACCCGATGATGCGTACCGATGACGTGCGCCAGTCCATCCCGACGATCAGCAGCGTCGCCAAGTCCGAACAGTCCCTGCCCGCCAATGTCGCCCGCGTGATTGACATCTATTCGGCGGCACTGTCCGACCCGCCGCGCCTGTCCGATGTCGCGGATGCGGTCGGCATCTCGCCCCGCCAGCTGGAGCGCAGTTTCAAGAAGGCCACAGGGCTCAACCCGTCCAATTACCTGCGGCGGATGCGGATGAAGGCCGCGCGGCAATTGGTGATGTACACCAACCAATCCTTCACCGAAATCGCCGAGGCCGTGGGCTATTCCAGCACGTCGATTCTGAAACGTTACTACACCGAGGTCTTCGGCCTCAGCCCGCGCGAAGACCGCGAGCGCATCAACTTGTTCCGCGTGAACGGCAATGTTCCGGTGCCCGCGATCTAGGCAACTGAGTGCATCGCCGTGACAAGCGCGTGATGCAGGGAACCGGCGGCAGAGCGTGGGCCAAGGATACGCACCCAATCGGAAGGGTCCCGCCGCAGCAGGAAGCAGCCAAGGTGATCAATCACCGTCCGCGTGCCGTCGCCGGTCTGCATGGTGCGGATGTCGATGGCGCAAAGCCGCTCCATCACATCCTCCATCCCGGCGCCGCGCAGGTCGAATACAACCCACGCATCGGTTTGCTCCGTCACGGAAGCGGTATCACCAAACCGCTGCTTGAGTTGATCGGCCAAATCCTCGTGCGTCGCGAACGGCGCGCCGATCATCCAGCTATCGGGGCTCATCCAGAACCCTGCCTCCGGATCATGCAGCTGCACCTTGCCCGGCGCCGGCACAGCGCCGATCACTTCAGCAAGGTGGGCACGACAGGCCTCTTCCTGCCCCATCCGCGCGGCAACAGAAGCCAGCGCTATATCGGGCCGTTCGGTCAGCGTGGTGGTCCCGATCATGTCCTCACGGGGGGAGGTGCCGCCCAACGCGGTCAGTGGTTGCAGATCATGCACGGAGCCTCTCCCCTTCCGGATCGACGAAATGGGCGCTGACGACTTCAACGTCGTGATCCACGCCAGTCAGCGGACTTACGAGGCGAATGACTTCACCGATCCGCGTGTCGCCGGATTTCAGGAAGCCGATGCCAATCGCACAGCCAAGGTTGGGCGAGTAGCAGGCCGAGGTGACATAGCCCTGATCGTGCGCTGCATCGACCGGGTCGCCTTTGGTCATCAAGTGTGCGCCGGCGGGCACGGTATTGGTAAAGTCCACGGGCTTGAAACCCACCAATTTAAGGGCGTCTTCCTCGTTCAGGCCCACGCGTTCCGAAAGGGTAGACCCAATCGAGTCCTTTTTCTTCGACACCATCCGCCCCATCCCGAGGTTGAGCGCCGTGGTCGTGCCATTCAACTCATTGCCCGCCGCGTGGCCCTTCTCGATCCGCATGACGCCGAGCGCCTCGGTGCCGTAGGGCACCACGTCGAACTCCGCGCCAGCCGCCATGATCTTGCGCATCAGCGCATCGCCATAGCGGGTCGGCACCGCGATCTCAAAGGCCAATTCGCCCGAGAAGGAGATCCGGAAGAGACGCGCCCGCAACCCGCCGCAGACCGTAATGTTGGCGCAGGCCATGAATTCGAACCCCTCGTTGGAGATGTCGAATTCCGGGTCCACGATCTTTTTCAGCAGCGCGCGGGAATTGGGCCCCGCGACGGCGTATTGCGCCCAAGCCTCGGTGGTGGAGATCAGTTGCACGTCGAGATCGGGGTAGAGGCATTGCCGCACGAATTCCATGTGGCGATAGACTGGCACCGCGTTGGCGGTGGTGGTGGTGACTACGAAATGATCCTCTGCCAGGCGGCCCGCGGTGCCGTCGTCCATGGCAATGCCGTCTTCACGCAGCATCAGGCCGTAGCGGGTCTTGCCGACGGCCAGCTTGGCGAAGGCGTTGCAGTAGATCTTGTTGAGGAACGTGGCCGCGTCCGTGCCCTGCACGTCTACCTTGCCAAGGGTTGTCACATCGCACACGCCAACGGAGCGGCGCGTTTGCAGCACCTCGCGATCCACGCTTTCGCGCCAATGCGTCTCGCCGGGTCTCGGGAACCACTGCGCGCGCAGCCACATGCCAACTTCGACGAAGACCGCGCCCTGCTCTTCGGCCCAAACGTGCGAGGGCGTCTTGCGGGTCGGGCGGAAGTCTACATCGCGGGATCGGCCCGCGAAGGCACCAATGGCGGTAGGCGTGTAAGGCGGGCGGAAGATCGTAGTTCCCACCTCGGGGATCGGTTTGCCCGCCAGTTCCGCCATGATTGCAAGGCCGCCCATGTTCGAAGTCTTGCCCTGGTCCGTCGCCATACCCAGCGTGGTATAGCGCTTGAGGTGCTCGACGGAGGTGAAGTTCTCCTGATGGGCGAGCTTCACGTCCTTCACGGTCACGTCGTTTTGCTGATCCAGCCAGGCGCGGGACGCCCCGGGAACGGTCCAATAGGGCGTGATGTTGACGGGCGCATCCTCGGCCTCGGGCAGATCCGCGCGGGCGGCGGTAATGCCGATATCGGCCAGTGCGGCGACAGCCTCGGCCGCGCCGGTTTCCAGCGCGCCGTGGGTGGACATATGCCCCTTCGCAGCACCGGCCACACGCAGGCCCGGAACACCCATGAGGTCCGGAACAAACGCCGCCAGCGCGTCATTCCAGACGGGTCGCCCTCGCTGGTGGCAGGTCATGTGGACATTGGGGTTCCACCCGCCCGAAACGGCCAAAGCGCCTGCCTCGATGGTCCGGCTAGAGCCATCGGCCAACTCTGCCTCGATGAAGCTGAGACCAAGTCTGCCCTTGCTGTCCACGACCTGCGCGCCGCTCAGGACCTCGTAGTTGTGGTTGATCGGCGCATCGAACCGCACGTCGAGAACGGCGGCGATCTTGACGCCCTTGGCATGCAGATCGGCGGCGGTGCGGTGGCCGTCGTCGTTGTTAGTGAAGATCGCCACGCACTGCGCCGGGGTAGCGGCAAAGCGGTTGGCGTAAGTGCGCATGGCACCGGCCAGCATGATGCCGGGGCGGTCGTTGTTGTTGAACGCGATGGGCCGCTCGGTAGCGCCGCCGCACAGGACCGCGCGCTGCGAATAGATCCGCCACAGGATCTGGCGCGGCTTGCCGGGAGCGGGTTCAGCCAAGTGATCGCTGACCCGTTCAACCGCGCCGTAGATGCCATGATCGAAAGCACCCATGATCGTGGTGCGCGGCATCACTCGGACATTGTCCATGGAGGCCAGTTCGCCCACGGCCTGCGCTGCCCAATCGGCCCCGCTGCCCTGCCCGATGGTGAAGGTCTCCGACGTCAGGCGGCCCCCAAGGGCAAAATCCTCTTCCGCCAGAATCACCCGCGCCCCCGCACGGCCGGCCGTCAAAGCTGCGGAAAGGCCTGCCGGCCCCGCCCCGATGATGAGCAGATCGCAATGCAGGAAGCCTTTGTCGTAGGTGTCTGGATCCGGCTCGAATGAGATCGAGCCAAGGCCTGCCGCCCGCCTGATGATCGGCTCATAGAGCTTTTCCCAGAACGCGGCGGGCCACATGAACGTTTTGTAATAGAACCCCGCCGTCAAAAACGGCGACAAGCGGTCGTTGATTGCCATGGCGTCGAAGGACAGCGAAGGCCAACGGTTCTGTGAGCGTGCCACCAGCCCGTCGAACAGCTCCGCCGTGGTGGCGCGGGTGTTGGGTTCCTGCCGCGCGCCGGTGCGCAGCTCCACCATGGCGTTGGGCTCTTCCGAGCCTGCTGTCAGGGGGCCGCGCGGGCGATGGTATTTGAACGAGCGCCCCATGAGGCGCACGCCATTGGCCAGAAGCGCCGAGGCCAGCGTATCGCCCGGATGACCTTGGAAAGACTTGCCATCGAAGCTGAAATTCAGCGTCGAAGCGCGGTCGATCTGGCCGCCTTGCAGTCGATTAACCTGGGTCATTTGCCGCGTCCCTCTGCACGGGCGACATCGCGGGCCAGTTGCACGTCCGAGATCTCATGGGTGGTGGTGTCACGCGTCACGACAAGCCAGGAGCGGTCGCCCTGCTCGTGGAACCACAGCTCTCGGTGGGTGCCTGCGGGGTTGTCGCGCAGGTAGCCATATTCCGTGAATTGCGCCAGCGCGTCCTCGGCCTCCCACGCGGTCGGGCGGTGGATCATCTTGGCGTCGCCCAGATAAGTGAATTCAGCGGCGTCGCGGGGGCCAAGGAGGGGGTGATTGATAATCATCTTGTCTAATTCCTTCGCAATCTCGAACCGCAAAACCGGTGCCCACTTTTGCTAAGACTGTTCAATGCAAATTGGGCTGATTGCCCATCCCTTTTTCGTCGATCATCCGGCCCGTCTCGAACCGATCAAAGCGGTAGGCCGTGGCCTTCTCATGCGGCTGTCCCGTCGCCAGAAGATGGGCGTAGGCCATGCCGCTGGCGGGCGTGGCCTTGAATCCGCCGTAGCACCAGCCACCATTGAAATAGAGCCCTTCGATATGGGTCTGGTCGATGATCGGGGAGCCATCCATCGACATGTCCATGATGCCGCCCCACATCCGCAAAAGCCGCACGCGGCCAAGCATGGGGAAGATCGCCATGCCGCCCTCGCACACGTCTTCGACGACCGGCAGGTTGCCCCTTTGTGCATAGGAGTTGTAGCCATCGATGTCGCCGCCAAAGACCAACCCGCCCTTGTCGGACTGGCTACAATAAAAGTGACCGGCCCCGAAGGTGATCACGCCCGGAAGAACCGGCTTCAGCCCTTCGGTCACGAAGGCCTGCAAGACGTGGCTTTCGATCGGCAGGCGCATGCCCGCCTTCGCCATCAACCGCCCCGACGATCCGGCGACGCAGGCCGCCACTTTGCCCGCGCCGACGAAGCCGCGCGATGTCTCGACACCCAAGCATTTGCCATTTTCGATCCGGAAGCCCGTCACCTCGCAATTCTGGATGATGTCTACGCCGCGCCTGTCCGCCGCCCGCGCGTAGCCCCAAGCGACAGCATCATGTCGAACGGTGCCGCCCCTGTGCTGCGCAAGACCGCCCTTGATGGGAAACCGCGCATTGTTGACGTTCAAAAACGGATAGCGTTTGAGGATATCCTCGGTGCTCATCAGATCCGCATCGGCGCCGTTCAGCATCATTGCATTGCCCCGCCGAACGAATGCATCGCGTTGCGCGTCAGAGTGGATCAGGTTGAGGATACCACGCTGGCTGACCATCGCGTTATAGTTCAGGTCCTGCTCCAGCCCCTCCCACAGCTTCAAGGACATCTCATAGAACGGCTCGTTCCCGTCGAGCAGGTAGTTGGAGCGGATGATCGTTGTGTTCCGGCCTACGTTACCGCCGCCGATCCAGCCCTTTTCCAGCACCGCGACGCGCGCTTGGCCGTAGACGGAGGCTAGGTAGTGCGCCGTGGCAAGGCCGTGCCCGCCGCCACCGATGATCACGTAATCGTAGTGCGATTTAGGCTCTGGCGTGCGCCATGCAGGGCCCCACCCCCGATGGCCGGTCAGCGCCTCTTTGATGACGCGAAATCCAGAATAGGTCATGGCAAAGGCCTCCTTCCGCACAGGATGCAGTCGAAATCGGACAGAATCAGCAGATACTTCGGACAATACCCATGCGAAATCGGACATCAGGCCAACATCCCGCCTTGCAGAATGCCATCTACGGTGTGAAAAATTCACCCCTTTCAGGAAAATTTCTTGATCTACAGGAAAATTACAGTGAACCTGTGTACAGGCGTTTGCGACGGCACCTCGAGATTCGATCATGGCGCTCGCTGGCCAAACCGCTCGGACCAATCCGAACACAGGCCCAAGACCTCGAGCATTAGAGGTCAGGCCGAACAGGGAGACTGCAAATGAGAAAACTCACCACCGCATTGGCAACCAGCCTCGTGGCGTTTGCACCGGCAGTTGCCGTTGCTGACAGCGAAGATCCGATCATCATTCCGATCCACAACTGGTCATCGCAAATCGTTATGTCGAACGTCGTGGGCCAAATATTCGAGGGCATGGGCCTGAACGTCGAATACGTGACCACGGACAGCCAAGCCGTTTATGAATCGATCCGCTTGGGCGACGTCACGCTTGAGCTGGAGGTTTGGGAAGGCGCGTTTGGCGCGTCCTTCGACGCCGCCATGGAAGCCGGCGGCATTGTCGAGGTGACAGCGCACGACGCCGTCACCCGTGAGGACTGGTGGTATCCGTCCTGGACCGCCGAAGCTTGCCCGGGCCTGCCCGATTGGGAAGCGTTGAACGCATGTTCCGCGCTGTTCACCACGGCTGAAACAGGTGAGCAAGGTCGCTACCTCGACGGTCCAGTTGACTGGCTCAAGCATGGTCAGGAGCGTGTCGAAGCACTCGGCATGGACTTCGTGGTTGTGAACGCGGGTTCTGCTGCGGCGCTATGGGCCGAGATCGCGGCCGCCGAAGCGGATCAAACGCCGATCGTTCTGTTCAACTGGACGCCCAACTTTGCCGAAGCCGTCTGGCCCGGCGCCTTCGTCGAATTCCCCGTTTGGGAAGACGGATGTGACGAAGACCCCTCGCTCGGCCCGAACCCGGACATGGCCTACGATTGCGGCAACCCCGCCGACGGCTATCTGAAGATAGCCGCATGGGAAGGCATGGAAGAGAACTGGCCTGACGCCTACGCGGTGCTGGAGCAGGTGTCCTTCACCAACGCCCAGATCGCCGAGATGGCCCGCCTGGTGGACATCGAGGAGTATGAGCCCGATGAGGCCGCCGAGATCTGGCTGGAAGCCAATACGGCCGTTTGGGAGCCGTGGGTTAACGGTTCCTGATCCATCTCCATTCTGCAAGGATGCCCCGTCCGGTGATACCGGGCGGGGTTCATTAAACGAGGGTCTCCATGGCGAACGACGCACCAGTCATTTCTTGTTCCAACGTCTGGAAAGTTTTCGGGAATAACCCTGAGGCCTATCTTCGGTCCATGCCGGAAGGACGTAGCTTCGATGATATCCGGGCCGACGGCTTTATCGCAGGGGTCCGCGATGTCTCGCTCGAGGTTCACAAAGGCGAAATGCTGGTGATCATGGGGCTGTCGGGCTCTGGAAAGTCCACCCTTGTTCGCTGCTTTTCACGGCTGCACGAGATTACAGCCGGTACGATTACGGTCGACGGAACCGACATTGGCAGCCTGCCCGAGCGCGATTTGATCGAATTGCGCCGCAGCAAGATGGGCATGGTCTTTCAGTCCTTCGGCCTCCTTCCCCACCGCACTGTGCTTGAGAACGTCGCCTTCCCGCTGGAGATGCGCGGCCAGGATCGCCATACCCGTCGTGACCGCGCGATGGAGGTGGTGAAACTCGTGGGACTTGAAGGCCGCGAAGACTATTTTCCACGCGAACTGTCCGGTGGGCAGCAACAGCGCGTCGGCATCGCGCGCTCTCTCGCGATCGAGCCTGACATCTGGTTCCTTGATGAGCCGTTCAGCGCGCTAGATCCCCTGATTCGCCGTGAAATGCAGGACGAATTCCTGCGCCTGCAAGGCATGTTGGGCAAAACCATCGTTTTCATCACCCACGATTTCGACGAGGCCCTGCGCCTTGCAGACCGCATCGCGATCATGAAAGACGGCGCGGTCGAGCAAATTGATACGCCCGACCAGATCGTCCTGAACCCCGCCACCGAATACGTGCGCAGATTCACCGAGGACATCGACAAGGCCCGCGTGGTTCACGCGCGCGTTCTGGCCGAAGCGGGAACCACCGCAGAGGGTGAAGCCATTGATGGCTCTGCCTCCGTGCACGATCTTGCCAAGCTGCTGATCACGGATCCGCGAGAGGCTTTCCCGGTCGTCGAGAATGGTCAGGCTCTGGGTGCGATGCAGAAGTCGCAAGCGCTCGAAGTGCTGTTGGGCCAACGATGAGTGCTGCGGAACATACGCTCTCCAAACCGACGGCATTTGGAGGCCTCGGCAGACAGAAGGCCGCGTTGATCTGCGTGGCCGCCGCCATTGCACTGACCATTGCGCAATATGCAGGCGTCCTACCGGCGGTACTGCACCGACTACCTGAAACCGCCATTCCGCCATTCGCCGATTGGCTCGACATCATCTTCAACTTCATCAAGGACGACCTTGGCCTTCTGACCCTGACCCGGTTCCTGACCGAGGGCTTGGAATGGATTCTGGATGTGACCGGCAACCTTCTGTTCGGGCGCCGTCGCTGGCCCTACCTTGGACCCATTCCATGGGCCGCCATTGCCGCCGCGGTCACCGTTCTGGGATATTGGCTGGGAGGGTGGCGCATGTCCGTTCTGGCAGGCGGCACGTTCCTATGGACAGCATTGATTGGTCAGTGGGAATTGGCGATGCAGACCATGTCGGTGCTGGTCGTCGCGGCCCCCATGGCCTTCGTCATCGGCCTGTCGCTTGGCATTATCGCGTGGAAATATCCCGCATTCGAGCGGACGATCAAACCGATCCTCGCCGTGTTGCAAACCCTGCCTTTCTTCACCTACCTGCTTCCGGCAGTGATCTTCTTCAAAGTCGGCCCCACGGCAGGCGCCGTTGCGACTGTAGTCTATGCCATTCCGCCGATGATCCTGATGACTATTCTGGGCCTCCAGAAGGTGTCTCCCGAAGTGGTAGAGGCCGGCAAGATGAGCGGATGTTCCCGGTTCCAGATGCTGCGCCACGTCTACATCCCGTCCGCCCGAACCGAGATATTGGTGGGCGTGAACCAGGTTATCATGCTGTGTCTGGCCATGGTCGTTCTGACCGCTTTCATCGGCATGCCCGGCCTTGGCGCGAAGCTGCTGGAGATGATGGGTAGCTTCCGCCTTGGCCGCTCATTCGAGATCGGAATAACGATCGTATTGCTCGCCGTCGCTCTGGACCGGATGTCGAAGGCGTGGGTTGCCAAGCAGCCCGAGCATTTCGAGAAAGGCACGCCATGGTGGAAACAACACCGGTTTGCGCTGATCGGGCTTGGGGTATTCGTCTTCTTCTACATCCTCGCCCAGTTCATCCCCTATTTGTCCGAGATCGGCCGCCGCCAAAGCCTGTCGATGGGTCGCGAGATTGATGGCATCATGCGCACCTTCCTGGCGCTCGATTGGGTGCGCGCGATTACCGGGGGCATGCGGGTGTTCTTCAACACCATGGTCTTCATCCCGTTCCGCAACTTCCTTCTGTCGTTGCCCACACCTGCCCTGATCCTGATGGTCATGGCCTTCGGGTTCGCGCTCGCAGGGCGCAGGCAGGCGATGCTGGCGGGCCTGTTTTTCTCTCTAGTCGCCCTATCGGGTTGGTGGGACCGCGCCGTAATCACACTTTACTCTGTGCTGGCCGCCGTCATTCTGGCCGCGCTGATCGGTCTGCCGATTGCAGTTCTCGCCGCCCGCAACGAGCGATCTGCCAAGCGAGTGCTCCTAGCCTGCGACACAGCGCAGACGTTCCCGAGCTTCGTCTACCTTTTGCCCGCGATCATGCTTTTCGGAATCACCGACATCGCCGTCATATTCTCCATCCTGATCTTCTCGACGGTTCCGCTTGTGCGCTACACGATCGAAGGGCTGCGGACGGTGCCGCTGGAAATCACCGAGGCGGCCGATATGTCAGGGGCCACGCGGATGCAGAAGTTGCTGACAGTGCAGATACCCCTCGCCTTCCCGACCATGGCCGTAGGCTTCAACCAAGCCATCATGTTCGCGTTCTTCATGGTCATCATTGCCGCCTTCATCGGCACGCAAGACCTTGGGCAAGAGCTTCAGCGGACGCTTGCGGGCACCAACCTTGGCACCAACTTCGTCCTCGGTATCTGCGTCTCTCTCATGGCGCTCAGCTTCGACCTGATCATCATGAAATGGGCATCGCTGCGGAAGCAGCAGTTGGGTCTGGAGGCGTAATTTCGGACGCACCCTGTGGATTTGCAATGGGTCGACAAGTACCCGACAGAGCGCGCCAGAAGGCTATTTTGTGTTGCACATATAATGCACACGACGCCATTTAACTCATTGAAATAAAACGAACCAAGCCAATCCATCGTTGGTGCTGATGTGGGTCGGAGTTTCCTAAGCATCGCGGCAATGAATGCTCGCTTCGTGACTCGTTGATGGGCGTTAATTCAGCATCCAAACGGAAACGCGCCAGTCAAAACCATGATTTCCCAACCAGGTCTGGAGAACGAGCAGCGCTCAAAATGCCTCCAAGGTATTCGTGTGGGCTGTTCTTCCGGACACATCGACAACATGGCGTGATGCTTTCCGCAACATGTTTACGCCCGGCAACACTAATCAAAAGCAACGGCGAACTTGGGAGGAATGGCCAGATCCTCGTCCAAGGTCCCCTTCAAGCCGACACCGGAAGCCGTGGTGCCCACAATGGATGCTTTTGAGCGTCGAAGCTCTCGGTCAACTCGGCTCGTGGTATGAACCGCTTTAGCGTCATAGCAACCACTCCACCGGAAGCATCCCTATCAAGATGATGGCGACCTGTTGAAACCAGCTTGCGCCGGGTTCCTCTTGATAGATCACCGAGTTGCCGTCCTCGAGAAGTTCGAGCCAGACCATTTTTCCTTCAGGCGTCAGTCGTGGCCGGTAACTGACAAAATCGAGGTGCCTGTCAAAGCGCTCGCTCATCTCCGACACGAGAGACGGGCCATCGATCAAAATCCCATTTCACAGTTAAGCATGGCCGAACGCGGGTCAAAATTGAAAGATCCGATAAATATGCGCGTCCCGTCGATTGCGAAAGTTTTTGCGCGCAGACTGGCACCTGACAAACCGAATGGCAGAATCTGCAAATCAGACCCAGGCGCCATGTCGCCGCGCGGTCTCAATTCATGGAGCGATATGCCCGCTTCCAGCAGTTCCCGCCGATACCTGGTGTATTCAGCATGGACCAAAAGGACATCGGTGGTGTTCTACGCATGCGTCAGAATGCGACCATCGATGCCTCGTTCTGACAGGTCTGTCAGGTACGTGGTTCCCTGCACTCCGGGCACGAAGTAAGCAGACACCAGATCCAGCCTGTTTTCGACACTGCCGAGTGTCTCCCCCACCTGCGTGATCATCAGTTGATCAAGTGTCGCGATCCCCTGCCCTTTTAGCGGGTCATCGGCAATAAGGCGCACCGTCGCCCATTCCAAAGACAATTCACCATTGGTGTGTCGATCAACACTGTTTTGCAGATCTCCTACAGGCGTTCCTGCCTCGGACGAGGACAAAACGTAGGCGACCTCCGTGCGCGACGGCGTTGTCTGTCTGCACAAGATAAATTTGCGACGTTTTGGATCTAAACGGCCCTCCTGTCTCAGCATTTGAACAAGTTCCCGCCTCATTCCCGAGAGACCCTTGATGTTGGGAAGATCGGCGCATGCCCACTCCGACGAGCGGGCGCCCAATTCCGTTCAAACCTGTTCCCTGGAACAGAACAACTAGAGGGTCAGCGGAAGAGAATGGCTATCGACGGTGCAGACATTCAAGGAGATGAACTGCCGCCCGGGTCAGTCCTATGCGGAGGGCAGTATTCGATAGAGAGATATCTCAACGCTGGCGGCTTTGGTGTCACCTATCTGGCGCGCGACAGCCTTGGCCGACGTGTTGTCATCAAGGAATGCTTTCCAAGCGCGCTGTGTTTCCGAAGCCAGAAAACGGTGCGCGTGCGCTCTCAAACCAGTACGGTCGAATTCGAAACCATCCTGGAGCTGTTCGAAAAGGAAGCCCGCGCGCTCGCAGGCCTTCAACACCCCTATATTGTGGGCGTTCACCAGTACTTTCGCGACAATGACACGGCCTATATGGCGATGGACTTCGTTGAGGGGCAGACGCTTCTCGATATCATCGAACGCGACCCCGCCCGCCTAACGCCGGACATGGTGAAAGCCCTTCTCATCCAGCTTTTGCAAGCTGTAAGCTTCATTCACCGTAGCGATATCCTGCATCGTGATATTTCGCCCGACAACATTCTGATCGACGATGACAACTTGCCCGTTCTTATTGATTTCGGGGCGGCCCGCGAAGATGCCTCGCGCGTCAGCCGCGCCTTGTCAAAGGTCCTGACCGTCAAGGATGGCTACTCACCGCAAGAGTTCTACCTTGCTGGCAGCGACCAAGTCTACGCCAGCGACCTTTATGCCTTGGCCGCGACGTTCCATCATGTCCTGTCAGGAACTGCGCCGACCAGCAGCCATTCGCGTATGGCGGCAGCCGCGCGCGAGGCCCCGGATCCGCTCAAGCCACTGGGGCGCATCGACGGGTATGATGCTGCCTTCGTGGGGGCGATCAACGCGTGCCTTAGCCTGTTCCCGAAAGATCGCCTGCAAACCGCCGATGCGTGGCACGAGGCGATCAACGCAGAATTGCGCAAGAAGAAGTTGATGCAATTGGCCGAGCAGGATGAGCACCTCGACAAAACGATCACCCAGCTTGTGAAAGACTTCTTCAAGGACTTCCAGCCCGTAAAGCCGGAAGCGAAAGGCGCCGCTACCCCCAAGGCCAAGGCGCCAGAGGCCACGCGCGCCCGTGTCGTTCCAGCGCCTGCCCTTGACCCGATCGAACCAGAACTCGACGAGGATCCCATCAAGACACCAGCGTCCCAGGACGACGGTCCCGTCGTCCCTGTCAGGCCGAACCGGCCCGCGCGACCGCGACGCAAAGCGGCCGCGGACGCGGAACCGGCGCTTTTGCCGATTGACCGCATTCGTTTGAAATACGCCAAACCCGCCCCCCCGGAAGAGACGGCAGTCGAAAAACCCAAGGGAACCATCCTGCCCGATCTGTTTGCGCGGTTGGGGCGGATGTCATCATTAGCCTCCAAACCGGACGGCAGCCATGATCCGACAGAGGAAAAAGTATGAGCATGAATCGCCTACGCAATGTTGCTGTCCGGATGCGACCTCTTTCGCATCAGTCTCCTGCGGAACACGCACACCCTTCCGAAGATCCCCACGCAAGAGCGGGGGCCGTGCAGCCACAACGGCCAAGGGCCGAGGAAGTCGTCCGAACAAGCCGTCGGCAGATCTGGGATCTGGAAGCGGATGAAGTCGCACGCGCGTCCCAGCCAGAGCCGACGCCAGAAGCCACGCCAGCGCCGATCCCCGCGCCGCGGCCCGCGAGCGTGGCGCGCGACGAACCTACGCCGCCGCTTGTACTATCGAATCCCATTGCGCCGGACACGCCCGGACCGGGTCGCGCCAAGACACGCATGCTTGGATTCCACGCCCAAGAGCCCGACGCGGGGTTGTTCGATGACAAGAAAGCCGCCCATGAGGGTCCGCAATTCCCGGCTGGCTTTCTGGTCGTCGTCGATGGTCCGGGGCGCGGCGCGTTTTTCGCGGTCACAACACGCGTTTCCTCGATCGGCCGGGCACCAGACCAGGACGTGTCACTGGATTTTGGCGACGAAAGCATCTCTCGCGAGGGCCACGCTTCGGTCGTGTACGACGATGAGCAGAACCGGTTCTTTCTAGGACAAGGCAACAAGGCCAATGTAGTGCGTCGCAACGATACACCCGTGCTGATGACGGAAGAACTGACACACAACGACACGATCAGGATTGGCAAGACATCGCTACGGTTTCACGCCTTTTGCGGCGACGACTTCACGTGGTCAGGCGCAACCACCGCACCGAAGGCAGGTCGCCCCGATGAATGAGCGTCAGCAGATCGAATTTGATGTGTCCTCGGCCCTGGCGATGGGCGCGCGCACCCGACAAGAAGACGCGGTGGCGGTCGCCTTCCCCGAAAAGGCGCGTCAGGGTTTTGCCGTTCTCTCTGACGGGATGGGCGGGCATGCCTCCGGAGACCTGGCAAGCCGCACGATCGTGGCCGAGATCTTCTCGGGCCTCACGCTTGGTGATCTGGAAGATGCAGCCCACCTTCCCGGCCTTTTGGGGGGCGCGATCACCAAGGCCAATGCCGCCTTGACGTCAAGCGTAGAGGGGCACCCGACACGCCGTGGTATGGGCGGCACCGTGGTTGCCGTCGTGGCCGCAAACGACAAACTGCACTGGATTTCGGTGGGCGATTCAGTGCTTTACCTGTTCCGCGACGAGACGCTGACACGATTGAATGAAGATCACTCGATGGCGCCAGAAATTGACCTGATGCTGGCGCAGGGGATGCTCACGGCCGAACAGGCCGCACATCATCCGCAACGCAACTGCCTGACATCGGCCCTGATGGGCGAAAAGATCGCCGCTGTGGATTGCCCGGATATTCCCGTGTCGTTGAAACCGGACGATATCGTCATTCTCGCAAGCGACGGGCTACAGTTCTTGCCTGATCCGATTATCGAAGCCCTTTTGCTGCGCGCGCGCAGCGAAAAGAGTGCAGACATTGCCTTGGATCTGTTGGATGCCTTGGCCACGCTGAATGATCCCGAGCAAGACAACACCGCAATCGTGGTCGTTCAAGCCAAGGCCTGTGCCGTGCGCTCCAGGCCGAACCGATTTCGCACAACATCTGATGCAATCCGCAGGGCCTTCCGTCGCGCTGTACCGCCGCCCGCTTACGTCACTACGCGGAGGGAATGATGCTGGAGTTCGCGCCCCACGATGCGGTTACAAAGCTTGATGCCCTTATCGCGTCGGCCAAGTTGCCAGCGCGAGAGGCGGACCAATGCTGCCGCCTTGCCGATACGCTCAGACGACCTGCCCGGGTCTGCCTCTTGGGGTTTGCCACGGGCGATATTGCGCGGGTTGCCCAGGGCTTCATCGGGGCCGAGAACTTGTTTTGTGGGGGCCTGCTGCCCGCGGTGGAGTTGCACTTTGGACAGAAGCTGATGTCAAAAGTGACCCTGGAAGACGGCACGACCCTTGAGGCGCCGGGCTGGCCGAGCGACGAAATCCTGCAGCGTGACCCGGTCTTTCTGCAGATCTTCCTGCCTGAGGATCGCCTGAGGTTAATGTCCTTGCTAGTTCTGGTGCTACAAGACGACCCGGCGATGCAGCGGCCCGCGTTATCCTGGGCCTCACGACGCAGCGAAATCACTGTCTGGTGCACACCAGCCTTCAACCATGCAGATGCCCAAGCCTTGAACCTGGCCCCAGAGCGCCTGACGCAACATGCATACTTGCTTGAGACCCGCCCGAATAATGCTGTGCCAAAGCATTCCGAGATCGCGCATTTCGCTGAAATATTCTCATTGCCACATCCGGAGGCATTGGACCTCACGCCCCTGACGAACCGCTTGATCGCCGACATCGAAGACGCGCGCGTTGCGGATCTGGACATGGCGCAGTTGATCTTGCACCGATTAGGGCACTTTGCGCCCAAGGACCGGGAGCAGGCGGGCGACGATACGCAAGTCACCCCGCACGCGCCCGCCCATGATCTGCGCCCCACGCTGTCCGAGCCATTGCTCTTTCTCATCGCGCGCACGGGTGAACTGGCCGAGCTGCTTTCGCCTGGCTTGGAACCTGAGGATTGGGTCGCGCGGGTTCTGTCGCACTGCAGCGAGACCGTTGAGGGGCTGCGCCACCGCGCCGCGAATTGGCCAGAGGACGTCGCGTCCGCTCAAACCCTGAAATCAACAATCGAAGACATCGGCGACATGATTATCCTGCTTGAAATAGAAGGCCAGGCTGAGCAGGCCCAGGACACCGCAGCCCTGTTGTTCCAGTTGCGCGTGGCGTTTGAGAAAGCCTTGGGTTGGGAGACCGTCTGAAATGCACCACGACCGCAAAATCTCGCCGCCCGTCAGCGGGCCGTCTCTCGAAAAAGACCTGTTCCACGGGCTTGATCCGCTGGTCAGCGATCTGCGCAACCTCGATGTGGCGTTGCAAAACCTGCAAGAAGCCGGGGACGACGCCAATCTAGGGGCAATCCAGAAACTGCACGGCCAACTTCGGGATTTCGAACCGTCGGTCACGTTCATTGGGCAGGTCAAAGCGGGTAAGACATCGCTCGTCAACGCGGTGACTGGGATGGGCAATCTGCTGCCTGCTGACGTCAATCCGTGGACCTCCGTGGTGACGTCCCTGCATTTGTCACCCACACTCGCGCCGGCCAATCAGCACGCATGTTTTCGGTTCTTTGCGGAAGAAGAATGGCGCAACCTGCTGAACACCGGCGGGCGTGTGGGCGAGCTTGCAAGCCGAGCGGGTGCGGATAAAGAGCTGGAAAAAGTGCGCCAGCAATTGAACGACATGCGACAGAAATCCCGCGCGCGCCTTGGGGCCAGTTTCGAGCAACTGCTGGGGCAAACCCATGAATACCGCTATATCGATGAAGAGCTGATCCAACGGTATGTCTGCCTTGGCGACGAGTTTGATCTCGATACCAATGCCGACAAGACCCAAGGCCGCTTCGCCGATATCACGAAGTCGGCAGATCTATTTGTCAGCAAACCCGCACTGCCGTTGAAGTTGTGTCTGCGCGACACGCCGGGTGTGAATGACACGTTCATGGTGCGAGAACAGATCACGGTGAATGCCATCCGTGGGAGCAGGCTTTGCGTTGTGGTCCTGTCCGCCAGCCAAGCGCTCTCCACCGTTGATCTGGCCCTGATCCGGTTGGTCGCCAACATCCCAACCCGTGACGTGATCATTTTCGTGAACCGGGTGGATGAGCTGGCAAATCCGCCCGAAGAAATCCCGGAGATCCGAGCGTCCATCCTGAAAACGCTGTCGGGTCAGGGCATTTCCGCAAACATCGAGATCATCTTTGGCAGCGCCCATTGGGCCAGTCACGCATTATCCGGGAAAATCGGCGCCATGGATCCGGCCAGTGCCGAAGCAATGATAAAACTTGCCAGGTTCGAAGCGACCCGGAAGAGCCTTCCAAAGGACCCTGTTGCGCTCGTCTGGAGCCTGTCGGGTCTTCCGGATCTTGGCCGCGCGGTGGCCGAGCGCATCGTCTCGGGCGAAGGCGCGCAAAGCATCGAGGCAATCGCGACCGGGGCGCGGAACGTTGCCAATGCAATTTCCGCCTCGCGCGCCATGTCGGATCGGCGGATATTCGAAGGGCCTTGCACGCCGGTGGATGCGGCCGAATTGAGCCGTGCCATTGATGCGATTGCCGCCACGACAATTTCCAGCCTCACACAAGAGCTTGATGACCTGCTGGTGGCGCTGGATGCGCGGCTGGAAAAATCACGGCACTCCTTTGTGTCGCGCGCTGTCGTCTCTTTGATCGAACATCTGGAAGCCCACGGCGAAGATGTTGTCTGGACCTACGATCCGACAGGGCTGCGGCTTCTTCTTCGATCCGGCTATCAGGTGTTCTCGGCCAAAGCGTCGCGCAGTGGTGAAGAGCAATATTTGGGATGCTCACTTAAACTGAAGAACCTGTTTCTAGAGAATTTCGCCCTTTCGCAGGTCGGCTTTGACCTGGAGTCTCCGCCGCTTCCCATGCCGGGCGTGCCGGTCACTTTGGGGCAGACCATTGCCCTTGATATCAAAGGGGGCTGGTGGACCAGATGGTGGCGTCGCAAGCGCAGCTACGCGGCATATGGAGAAGAGTTTCGCGCGCTGGTCGACGCGGAAATTGCACCGATGGTCGAAACGATCAAGGCAGAGCTGGCGACATCGTTCAGCCAAGCCCTCACGTCCGAACTGGAAGAGTTCATCGTCGGGCAACGCAATGTCTTCTTGAGTTTGGCCCAGAGATCGCAGGCCGACCTGGCGGACGTCAGACATCAGCAAGACGACGCATTCGACCAAAGGAACGCGTCGTTGAACGAAGCCCGGTCGATCTTGATGGATTTCGGCCGCACAGAGTCCGGGAAGGCCCATAGATGACCCTCGTCAAGACCGACAGTGACCCGCAAACCGGCAAGCGCCCCACCATCGCTTTGCTTGGCGAATTCAGCGCCGGCAAAAGCACCTTGGCGAATGTGTTGTTAGGTGCCGATCAATCAACCGTTCGTGTGACCGCCACACAGGCCCCCCCCATTTGGTACGTGTCCGGTACCGGCGCGCCCGTGCGGATTGGTACCGACGGCTCTGAGACAGAGCTTGACGCCGCTGGGATGGATAAGATCGATCTGCAAGACACATGCGCCGTGCGGATGCCGGTTCAGGCCGCATTCCTTGAACACTTCACGATCATCGACATGCCAGGAAGTGCAGATCCCAACATGTCGCCGGATATCTGGGACGCCCTGTTGCCCTTGGCGGATATCGCGGTCTGGTGCACACCGGCCACCCAAGCGTGGCGCCAGTCCGAGGCTGCGATCTGGGACATGGTGCCCGACACCTTGCGCGCTCGCAGCGTGTTGGTGGTGACTCGGATGGACAAGGTCACAGGTGCCACCGACCGGCGGCGGATCCTCGACCGCGTCGAGCGGGAAACAAGGGGCCTGTTCCGCGCGGTATTACCGGTCTCGTTGCTGGAGGTCAGCAAACCCATCGATCAATGCGAGGCATCGGGGATGGGAGCCGTACTGCGCACGCTTGCCGGTGCCATGAGCCGATCCCCTGTTCAAAGCTGCGCATCTTTGCCCCAAACGGCGCCCCCTCCATCGGCTCCGGAAAAGGAAGGTCCCAAGATCATTCCGCGCCGCGTCTCGGCTCAACCTTTGCCACCGAGGCTGCGCATCGTAAGGCGGCCAAAGCCACAGGAAACCACGACATGAGCGCCAACACCCAAATGAAGTCCGACGCCACCGCCATCACGCGCGAAGGATTGTCCGCGTTCCGCTCACATCATCCCGACTGCGTCCTGGCGCTTTGGACGGATATCGAGGCGCGCCTCGTCCTCTTTGTCGATAGTGACCTTCGCCACCCACAAGAGGGTCTTGACGCGTTGGGCAGCATTGCCTCCTGCGTCCTCGGCGGGGCACCTGAAACAGCGCCCGACAGCGCGGTTTTCGTGGAACCCACGGGCAACAGCCTGTTCTTGCGTGACAAAACGCAGGCAACGCACGCCTTGGTCTGCACGTCCGGGCCCGGGCTTGACCCCAATGATCTTCTTCTTGCCATGACCGAGTTCATGTCATCCCCGGCGGCAATGGACGTTGCGCAATGACACATGTTCAAACCGTGCGTGATACGCTGTTGGCGACAGCGCAAACGGGGTCTCTCCTGAACGCCCGCTTGATGCCATCAGATCCCGACGACGCGTTGCGCCAGGTTGCGACCTCTATCGACAGAACGTCGCTTGAATGTCGCCTTCAATTCACGCTGTCCGACAAGACAGAAATCGCCTTGGATGCGCGAAACCGACGCCTTCTTCAGTTTTCTGCGACGTCCAAGGACATTCACGGAGTGGCGGCGCCCACGACCCGCTGCATCTCTGAAAACGGAACGGAGATTGCTCAGCAACTCCGGGCCATTTTGGACGGCAAAACGATCATTCGACAGCGCTTCATCGATGATCCGGCCATCGAATTTCCGGCAACGTCCGGCGTGTCGGCTGCCCTTATACTGCAATGCCTCGACCACGACCCCCGGCCCCCTGCGATGGTCAATTTGGAAACCGTTTTGACCGGGCTTGTCGCGACGACGCCAGCGAAAATCCTGGGGGCATGTGTCCTGACCTCCGAGGACATTTTCGTGATCGACGGATCGGACGAGCAAGTGCTTGCCATGGTGGATTTGGCAAAACCGGTTCTGGGCGTTGCTGGGACGGCGGCGTCGGACAGATCTTGCAAGTTTCAGACCGGCGGCGTTTGCGCGCTCAATTGGGGCGGTCCCAATCCCCGCCAGCTTTTGATTGCAAATGCAGCGCATCAGGTGGGCCTTGTCCTGGTCGAGACCGACCATGGGTCGGACCTGTTGACTGAGCTAAGATCCCAACTGCACCGCCCCTAGTTCCGCGACGCCGCCGCCGCCCATGCCATGCCCCGGCGCAGGATCGTCGTCACCTGAGGGTGGCGCAAATCGTCCAATTCGTGGCCGATGGAGCAATAGAACACCCGGCCCTTGTCCCAACGCCGCTTCCAGACCACGGGGATCACCGTGCCCTCGATCCACCAAAGGTGATCGCCCGAGAAGGTCGTCGTCGCCAGCACTTCGTTCGAGGGGTCGACCAGCATGTAATATTGCTCGGACGTCAGGCGAAAGCTGCGGATCCCCTCCATGATCGGGTCAGCGGGGCGTGTCACCGTGACGTCATAGTCGATGTAGTCCTCGCGGGGTTGAAGGTTATCGGGCCAGCCGGGCGGATGGGCCACGAACTGCCCGCCGATCAGAAAATGATACGTGGGGCGATCGCGGAAGGCATCGCCCATATGGCCATGCCAGCCCGCAAGGCCACGCCCCTCTCCGATCAACTTCAGGAGTCCGTCTTCCTGGGCCTTGGTCATGTTGCCGAACTCGGCCCTGTGACCGGACCGGGCCGAGGACCATATCGGGACGATCAGGTCCACATCCGCCAAACCATCCGGCTCCGCCAGCGGATCCAGCGTGTCGTAAACGTCCACCTCGAAACCGTCTTCGATCAACAGGTCGCGGCACCAATTGGCGAAGGCGGATGGGTCGTGGCCTTCCCAACCACCGGCAAAGAGCGCTGCTTTCATTTGGTTTTCTCCTGCATGTAGGCCACGATCGCGGCCATGTCGCGGTCCGCAAACCCCGCCGCCGCAGCATCGTCCAGAAGCGCGCGGGTGATCTGGGATTGCGGGATTTCGACCCCAAGCTGCCGCGCCAGGGCGCATGTCACCGCCATATCCTTTTGTGCCAGCGCAACGGTGAAACTGACATCACCGGACATATCATCGAGGTAGAGGGGTTTGCGGTACGACAACATCGGCGCGGCGGCGGCGCTTTGCTCAATCACGCCAAACGCCGCCTCGCGCGGGATCCCTGCAGCCTGGGTCAGGGCCAGCGCCTCGGCCAGGGTCTGGTTGAGCCCGTGGATCAACATGTTGACGCCAAGCTTCATCACCGCGCCCGCGCCAGGGCGACCAAGGTAGACGGTGTTGCGGCCCATGGCATCAAACAGCGGTCTCACGTCGGCCCCCGTGGCCGCATCGCAGCCCGCCATGATCAGCAATTGCGCGTCCCGCGCCGCTTGCGTGGCACCCGACACCGGGGCATCGATAACGACGGCCCCCTCCGGCGCACGGGCGTTGAGATCCGCGATATGGTCTGGGCTCATCGTGCCCATTTCGACAAACAAGCGTGCGCCGGTGGCGGCAAACAGGCCGTCGGCGCCAAAGTGAACCTGCGCGGACGCGGGATCATCGGCCAGCATGGTGACGACGATCTCGGTGGTCTCTGCAAGCTCTCGTGGGGTTGCGGCGATGCGCGCGCCGACATCCCTCGCCGCGTCCTGCGCCCGGTCACGGCTGCGGTTCCACAGAACCATGTCGTATCCCGCACTGGCAAGGTTGGCCGCCATCTCACGGCCCATCCGGCCCAGGCCAGCAAACCCCACGCGCATCACGCAGCCTCGTTGGCGATGCCCGAGATGGCTTGGATCAGGTTATCTTCCGTCACCTCCGCCGCGCTGAATTCACGCATGATGCGGCCATTATACATCGCCACGATCCGGTCAGAGACGTGAAGTACCTCGGGCATCTCAGACGAGATGACGATCACCGCATAGCCTTGCGCCGCCAGATCCCGCAGCAGGTTGTGGATCTCGGATTTTGAACCCACGTCGATGCCGCGTGTCGGCTCATCCACGATCAGAACCTCCGGCCGCATCGACAGCCACTTGCCGATCACGATCTTCTGTTGGTTCCCGCCGGAGAGGTTGCCCACCGTCGTGCGCCAGCTTGGCGCCTTGATTTGCAACCGGTCGCGGTATTGATCGTAGATCGAGATTTCCGCCCCTTCCGCCACGAAAGGTCCTGCCCGAAGGTCACTGACCTGCGGCAGCGTCATGTTATCGCGGCAATTCATGCCCAGAACCAACCCCTGTTCCTTGCGGCTTTCGGGGACAAGCGAAATGCCTTTGGCGATTGCATCGATGGGCGACGTGATCGTGACCTCCTCACCTTTGAGCATGATACGGCCAGAGGTTGGCGTGCGCAGACCAAACAGGGTTTCCGCAATCTCGGTGCGGCCTGCCCCGACCAGACCGTAGAACCCAAGCACCTCCCCTTCGCGCACTTCGAAGGTGGCGTCGTTGAACAGGCTCCCGCAGGACAGACCTTCGACGCGAAGCGCCACAGGCCCAAGTTCAACCGGCGCGGTGTTGCGGCTCAGGTCGAGGGAACGGCCGATCATCAGTTGGGTGACTTCATCCTCGTTCGTCTCGGCCGTGGCCAGGGTGCCGCGATACTCACCGTCGCGCAGGACCGAGATCCTGTCGGTGATCTTGAAGATCTCTTCCATCCGGTGAGAGATATAGATGATCCCCACCCCCTGTGCTTGCAGGTCTGCGATGACGTCGAACAGCACGACCTTCTCGGAGTCGGTCAAGGACGCCGTCGGTTCATCGAAAATCACGGCCTTGGCATCCACCGTCAGCGCGCGCGCGATTTCGACCATCTGTTGATTGGCAATCGACAAACTCCCCACCACGGTGCGGGCGTTGAAACCGACCTTCAGTTTTTCAAGGATTGCGTCGGTGCGCGCATAAAGCGTCGCCCAATCCACAACCCCGAAACGCCTGAGGGGCAGCTCGCCAAGATAGATGTTCTCGGCCACCGAAAGCTCCTCTGCGAGGCTGAGTTCCTGGTGAATGAACATCACGCCGTTGGCCTTGGCCTCCAGCGGATTGTTCATCACGGTTTCACGCTCGGCGATGAATATGCGGCCTTCGTCGGGCTGATAGATCCCGCCCAGAACCTTCATCAGGGTTGATTTGCCGGCCCCGTTCTCGCCCATCAGGGCGTGAACTTCGCCCGGCAGAACCGAGAAGCTGACGCCATCAAGGGCCCGCACTCCGGGGAACGTCTTTACGATGCCCTCAAGACGCAGGGCGGGTGTCTGATCGGTCATACCTTCAACTCCCCAGTGGATTTGCGATTGAGTTGACGATCCAGGAACAGGACGGCGATCAGGATGCACCCGATCACGAGGTTCACGGTTTCACTGTCCGCGCCGATATGGCCAAGACCCTTGCGCAGCAGCTGAATGGCGATGACACCGCCGAAGGTCCCGATCACCGAGCCCTTGCCCCCCGTCAGCTTTGTACCGCCCAGAACAACCGCCGTGATGGCCCAAAGCTCGAACAACATGCCGTCGTTCGGGTTGACCGACCCGCTGGCGGAATAGAATGCGACGGCGGACAGCGCGGACAGGAACCCGATCAGGACGAAGTTCATCACGAAGTGCGGCCCCACACGAATGCCGGCATTTACCGCAGCCTCGCGGTTGTCACCGATGGCATAGGCGTTTCGGCCATGGACCGTGCGGCTCATGATCAGCCAGACGACGACGACGACGACCAGAAAGATGATCGCCGGGGTCTCTACCCCCAGAATGTCGGCCTCGGCCATGTCCACCAGGGTCCAATTGAGGTTCGAGGTCGGCTGCTCACCATTGTACATGAACACCAATCCGCGATAGCCGAGCATCGCGCCGAGGGTGACAATGAAGGCGTCCACGCCGGTTTTCCAAACGATGAACCCGTTGATGAACCCAAGAACGCACCCAGTCAAAAGCGCGAGGCAGGCACTGACCGGGATCACCCAATCGCCGAGGGCGTCGAACATCGGCCAAGACATGGAATCCAGCATCACGATGGCGCAAAGCGCGAAGATCGCCCCCACCGACAGGTCGATGTTGCCGTTGATCATGATCACGCACATGCCGACCGCAATGATCCCGATGGGCGCGGATTGCTTCAGCAACAACAGCATGTTGTCGAGGTCCATGAAGGCCCGTTCAGACAGCGAAAGGTATTCGCCCGCAATCGAGAAGAAGATCAGTTCCAGTACGATGAAGCCCCAGATGGCCCCACTGCTGAGCAGGTTTTTCAGACGATCTTGCTGCATGACGGCCTCCCTTCAGGCAATTGGCGACCAAAGCTTGCCGCGCTTGGCTGCGATATCGAGCCAGACGGCGAGGATAATGATGACCCAGGTCACGACGAACTGGACGTAGAATTCGAGGCCAGCCAGAAGCAGGCCGTTCTGGATGAACCCAAGGATCAGCACCCCGATCACGGTCTTGAAAATGGTGCCCGATCCCCCCAGCAAGGACGCGCCCCCAAGGATAACGGCGGCAAGGACCTCCAACTCCAGCCCCTGCCCCACGGTGTTTTGCGCACCCATGGTGCGGCTGGCCTGGATCAGGCCTGCCGTGGCCACGCAGAAGGCAGAGATCATGTAGGTGAAAAACACGATGCGCGCGCGCGGAATGCCCGAGAAGGTTGCCGCCGTGCCGTTGCCGCCCACGGCGTAGACCTTGCGACCGAAAGGAGTCTTCGCCAGCAATATGCCGAGAAATGCCGCAAGCAGACCGAAAATCAGAACCGGCACCGGAATGCCCATGGCCGTGCCGCGCCCGAAAACATCGAACCAGGTGGCGCTCTGGTTGGCGATATCCATGTTCTGCCCGCCGGAATAAGTCAGCGTCAGGCCGTGGATGGCCGATAACATCCCCAGCGTCACAATCAGCGAATTCAGCCTGAGGTAGCCGATCAGAAACCCGTTGATCGCCCCCAGGCACAGGGTCGCGGCGAACATGGCTGGGATCGCTAGGGCCGGACCGAATGCGGGGTTCTCATGCAGGTCCAGGACAACGATGGCCGAGAAAGACAACATGGACCCCACGGACAGATCAAGATTTCCGCCGATCACCACAAATGTCACCCCAAGGGCCATGACGCCGAGGATGGCCGAGGACCGAACAACACCGAAGACATTGTTGGGCTCGATGAACCGTGGGTTCCACAAGGTGAACCCGATCATGAACGCGATAAACGCGATCAGAATGCCTTGACGCGCCAGAACCCCTCCGATGGACCTCATATTCAATTCAGGCATCGCCTGTCCCCCCTTCGACCCTTCGGCCCGAGAAACCTGACCACGGGTCAGGCGCCCTTCTTCGTCAAACCAGCGTCATCCCGCCGTCGATCATAACGATCTGGCCGGTCATGTAATCGCTTGCCCGCGACGCCAGAAACGTCGTGGTGCCGGTGATATCCGCAGGCACGGCGACGCGTCCCTTCAAGATCTCACTCGAGAATTCTTCCATCGCCTGCCCCGGTCGATCCGAGGCGCCGATCTCCATCAAGTCGCGATCGACCTGATCCCACATCTCAGTCGCCACGACGCCGGGGGCGAACCCCGTCACCGTGATATCGTGCTTGGCCAGATCGCGGGCCGCGGATTGCGTCAGGCTGACCACGGCGAATTTCGATGCGCAATAGGGTGCGACGTTGTCGAAGCCCTGCCGCGACGCGATGGAGGCCGTGTTGATGATCTTGCCTCCGCCGCCCTGTGCCACCATCTGCTTGGCCGCTTCCTGAATCCCGATCAGACACCCAAGGCCGTTGACGTCCATGATCATGTGCCAGTTCTCCTCGGTCACATCGAGCAGGTTCATTGGCCGGTTGATCCCCGCATTATTGAACATGACATCCAGCCGTCCGAACTGCGCGACGGTCTGTGCGATCATGGATGCGACCTGTGCGCGGTCGCGGACATCGACGCTTGCGGCCATGACGCGGGACCGATCATCCAGGCGCGCCGCGTTTGCGTTGGCGACCTGTTCGACTTCGGCGGTATTCACATCGGCAAAGCATACAGATGCCCCTGCATCCAGCAGCGCCTCACCAATTGCGCGTCCGATCCCGCGGGCGGCCCCCGTCACGATACAGGTGCGCGCCTCGACCCCTTGAGGTTCTGCCAAGGCACACCCCCAATCTCTTTCTAGTGTCGGAAAAAGGGCCCGACCACTTGTGGCCGAGCCCCATGAAGTGGTTCTGGATCAGAAGACCGGGCGGTCGTAGTCGCCCATGTTTTCCTGGGTAATCTTCGGCGTGTCGAAGTAGTTCAGGAACGGCACCTCTTCGCCGGCCAATACATCCAGTGCTGTCTGAAGCGCGGCTTCCGCATCGTCCACCGGCGACTGGTAGATCGAGCCCCAGTATTCGCCCCGCCCCATCGCGTCATAGCCGACGGCGAAGTTGGTGGCGCCCACAAAGGTGATGTCTTCAACGCGGCCCGCTGCAATTGCGGCGTTCATGGCGCCCACGCCCATGTTGTCATCGCCGGAATAGACGCCGTCGATGTCATCATACTGGACAAGGAACGCCTCCATCACGCGCTGCGCATCCTCCCGGTTCCAGTTGCCAGGCTGGCTTTCGACCAGCGTCACGTTGGGGCAGACTTCCGGCAGACGCTGCTCGAAGCCCTCTGCCCGTTCGATCGCCGTGGTGTAGCCGGGCTGGCCGGTGATCTGCACAATCTGCGCTTCATCCTGAATGCCCAGATCGGTGAACCGCTCACACATGATTTCGGCGGCACGCGAGCCTTGGGTGATATTGTCAGGACCCGAGAAAGAGGCGACGAACTCGAACCCCGGCTCGGCGATGTTGGAGTTGGTGATAATCACCGGAATGCCCGCCTGATAAGCCTCGCGCACGGCGGGAATGACAGCCTCGCCGTTGGTGGGCCAAATGATCATGGCATCGACTTCCTGCTGCACCAGATCCTGGATCTGCGCAATCTGACGCGCCACATCGCCGCCTGCGTCAAGAACGACAATCTCGACATCGGGGTTGGCTTCGGCGGCGGCGATGAACGCCTGCTCGTATGTCGTCTGGTAGCTGTCGACGCCGACGTTGTTCTGCGTGATGCCGATCGTGATCGTCTGTGCTGACGCAGCGGATGCAAGAAGTGCGGCCGTGCATGTCATCGCGAATTTCGACTTGTAAGACATTTTGTTCCTCCCTGGAGCATTCTGAGGGTTGCCGCGTCGATCCTCAAACGGGAATCGACTGACGCAACCGACCTTCATTGCAACCCAATTCCAAAAACGCCGAACCGTGTAATTTTATCCAAAATGAATGACTCGACATCCAAAATGGATATTCTTTCGGTACCACATCCGCACCAATCTGGACAATTTAAGAGGCTCAGCGATGAAAAAGCCACCTGCCAAACCCACCAAACCCCGTCGTAAGAAGTACATGCAACAGCACACCGCCAAAGATATCCGTTATGGACAAAAAGCCGTGCCGCAAATCGCGACGGGTGCAGGCGGTGTGGCCTTGGCGGACCTTGACCGCGTGGCGAACTTCCTGGAGCAAGCCTTTGTCGAGATTGATACTTTGCTTGATCCCAACACCCGCAATCCGCATCTCCACATGATCCTGCACCTGCTGCGCGGCCACATCGAAGGTCGGCTTGTATCCGCCTCTTCCATGGTCTCCGCTGCGGGCGTTCCCTACGCGACCGCCGTGCGCAAGCTTGCCGATATCCAGGCCAATGGGCTGGTCGAACAACGCCCCCGAACGAAAACGGGTAAAAGCTTCTCCCTTCATCCAAGCGCGCTTTTGTTGACGCAGTTCCAGCAGCTTGCCGATCGGATCGACCGCATCGCAAGCACGACGTTGGGCGAAAGCCCGCAGACCCGGGCCAAGCAAGACTACTTTTTCGGCGGCTCTTATGTGCCCGGTCAGTCCACGATCCCGCCGCTGGCGGTGCGCCAACGCCCCCTGAAACTGGCGGGCGGTCTGCGCATTCTGGTGCACGTCGACCCGACATTCATGGTGATGGACAACCTCAAACGGCAGTTTGATCAAATCGTCGGCACGAACATCCATCAGCGCGCCTTCTCCATCGATCGGCTGCGCGAAGAGGCGCTGCGCAATGCCGACCGAAAGAAAAGCAGCTATGACCTGATCGCCGTGGATCTTCCGTGGATAGGTGAGTTCATCGACAAGGGCGTGATCCGCCCCCTGCCCGAAGTCATGGATATCGACCGGCTGGACCCCAATGATTTTCACACCGCTGGCTGGCGCGCGGCCCACTGGGGCGGCGTGCCTTGTGGCGTGCCCAGTCAAACCACGCCCGAATTGATGTTTTTCCGGAAAGACTGGTTCGCGCAGGCGGGCCTGAACCCACCGGCAACAATCGAGGATGTCATCACGGCGGCGCGGCATTTCCACGATCCGCAAAACGGCAACTACGGCATTGCCTGGAATGCGGCGCGGGGCACCGCCTTGGGCCACACGTTCATGATGACTTGTGCCGCGTTCGGCCAGCCCATCATAGATCTCCCCCCCAGGGCTGGCGGGTTCGACACCGACATCCTGGCACGCGGCGGTTTTCGCCCGATGTTCGACACGCCGCAGGCGCGCGCCGCCGCAGAATATCTGCTGGAACTGCTGCAATATTCGCCCCCCGACATCCTTTCCATGTCCTGGTACGAGCGGGTCCGCCCCTACGCCGCCGGCAAGGTCGCCATGGCCTATGGCTACACGCTTCTTGCCCCCTATTTCGAGCTGGACGAGACATGCTCGGCCCACGGCAACACGGGCTACCTGCCGCATCCCCATGGGCGCGATGGGGGGGCGATTGCGCCGGTGGGCGGCTATGCCTTCTGCATCCCGTCCAATCTGGCCGAGGAACGCGTGCCGGAAGCCGTGGAGGCGCTTGTCACCTTTACCTCACCGGGCGCGCAAAAGCTTTATGTTCAAAACGGTAGCCGCACCTCACCGCGCTATTCCGTTGCCGCTGACCCGGAAGTGCGGCGCCTGTCACCCATTTTCGACGCGGTGGACCAGATGTCCTGGCGCGACGAGCTACAATTCTGGCCGCGCCCGCCGATCCCCCAGATCTCGGACATCGTCCAGATCTGCGGGCACGAGCTTCACGACATGCTGCGAGGCATCGCGACGCCAGCCGATGCGCTGGCCCGCGTGCAGGCGCGCACCGAAGACCTCATGCGACATACAAAACACTAGACCAATGCAACAGGCCAACACATCAGGGAGGAAACCATGGACCCCAATCGCCTCAGCGGGAAGAACATTCTCATCACCGGTGCCGGACGTGGCATGGGCGCGGCCAATGCCGAAAGCTATGCCGCGCAAGGCGCGAATGTCTGCCTCGGCGATCTGGACGAAGCCGCCGCCCAAGAGATGGCCGACAAGATCAACGCGGCCGGGAATGGCCGCGCGATTGCGGTACAGATGGATGTCACCAAACGCGAAGACAACGCAGCCGCCGTGGCCGCTACAGTCGACGCGTTCGGGTCGATCAATGTCGGCCTGTTCAACGCGGGCCTGAACAAACCCCGGTTCTTCATGGATATCGATGAAGACAACTGGGATTTGATCATGAACGTTAACACCAAGGCGATGTGGTTGGGGATGCAGGAAACCGCCCGCCAGATGATCGCCCAGGGCCCGATGGAAGACCATCCCTACAAGATCATCAACGTGGGCTCCATCGCATCGCGCAAACCTCTGCTGGATGTCACCGTCTACTGCACCTCGAAATATGGCGTGCTGGCGCTGACCCATTGCGGCGCGCTTGGGCTGTCAGAGCATAACATCACCGTCAACGGGTACGCCCCCGGCGTCGTCGTGACCCCGCTATGGGAACAGCTGGACAAAGACCTGGTGGATATCGGCTTCAAGGACAAAGAGGGCCAGGCCTACGAGGACATCGTGCGCGACGCGCTGCAGATCAAGCGCGTGTCCTATCCCAAGGACATCGTCGGCACCGCCTCGTTCCTCGCGTCCGACGACAGCGATTACATGACAGGCCAAATGATCCACATCGATGGCGGTTGGTGCATCCAGTAACGCCGCCGCCCATCGCAAGCCATTGAAGCAACGGGGGCATCTGGCCCCCGAAGGAGTGACCCCATGTCAGACCGTCCCGGAAATGCCCTTATGCCCAACCTGCTGACGCCCCAGGATCTGGAGCCGAACTGGGAATGGCGAGAGAAGATCCCCGCCTGGGGTCACATGTCCGTCGATTTCGAGAACCGCGTCGACCACGACCGCCTGCGCCGCTACCGTCTGGCACGCACGCGGCAGTCGCTGAAGGCGTCGAACGCCGGTACGCTGCTGCTGTTCGACGTGAACAACATCCGCTACGTCAGCGCCACAAAGATCGGCGAATGGGAACGGGACAAGATGTGCCGCTTCTGCCTGCTGACCGGTGACGACAGCCCCTATGTCTGGGACTTTGGATCAGCTGCCGTCCACCACAAGCGCTACTCCGACTGGCTGGAGCCTGACCATTGCCTTGCGGGCGTCGTCGGCATGCGCGGCACCATCCCGCCGGAATTCGGGCTGATGAAGAAATACGCCAAGATGATCGCGCAGCTGATCAAGGATGCCGGTATGGCCGACATGCCCGTGGGCGTGGATTATGCCGAAACCGCCATGTTCCATGCGCTGCAAGAGGAAGGCATCAACGTGGTCGATGGCCAGCAGATCATGCTGGCGGCGCGAGAGATCAAGAACTGGGACGAGATCCAGTTGCTGACCCAGGCCGCCGCGATGGTCGATGGCGTCTACCACATGATCTACGAGGAACTGAAACCCGGCGTGCGCGAGAATGATATCGTCGCGCTGTCCAACAAGATGCTCTACGAAATGGGCTCGGACGATGTGGAGGCGATCAACGCCATCTCGGGCGAACGCTGCAACCCGCATCCCCACAATTTCACCGACAGGCTCATCCGCCCCGGCGATCAGGCGTTCTTTGACATCCTGCAATCCTATCAGGGCTATCGGACATGCTACTACCGGACCTTCAACGTGGGCCGCGCAACGCCGTCCCAAAACGACGCCTATGTGAAGGCGCGCGAATGGATCGACGCCTCGATCGCGATGATCAAGCCGGGTGTCAGCACCGACAAGGTGGCCGAGGTCTGGCCCACCGCCGAAAGCCTGGGCTTCCCCAATGAGGACGCCGCCTTCGGTCTGCAATTCGGACACGGTCTGGGACTGGCGCTGCACGAGCGGCCCATCATCAGTCGCGCGGTCAGCCTCGATCATCCGATGGAGATCAAGACCGGCATGGTCTTCGCGCTGGAAACCTACTGCCCGGCAACCGACGGCTACTCTGCCGCTCGGATCGAGGAAGAGGTCGTGGTGACGGAAACCGGATGTGAAGTGATCAGCCTGTTCCCGGCGGAAGAGCTGCCGATCGCGAACCGATATTGAGGCTGCTCAAGCTTGAGCAAACGGCTAAGTCTCTGAAAAACATGACTTTCGCCAAAAAATTAACCTTATGTTAAGGTCCTGCCCCGACCGGCCCGACGGCAGGGACTGGGGCCGCGCCGCCGGGCAGACAGGGAGTTGACCATGGCAAAAAGCGCCAAGACGCCGAAAGGCAAGACAAACGCCGAGGATTACTTGCAGATGTATCGCCAGATGGTCCGCATCCGCACGTTCGAGGACACCGCCAACCAGCTCTATCTGTCCGCGAAAATGCCGGGCCTCACCCACATGTATTCGGGTGAGGAAGCGGTGGCGGTGGGCATCTGCGAGGCGTTGACGGACGACGACAAGATCACCTCCACCCACCGGGGGCATGGCCATTGCGTCGCCAAGGGCGCGAACTTCAAAGAGATGTTCTGCGAGCTTCTGGGCAAGGAAGAAGGCTACTGTCGCGGCAAGGGCGGGTCCATGCACATCGCGGACCAAAGCCACGGCAACCTTGGCGCAAATGCCATTGTGGGCGGCTCCATGGGGATTGCCACGGGATCGGCCCTGCGCGCGAAGTTGCAGGGCAAGGATGACGTGACGGTGTGCTTCTTTGGTGACGGGGCCACGGCGCAGGGGCTGCTTTACGAGGTCATGAACATGGCCGCCCTGTGGAACCTGCCCGTCATCTATGCCTGCGAAAACAACGGCTATTCGGAATACACCAAGACCGAGGAGATCGCCGCAGGCTCCATCACCGCGCGGGCCGAGGCCTTCGGGATCGAGGCCTTCAAGGTCGACGGGCAAGACGTGCTGGCGGTCAATGACCTGACCCAAAAGCTGGTCGCGCGCTGTCGCAAAGGCGAAGGGCCGTTCTTTATCGAGTTGGAAACCTATCGCTACCACGGCCACCACGTGGGCGACATCAACCGCGAGTACTACCGCACCAAGGACGAGGAAAAGGATTGGAAAACCAATCGTGACCCCATCATCCGCTTCCGGTCGTGGCTGGTCAGCGAGGGCATTGCCACGGACGAAGACATCGACGCGATGAACGCCGAGATTGAACAAGACGCCGCCCAAGCCGTCGCCTATGCCGAGGCCGCCGCCTACCCGGACGGATCCGAAGTCACCCAGCACGTCTACGCGGATTGAGGAGAACCTGATATGCGAGAGATCACCCTGTCCCAGGCCGTGAACGAAGCCATCGCCGAGGAAATGCGCCGAGACGAGACCGTCTTCCTGCTTGGTGAAGACGTGGCCGAGGCCGGAACGCCCTTCAAGGTGCTGTCAGGTCTTGTAGAAGAATTCGGCACCGAGCGTGTGATCGACACGCCGATTGCGGAGCCCGGCTTCATGGGCATCGCCGTGGGCGCGGCGATGACCGGCGCGCGGCCCATCGTCGACCTGATGTTTGGCGATTTCATTTTCCTGATCATGGATCAGCTGTGCAATCAGGCCGCCAAGACCCACTACATGTCGGGCGGCAAGTTGAATGTGCCGCTGGTTCTGCGCACCAACCTTGGCGCGACCCGCCGATCCGCCGCGCAGCATTCGCAAAGCTTGCAGGCGCTGGTGGCGCATATTCCCGGGTTGAAAGTGGCCATGCCCTCTTCGGCCTATGAGGCGAAGGGCCTGATGAAAAGCGCGATCCGCGACAACAACCCCGTCGTGATTTTCGAAGACAAGCTTATGTATCAGGACAAGGCGGAGGTGCCTGAAGAGGAATACCTGATCCCCTTCGGCGTCGGCAATGTGAAGCGCAAGGGCCGCGACATCACCCTGATCGCCACCTCGTCGATGGTTCAGGTGGCCGAGAAAGCCGCCGACATCCTAAGCGCTGAGGGGATCGAGGCCGAGGTCATCGACCCGCGCACCATCGTGCCGCTGGACGAGGATTTGTTGATCGAAAGCGTCAAGAAGACGAGCCGCGCCATCGTGATTGATGAGGGGCATCAAAGCTATGGCGTGACCTCTGAAATTGCCAGCCGCCTGAATGAAAAGGCGTTCTACCACCTGGATGCGCCGGTCACGCGCATGGGGGCGATGGATGTGCCGGTGCCGTTTTCGCCCGCGCTGGAGGATTTGACCGTACCGACACCCGAAACCGTGGCTGCCAAGGCGCGGCTGCTTTGCGGCGGGGAGTTGATTGATGCCGCATGACGTGACGATGCCCCAGCTTGGCATGGCGCAGGATGCGGGCAAGATCGTGTCCTGGCTGAAGGCCGAGGGCGACGAAGTGGCCAAGGGTGATGCGCTGTTGGAGGTGGAGACCGACAAGGCCGTGATGGAGGTTGAGGCGCAGGCTTCGGGCTATTTGACGGGGGTGTCGGCGGCGGCCGGTGCCGATGTGCCCGTGGGCCAGGTGATTGCCCGGATCAGTGAAAGCGCCGATGCGCCGGATGCGACCCCTGCATCCGATGTGCCGGAAGCCCCCGGAGCCGACGGCGCATTGCCCGATGGCAAAGAGATCACCATGCCGCAATTGGGCATGGCCCAGGATAGTGCCGTTCTGATCGGCTGGCACGCGGCGCCCGGTGACGCCGTAGATGCGGACGATATCCTGTTCGAGGTCGAGACCGACAAGAGCACCATGGAGGTCCCGGCGGGCACCAGTGGGTTCCTTGCCGCCACGCTGGCCGCGCCGGGCGACGATGTGCCTGTCGGCGTTGCCGTGGCCATCATCTCGGCCAAGAAGCCCGACGCCCCCGTGGCGCGTGGCGTGGCCGGGGCGACCAGGGCCCCGGTCGCCGACATACCCGCCGAGACCGCAGATGCCGCTGCCCCGAAAGCGCCGCCTGCGTCTGAACCGGCCCCCGCGTCCAAACCGGGGCCCTGGCCCCCCGTGGCCCCTGCGCCCGACGGCAAGATCCTCGCCTCGCCCAAGGCGCGGCGGCTGGCCCGCGAACGCGGCCTCGACCTGGCGCGGTTGGTCGCGGCGGGTCATCCGCAACCCTACCATGTTGCCGATCTGGAGGCCTTGGCAGTCCTTCCCGTCGACGCCCCCGCCCCCATCCCGGCGTCAGGGATGCAACTGACGGCCAGCATTGCAACGGACGGATTGGCCGAGTTCGCGACCTGGGCGGCGCAGGCCCATGGTCTGACCGACGCCAATGCGCTTTTGGCGGGCCTTGCCGGGGCCAGCCTGCCCGACCGGAAGGGGGCCACCGTCGCGATTTCTCGCCACGGCACCTTGAGGGGCTACGACGTGCCCTCTTCAAGGGCGCTGTCGCAGGTCGCGCCCTCGGACACGGCCCCGGACCTGAGCGTTCGCGATTTGCGCGGCACGGCCCTGCGCAGAGCCTCGATCGGCGTGGAAGAAACACCGGTGCTGACGCTGACGAGCGCGCAGGACGGCGGCCTGACGCTGACGCTGGAATGCGGACCGGATCAATTGGCCCCGGATCAGGCCATTCACCTTCTCACCCAATTCGCAGCCCGGATGGAGCAACCGCTCCACCACCTGCTTTGACCCACTGACTTCAGCGATCGGACACCGGACATGGACTACACAGACCTTTACATCAACGGCACCTGGCACAAGGGCGCGGAACGGTTCGACGTGATCAATCCAGCCACCGAAGAGGTCCTGGCCTCCGTCGCCTCGGCCGATATCGCGGATGCGGATGCCGCCCTCGACGCTGCCGAGGCCGCGATGGCCGACTGGGCCGCCCGCACGCCCCGCGCACGCTCGGAAGTGCTGCGCCGCGCGTGGGAGCTGATGACAGCCCGGCTGGAGGAGTTTGCCCACATCATCACGCTGGAAAACGGCAAGGCCCGCGCGGACGCCATGGGCGAGGCGACCTACGCGGCCGAGTTCTTCCGCTGGTTCGCCGAAGAGGCCGTGCGCGCCGACGGGATGATCACCCACGCGCCCGCCTCGGGTGCGCGCATCGTGGTGCAGCATAAGCCGGCAGGTCTTGCCGTGCTGGTCACGCCCTGGAATTACCCGGCGGCCATGGGGACGCGGAAGATCGCGCCCGCGCTGGCGGCGGGGTGCGGTGTGATCATCAAGCCCGCGTCCGAGACGCCGCTGACCATGCTGGCGCTGATGCCGCTGCTGGAGGAAGCGGGCGTGCCCAAGGGTCTGGTGAACGTCCTGCCGTCGAAGAAAACCGGCGCGCTGGTGGATCATATGCTGCACGATCCGCGCGTGCGCGTCGTCAGTTTCACCGGCTCCACCCCCGTGGGGCGCAAATTGCTGAAATCCGCCGCCGATCAGGTGCTGAAACCCGCTATGGAACTGGGCGGCAACGCCCCCTGCGTGGTGTTCGAGGATGCCGATCTGGAGGTTGCCGTCGAAGGTACGATGCTGGCCAAGATGCGCAACCTGGGCGAGGCCTGCACCGCCGCCAACCGCATCTACGTGCACGAGGACGTGGCAGAGGCCTTTACCCGCCGCCTGACCGAACGGATGAAAACGCTCAAGGTCGGCAATGGAACAGATCCGTCGGTGGACGTCGGCCCGCTGGTCAACGCGGACACCCGCGACAAGGTGGCACACTTCGTGGCCGATGCGATTGCCAAGGGCGCAAAGGTCGAATGCGGCGGGGTCACGCCAGACGGCAAGGGGTATTTCTACCCGCCCACGGTCCTGTCCAACGTGCCCGAGACCGCCGATTGCGTCCATGACGAGATTTTCGGACCGGTCGCCGCGATCCAGACCTTCACGGATCAGGACGACGTGATCCGCCGCGCCAACGACACCGAATACGGCCTGGTGGCCTATGTGTTCTCGGAAAACTTCAAGCGCGCGTTGCAGGTCTGCGAGCGGCTGGATTATGGCATGGTCGGCCTCAACCGGGGTTTGGTCAGCGATCCGGCGGCCCCTTTCGGCGGCGTGAAGCAATCGGGGTTGGGCCGCGAAGGCGGCCATGAGGGGATGCTTGAATTCATGGAAACTCAATATATTTCAGCTAGTTGGTAGGGGAAGTTCATGTCGGATGTCATCGCCAGCCCCTCTGTCCGCAAACGCGCCCAGGAGATGGGCGTTGACCTGGAGGCCCGGGCGAAATCGCTGGGGCGTCGAACGCTGGCCGCCGAAGACCTGGACGGGGGCCCGGCCCCGGCACAGGCGTCTGGGGGCGCGGCCTATTGGGACGTGGATCATGGGCAATACGGACCCGTCGCGGAAGAACCGCTAAGCCGGTTCGCACAGGTCACCGCGCGCAATCTTGCGGCGGCCCAGTCGCTGATCCCCGCTGTCACCCACCACGAGCGCGCGGACGTCAGCGCGTTGGAGGCATTTCGCCAATCCCTGAAGCCCGAAGCCCAGTCGCGCGGCGTGAAGCTGACGGCGCTGGCGTTCCACGTGGCCGCCCTTGCGCGGAGCCTGATCGCCTTCCCGCGCTTCAACGCCTCGCTCTCAGCCGATGGGCAGACGCTGGTGCTGAAGGGCTACGTGCATATCGGCATTGCCGTGGACACGCCCCACGGCCTGATGGTGCCGGTGATCCGCGATGCGGACACCAAGGGGCTTTGGCAAATCGCCACCGAGATCAACGATCTTGCCCACCGCGCGCAGGCCCGAAAGATCGGCCCGGACGAGATGGGCGGCGCTTCCATGACCATCACCAATCTGGGCGGTATCGGCGGCACGGCCTTCACGCCCATCGTCAACCCGCCAGAGGTCGCGATCCTTGGGATCACCCGGACCGAGACGGTGACGGTCTGGGACGGCGACACGCCGCGTCCCGTCCCGATGGCACCGCTGGATCTGAGCTATGACCACCGCGTGATCAACGGTGCCGATGCGGCGCGTTTCATGGTGCACTACAGGGACCTGATCGCTGATCCGCGCAGGATGCTGATCTAGCGGCGCGGGACACCGGAGGGCCGCCCAAGAGACGCCTAGGGGTTCGCGTACGCTTTGCGCGCCACGAGGGTGAGTGCGCCCCAGACGGCGCAGCGCAGGGCCATGGCGAAGACCGTCCTCATTTCATAGGCGCCGCCTTGGGCGACATGCAGACCAAAACCTGCAAAGACCAACACCGTCGCCAGGAAGATCAGGAGCGACAGGGCAAAAGCCCAACGCCGCCCCTGCCAAAGGCCGAAGCCCGCAACGATATAGGCCAGCCCGGCCAGCGCGTTGAATAACAGCACGAAATAGACGACCGCCCCCATGTCGAGCCCGTCCAGAAGCGTGGCCCCGCCGGAGACAACCGTCAAAAGGCCGAAAATGATCGCAGCGCCCCCGGCGATGCGCAGCGCGTTACTTTGCCTATTCATCGGGTCCGCCCTTCTTATCTGTCAAAAGCGCCATCTGCACATCGAGCAGGCGCAAACCCTCGGACACCAGGGCGAAGCCCCGCGCCCCAAGCGTCCAGCGGATTGCAACGCCCTGCACCAGAGCGGTCAGCAACATGGCGATATCCTCCGGGCTGACGTCGCGGCGCAGGGTGCCCTGCGCCTGGCTATCGCGGATCGTGGCAACAAGACGGCCCTGAAACGCGCCCAAAACGCCCCGAAACACGTCCCGAAGACCCTGGTTGTCGACCTGCAACTCTCGGGAAAACAGGATCGACGGCAGGGCGGGCGTTTCAGATATGGCGGCCAGTTGCGCGCCGATCAGCGCCTTCAGGCGCGCCTGCGGCCCCGTGCCCTTTTCCACAGCCTCACCCCGCGCAGCAACCTTGGCCTCAGCGGCGGCCCAGTCGGCTTGCAATCGCGCCGCGATATCCTCGGCAACTGCCAGCCAAAGCGCGGCCTTGGTAGGGAAGTGTCGAAAGATCGCGGGCTGGCTGATGCCAACGGCGCGCGCGACATCCGTGGTGCTTAACCGGTCTGGCCCGATCTCATCGGCCAGGCGCAGCACCTCGGCCACGATCTGCGCCTTGCGCTCTTCCGTGCTTTGACGACCACCCATGCATCACCTCTTGTTAGTTATAACTCACTAACTTATACTGCCGGTATAAGCAACCCTGCCCCGCGTTGCTTCCGATCGACCGAAAGGACCCCGGACATGTCTACCACACCCGCCGTCACCGGATATTCGCGCCTTCAGATCATCTTGCATTGGCTCGTCTTCCCGCTGATCGCGCAGCAATACATCTTCAAGGACGCGATGTCCGCCGCCTGGGATCGCCTGGCCGAGGGGCTGGGGGCCACGTTCGATCCGCTTGTGCTCGCCCATGTGGCGGGCGGTGCGCTGATCCTGATTTTCGCGCTGTGGCGGCTGATGCTGCGTGCCCGTCGCGGCGTGCCCCCGGCGATCGAGGCCACCAAGGTGCAGGGTATCGTGGCAAAGCTGACCCATGTCGGGCTTTACGCCCTGATGATCCTGATGCCGGTCAGCGGGGCTGTTGCGTGGATTGGCGGGGTCGAGGCGGCGGCCCAGGGGCACAACGTGATGAAGATCATCCTTCTGGCGCTGCTCGCCTTACATATCGTGGGTGCCCTGTATCACCAGGTCGTGCTGCGCGACGGAACGCTGGCGCGCATGCGGCGGGCGCAGGGCTGATCCCATTCGACTGGCCCCCCTCCTCGCGCTGCCGCCCATCGCCCTCGGGATCGCCGCTGCGGCCTGGATGATCGCCTCGGCCCCGGGCCCCGCACAGATCGACGGGCGCCCGCCCGCCCTGCCCGTTCGGGTGATGACCGTGGCGCAAGAAGATATCCGGCCCACTGCCGCCGTCTGGGGCAACCTGCGCGCCGCCGAGACATGGGTGGCCGTGGCCGAGGTGCAGGGCGAAGTGATCTGGCGCCATCCCGATCTGGAGCCGGGCCGCCTGATCCCCGCCGGGACCGAGGTCTTGCGCATCGACCCGGCCGACTACGAACTGGCCCTGGCCCAGTCCCAGGCCGATCTTGCAGCGCTGGAGGCCGAGGGGGCGCAACTGATCGCCGAGACGGCGAACACGGCCCGCATTCTGGAGCTTGAACGCGAACGACTGGCGCTGGCCGACCAACACCCCGACATCTGGCAAGCCTATGCCGCCCTTGGCAAAGCCTGCGCGACTGAGGGCCCGTTGAGCGACCGTGAAAAGCGGCTTGTGAAGCTGGCGTTGGCCGTTGGTGCAAGTTCCGAAGGTGCAGTCCACTCCCATGCCCGGCGCGCCCGTTCCGAAAACATCCCCGAGGACGCGATCGCCCAAGTGGCACTACTTGCGATCGGACCGCTTGGCCTGCCCCACGCCGTGGCGGCGAAGAACTGGATCGAGGATGGCAAACCCTGAGCTACGGCTATTTCAGATGATCGGACTGACCCCGAAAAGCCAGGGATGAGCCCACAAGGGCAGACCATATAGCAGGCCTGCGCAGATCACCCGGGCGGCGGTGTCCGGGGAAACCGCTATCCCGCCTGCCCGCGGGACACTCTGCATCTTGTGCTGTAGGCTGTGCCAGGCGGGGCCCATCTGGCGCCGTCGGCGGCGGTCAATGATCCGGTGACCCAAGGCTGCAAATCCGCCGAACATGCCGAACAGCAAGACATGCGCGAGATCCCCGTTCGGCACCATATGCGCAAAGGCCCAGAGACCCAGCGCCAGCAAAAGCGGGTGCCGCGACACCCGCACCACGCCGGGGCGCGCAGGATCGAACGCCTCGTTTTGCGTTCCTCCAAAGGAAAACGGATTGGGGCGCGCGATGCACAGGGCCAGCAGCAGACACAAAAGGCCCATCACCCCTAGAACAAGGTGGTTTTGCCATGGCGCCCAAGGCCACAGGGGAATGAACGGGGCGCGCCCGGCCGCCCCGATCACCCATGCCAGCACCGCGAGGGACAGCAGCGAATAGGCCGCCGTGAACCCCGATTGACCCAGCCCCTGAACAAGTGAGGCGCGTATACGGGGGCGCACAGGCACGGAGTGGCTGACGAAAAACGCAAGGATCGCCAGGATGTATTCCGCCCAAGCCATGACCCCGCCCACCGGCCTCAGATCGCTTTCGCCGGCTTGGCGCGCAGCAGCAAAGGTCCATAGATCGCCACGAAACCGGCGAAACCCAGCACCCACAGCACCGCAGATCCGGTGTAGAGCGTCATGGCGAGCGAGGGCCATATGCCCGCCGATACCCGCAGAACGACCGCGCCGATAACGCCAGAATAGATCAGTGCCGTCCCTGCCCCCGCAGTCAGATCCCGGCCCGTGTGCCCCAACGTGGCCCGCGTCTTGACGGCGAGTGCCATCAGCCCGATTGCGCCGCCCATCCACAAGTGTTGCACCGCCCCGAGGCCGGAAAGGCCGGGCACCAGAAGCTCCACCCCAAGCGCCGTCGCGCCAAGAGGAATAAAGGCATAGGCCCCATGCAGGACGAACACCAGGGGCTCAGAAACCGTCGCAAGTCCAGCCCAACGCGCCAAGCGAACGACGTGAAGCACGCCCGCGACACAAAGCGCCGCGCCGGTGAGCGGGGCAAATGGCACGGCGGCCCACAGGATCAATGCCAGCAAAAGAACCAACAATGCCCCTTTGTCGAACCGCTGCATGGGCGGCGCAGGTCGCCGCTCTGGCCCCTGCTTGACCAGCCAGTTCCGCGTAAAAGACGGCACAACGCGCCCCCCGATCACGGCGATCATCATAAGCGTCGCCCCAAGGCCAATGCGGAACCCATAGCCTTGGGCCGCGAAATCGCCCCGCGCCGCCCCCCAATGAAACACGGCGTTGCCGATGATCAGCGCCACCAGCATGGCCAAGACGATAAGGTTGCGCCAATTCTTGCCCACAACGATCTCGCGCCCGATCATGGCCGACAGCACCAAAGGCATGGCCAGATCAACGCAGGCGACCCATAGCGGGTCCAAAATTGCCTAAAACATGACCGCCACCCGGCCCACAATCCAAAGAGTGAATAGAGCCCCAAGCGACCACCCGACGATCGGCAGGCGCCCGGTCCAGTTCGGCACCGCCGTCAGCAGAAATCCAGCTACCACGGCGGGCACATAGCCGAACAGAAACGCATGGGCGTGCCAGGAAAGCGGGTCGAAAGCTGTGCGAAGCGTCACCTCACCGGCCAGCATCATGACCCACAGCAACATCGCCAGGACCGCCCATAAGGCTGCCCCAAGGAAGAACGGTCGAAACCCGAAACTCAAAAGTGCCGGGCCGCGCCATGCGCGCATTTGTTTGGCTGTGCTGGTCATGCGACTCGCCCCAATAAACAGGTCTTGCCTTGGCGAGTATACCCCCTAATAGGTACCTTAAATACCTATTCCGGCCTGGAGGGTCCAATGCGTTTGACATCATTCACCGACTACGGCCTTCGGATGCTCATGCTGATGGCTGGCAGCCCGGATCGCGCCTTCTCAACGGCGCAGATGGCCGAAGATCTGAACCTGTCCCGCAACCATCTTAGCAAGATCATGCAACGGCTTTCGCGCGCCGGCATCATCGAAACACGTCGCGGCGGCGGCGGTGGGGCCATTCTTGCCAAAGATCCAGGGTCCCTCAAACTGGGCCAGATCATCCGTTTGCTGGAAGAGGATCACGCGTTGGTCGAGTGTTTTTCCGATGGCCGGAACGCATGCACACTGGATGGAAGGTGTGGATTGAAAACAAGGCTACGCACGGCAGAGGCCGCATTCCTGGCGGACCTCGACAGATCGACCCTCGCGGACATTTCGATCTGACTTGGGGCGGGTGACAGGCTGTTGGCGCCCCCCATCAAAGGCGGACTTGATGCCGCAACTCGGTCGAAAGCGACCCCGGCTATCGCTACCTGCGCGTCGCCGAATCTAGCACCGATGCGCCGCGATGTCTTCATTCGGGCTGCCTGAAACGTTCTACCCCCACATCTGTTCGAAAAGCCGCATCCAGTTGCTGCGGAGGATTTTGACGATACGCGCCATGATTGACCCGCTTTGTGCATTTCCAGGGTGAGGTTTGCGAAATCCCGATTGTGCCCATGCCTTCCGGCTTGGATATCTTGGAGGACCCGAAATCCGCCAATCTCCGGCCCCTACTCTTGTCCTTGTTGGCCCAGATCATCCAGGGTTCAGGGCGCGGTCGATGGCATCAAGGCAGGTCTGAATCCCGACATGGCCCAGGTCGATGAGGATGCCGCAGTTGTCCATGAACGCCCCACGTAGATCACTCCCCTATCAAGGCGCTGCGCGATGCCGGTATGGAGGACGCCTGAGCCTTGGACCTGATCCCTTCGATTGCGGTTTTCGGGTGGGCAAACCGGCTGATGCACCCGCTGGGTCACTCCAGCCAGGTGGCGCCCTGCCCGCGATACACGGGACATCAACCGGCACGCAAAAGCGTATGATCGTCAGCCCCCCGGGCATTGAAGCGGGCCGTTGCCGGGTCGCACTCGTATTGGGCGGCACGTTCCCTTGCGGTGCTGGCCAGGGTTGAAATCGCCTCAAGGATAGAGGCTACCTGCGCGTCGCTGTGCAGATAGCTTAGGTTGAACCGCACCCAACCCGGTTTTTCGACCTCATGACCCGCGCCCAACCTCTTGAAAAGATCCTCGGATTGCGCCTCATCAAGACCAAGCAGCGCGTGGGCGTAGGGACCCGCGCAGGCGCACCCGCCGCGAACCTGCACACCAAAGAAATCCGACAGCATTCGCGTGAACAGCTGCTGGTGCACCAAGGTGCCGTCTTCATCGGCCACCTGGAAAGAGAAGATCGGAAGCGCCGGGACGTTGTCAGACTTGCCCAACACCCGGATGAAAGGATGTCTTGCCAGCACGGTGGAGGCCCGATCGCGCAACACGGCGTCGCGCGCAAGGATCGCGTCCGTCCCGATTGCGTCCTTGACCAACATCACAAGCGCCGCGCGAATGTCCCCCACCACGTTCGGCGTGCCGGCTTCTTCGCGCACCTCGACCTTGGCGGAATACGCATGGCGCCAAGGGGACACAAAGCTGACCGTTCCGCCCCCCGGAGCCGTGGGGGTTTTGCACCGGACAATGGTATCGCGGACAACTGCGATGCCGGTCGCACCCGGGCCACCGGCAAACTTGTGGGGCGAGAAGATGATCGCGTCTTTCTGACAGTCCGCAGATGACCCCATCTCCATCGGCAGATAGGGCGCCCCCCCTGCGTAATCCCAGATCGCAAGCGCGCCATTGGCCTTCAGGACACGGGTGACGTCAGTGGTATCGGTAACAATGCCCGTGACGTTCGAGGCCGCCGAGAAGCTGCCAACGATCAGATCCGCCCCCTGTGCCGCCGTCAAGCTGGCCCGCAAGGCTGCCATATCAAGACCGCCCCCCGGCGCCTCTGGTACGACGACAAGTTCTGCGCCCGTTTCGCGCCAAGGCAGGATGTTGGAGTGATGCTCATAGGGTCCGATCAGGACCACGACCCGCTTGTCGGACGCGACCAGTTTTTCGATTTGCAGCAGGCCGACGATCCGGTTGATCCCAGCCGTCGCGCCCGATCCCGCAAAGATCACATGGCAGCTTTCATCCGCCTTCACCAATCGGGCGATGGTGGCGCGCGCCTCTTCTCGCATCCGGGTCATGGTCATGCCACAGAACGACGCCTCGGTGTGACTGTTGGCGTAATAGGGCAGCACATGCTCCATCACGAAATCCTCGACTTGCCGCAAGGCCCGCCCCGAGGCGACATAGTCCGCATAGACAAGGCGCTGTGACCCGAAGGGCGTTTCAATCGCAACGCCGTCACCGATCAAGCCATCGCGGAGAAATTCCACGATGTCGGGGCGGTCAAGGCCGTCTCGGAAGTCTGCTAAAGCGGTCATCGGCGTCTTCCCTCTTTTGGCTGCGCACCCAAAGGATAGACTATGGCTCAGCGAATTTTTCTGCGCTATTTCCTTGAAAAATCAAATTTTGGAAAGGTTATGATCGAAGAATGGATAAGAAAATGGATCATATTGACCGTTCCCTCATTCGGGAGCTTCAAAAAGACGAACGGCTCAGTCAGCGTGACCTGGCGGACCGTGTCGGGCTGTCGCAGAATGCCTGTTGGCGTCGCCTGAAACAGCTGGAAGAGAGGGGCGTCATCAAGGGGCAGCGCGTGTTGATCGACCGGCGGGCCCTGGGCAAGACCCTTGTGGTCTTCACGTTGCTGCGCACACGCAGCCATTCAAAGGAGTGGCTCACCAAGTTCCGCCGCCATGTGACGGCAATTCCCGACATCGTGGACTTTTACCGCATCGGCGGTGACTACGATTACATGATCAAGATCGTGACCGAGGACATGGAAAGCTTCGACCAGGTCTATCAACGGCTGATCGACACGATCGAGCTTGACGCCGTCACCTCCTATTTCGCGATGGAGGGCATTATTGAAGATCGACCGATCCCGGTTTGAACGCCTGATTGGGCGCCGGGCACCGGTTTGTGCAACAACGGCCATATATGTTCGCCGACCAAGACGTCATACGAGACTGACGCATGTAGACCGCTGTCGCGCCCGCCACGGGCGGACATTCGTCGCGCCCTCCCTGCGACGGCAAGCCATCTCTTATCCCGTTTCAGGATCGGTGCGCCCATTCAAGCAGATGGCGTTGCATTGGCGCTTGAGCTCAAGCTCGCGAACACGTCGCTCATGGCGCGGTCGGGATCTGACCGGCGCCATTTCGCACTTGACCACATTCCGGCCGCGACGCCTCGGTTGGAAAGAATGAGCGCGCTGGCGTTTGCTGCGGGGCAAATATAAAGCGCGCAGGTTGACCCAGCGGTGCCCCCATTGTGAAACAGCATTCGGGGCGCTTCGCGGTCCAGCTTGATGGACAACCAGCCAAGACATTGCGTGACAGGCGCGTGGGCGCCGTTTGGTCCCAAACCAACCAAGGGCAACGCACTTCGGCAAATCGCGCGGTCCAGCGCGGACTCTGGGTGTGCCAAGGCCTTCAAGACAGCAGATGAGAATTGGCCGAGATCCCGCGCCGTCGAGCGGAGGCACCCGGCGCCGGCAATGGCCTGGAATGACCAAGGCACAACGGGTCTGTCTTTGACGTTGAAGGGCTGCATGAAGCGTGCCTGCTGCGCGGTCGTCAGGTCCGCCGTCGTATCCGTTAGACCCAAAGGGGTAAGGACTTTTTCGGCCAACAGATCCGAAAAGGGCTTTCCTTCGCGCATCGCCATTGCCTCGCCCAAAAGCCCGTAGCCGAGGTTGGAGTAGCGATGCAGCTGACGGCGGGGCGGCGCGGTGCTGCCTCGGATGCGGAGCCAGTCGATCAGGTCACGTCGCGAAAACGCGGCATAGGGATCATCGGGCAGGCAAAACACTGCTTTCCAAAGCGGCATGTGAATCGTGGGCAAGCCGCTTGTGTGCGTTGCCAGGTTCCGCGGCGTGATCCACGGCGGCGCATCGGACAGGCCGCTTACCAAATCTCTGATGGGTCGGTCAGGATCAATCCTTCCCTCCTCGACAAGAACAGCAAGGAGAAGCGCCGTAAAAACCTTGGTGATTGATCCGATCTCAAAAAGCGCGCGGTCCGGGGCCGTGTTGTTCCTGGGATCAAGGTCTCCGGACGCCGCGAAGGTCATGTCGCCGTCCCGGAGAAACAGGGTCACGATAGCCGTTTTCTTCCCCCTGTAGGGGGCCAGAACAGCCTCGGGAATTAGGGAGCTTGATGTCTGCATTTGTGCCCTTCCCTTCAATGAAAGCGCCCATCCGATACGCGAAGAGCCCTTAGTCCCTTCGCTGTCCCAGCCCATCTGCGACCAAGGACCGTTCCACATGCCACGGCGCGCATCAGTGGGTCGTGATACCGGACAAGAAGCCTCTGATGGCTGTCAATGAGACGCCGGGATTATCCCAAATCACGTTGTGACCTGCGTCGTTGACCACGACAACTTCGGCATCATTGAAATGCGATTGATGAAGGCGCTGCAATTCCGGCCCCGTCCATGAGTTACACGCGCCCGCCATCAACATCACGTGCCCGCTGAAATCGGCTGCGCGTTCGGCGATGTCGTCAAGATCGCGCGGGCTGATCGCTTCGAGAATGTCGCTTGAGGCGGCACCAAAGCGCCAACTTGGGGCGGTGTACCCTTGCCCGCAATGATAGGGATTGTGCGGGTGGTTGACGAAGACGTCGACCATGTGTCCGATTAGGAAATCATCCGGCGCGCTCAGATCAGGGCCGTCGACGTGCTGCGCACGAAAGCCCGTCAGTACCGCCTCCCGCCAGTAAGTGAGACCGGACATGTAGTCACGGCTTCGTTCTTCCCAGCGTTCGCGCCCGGCCGCGTTCAGAAACCCCGGTTCGATCAGCACCACACCTGCAATCCTTTCCGGGTAGCGGCCCAGATAAGACGTCGCAAGAATCGCACCCCATGAGTGTCCGATCAACACGGGATTGGCATGGGGAGAGACATGGTCAATGACCCCTGCAAGCTCGGTTACATGCCCCTCCAACGTCAGATGGTCGCTTTCCACTCGCTGCGACAGGCCCGCCCCGCGCTGATCATAATAGACGATGCGGTAGTCATCGGACAAAGCGTCAAGGCCCTGAAGGGACCGAAAATCGCCGCCGGGCCCGCCGTGCAAAACGATGACCGTCGTCGTATCAGGTGGCCCCTCGACGATGCGCAGATGCAGATTGATCCCCGCAATCACCCGGGACGGCAAGGCCGGGTCATCGATGACAAGGGGGAGGACGCGGTAGTCCCCGCGCGTGGCGACCATGAGGAGGCCCACGATCGCGACCGCAATCAGAAAGACACCCATGCTGAGTTTGAAGACGGTCTTCATGTGCGATCCCCGTGGCGTTGCAGCCAGTGCATGACCTTCATCATCAGGGCAAAGGGCCGTTTTGGAGCGTCGACCTGATTGAAGGTTCCCGTCAGGAAGATGTCCTCCTTTGGCGCATGGAAGGCGAACGAGCCGCTTGCGCCTGAATGCCCGATCAACTCTGGCGTCTCGCGAAACAGGTTCAACCAGCGCGGCAGTTTGAACCGCATGAGCCCGAACCCGTACTGGAGGGGAAAGAACAGCTTGTTGAAGGCCCGCACATCTGCCTCGTGGCGTGGGTCGAACAGAGCATTCCCCATATATGCCCTTAGAAACACAAGCATATCATCCAGCGTGGACACGATCCCGCCATCGGGGCCCATGCTGGACAAGCTCAGGGGCAAGTGAAGCGGTCTGGACCGATTGTAGAGGGTCAAAGGCGCGGGTTGATCCGGCCCATGGACCGACGTGTGCTTCAGCCCCAGTGGCGCGCAGATTTGCGTCTGCACCACATCGCCAAAAGGCCGCCCCGTCACAGTTTCAATGATCGCGCCAAGCAACTGCCAGTTGGTGTCCGAATAGTAGGACCTGCCGCGACCGGGTGCCGCCAGCGGTGGCAGAGCCTTCGACATGCGCAAGACATCGTTCAGGTCATAGGCCTGATCGTGGCCTTGTTTGATTGCGATTGCCACATCGCCTTCGTAGTAATCCGCCAGCCCGGACGTCTGATGAAGCAGGTGGCGGATGGTCAACTGTGGGCCATACGCGCGACCTTTGACTACATGAAGGTCCGACAGGTCGTATTGGCTCAGGATGCTTTGAGCGGTCGTGTCGAGGTCGATCAGACCCTGATCCTTCAGTTGCAGGATCAACGTGGCTGTGAACATCTTGGTGACGCTGGCAATGAAGAACCGCGCGTCGGCGGCGGCCCCCGCACTGCCCTTGAAATCGACCCGTCGGTCGCCGGATTGCACCGCGAGCAGCAGGCTATGGGTGTTGGCCGTGCTGGCCTCTGCATCGATCAGCTTTTGCAAATCGTGATTAAGTGTCGTCATCGTTGCATCCTCCTGTGGGGGTTTTCTCGCGCGTCAATGCTTCGTTCGCCCAACACGGCCCGGGGACAGTCCAACCGCGATAAACCACGCGATGCCCCCCAGCCCGAAAACAGCGCCGGAGATATCCCCGATAAAGGGGAACAGCGTGGCAAGGCCGGCTGTGCCGGTCAGCAGCCCCAGTCCAACCGTGATCCTTCCCAAGCTGCGGCCCATCAGGCCTGCAATGCTTACAAGCAGGATCCAGACACCGCCTGCGATCTCATTGCCGCCGCCAAGGCCCAGTTCAACCGAGTGGAGCATATCCCAAACCGCGACCGCCCGTGCCGGATCGGTTGGGAAGAGATGCGCCGCCCGTTCCACCGCGACATTCCCTATCATACCCGCCGCAAGAACCAATGTGGCCCAGAGCAAGCCAAACGCCCGCGTCGTGGCCGCCCAGTCAGGCGTGGCGATCGCAAGGCGCGCATGCAGCGCAAGCACAACGACGGTCAAGGCCAGGGCGTTCAGGATGTAGATGACCGTGTTCCAGACGATCAACACACCGGGGCGCACATCGATAAACGCCACGACGGCGGCTGCATCTATGTCGATGGTCCCGTACCGTAATGGGGCCAAGACGGTGACCAGCAAAGCAAATCCGAACACATAGGTTGCGGCGCAGGTCACGGCGGCAAAGCCCCCCATTCGTTGAAGTGTCATATTGGATCTCCGCCCCATGGAAGGCCTCGGCAGGCCTTCAGTCCTGATCTGCGATGGATTGAAAATGCGCGGCCAAGCGATGCGTTCCGAATGGCGGTGCGGTCATGTTCATGGCCAGTGCCGTCAGAAAGAACTGTGCCGGTCCGGCGATCCTGCGCGGCGCAAGACGCGGCAAAAGCCAAAGCGACAGGCGGCGCAAGACATCGGGCACATGTGTGATGCGAACGGGGGCGTCCAGCACCTCGAAACACAGGGTCGCAAGCTCGATCTGCGTGAACGGCTCGGGACCGCCGACCGCGTACCATGCTTCGCCGCGCGCGATGGCATCAAAGCTCGCTGCCGCAAGATCGGCACCGTGAATGGGGTTGATCCTTTGCAATCCCTTGCCAAAGAGCCAGACCCGCCCGGCCCTGGCCATGGCCAGGAAATCGGCCATGTCGGAAAAGTACCCCGTGGGCGCAATGACGGTGGATTGCAGCGGCGCTTGCTGCAACTTGCGCACGAAGGCGCTTTTGGCGGCAACAAGTGGGACGTCGCCCATGCGATCCGCGTTCAGGACGTGGATGAAGCCGAACTGCTTTGCATTGGCGCGCACCGCTTCTTCCAGCAAGTTGAGGTTGGCTTGGTAATCAACATCCCAATAGCCGACACCGTCGGCCTGTCGCGTTATCCCAAGGGCAGAGACAACCAGATCGATGTTGTCCATGACCCCCACCAGCGTTTCGGGCCAGGTGGCTTGCGCGACGACCAAAGCATTTGCCTTGATGTCGCGGGCGCCCGGTTCAGACCGAACCAGCGCCGTCACATGCCATCCGCGGCCTTGGTATTCTGCGCAGAGGTGACGGCCCAGATACCCCGTGGCCCCTGCGATCAATACGCGTTTCATCTGCGGTCTCCCTTCTCGGGTGTGGTCAGTATCTATGGATGTCGGCACGAAGCGTGCCGAGAGGGTGGTTCGTACGACCGTCTGTCTGGACGTCCGGCAGACCGACGTCAGAGCGCAGGTGATCCGGGATATCGGTTCGGATTGGCAGCGCGCGATCAGCACCGCCTATCAGAAGACCGCCTGTCAGAAGATCGTAGAGCGTTTGAAAGCGCCGGGACCGTGTGGGTGAGTGATGGGCCATTGCCGTCCCCCCTATCCGACGACGCGGTGGCCACGACCACGCAGACATTCCAGCACGATCGCCTGACGGCGGTCACTGACATCCACCGCCCCCGCGGCCCTACCGGCCAACGCACCGAATATGGCGCCCCCCAAGGCATCGCCCGCGTCGTCCACTTCGCCAAGAACCGCCCCTGCCCCGGCACCCAGCGCGGCTGCCCCAAGGGCCTCTTGTCCAAACTGATTGCGCGCGAGCGTCTGGCAGGCGGACAGATCGGACCGATACGCGGGCGTCGCCGGTCCATCGAGGATCGGTTGATAGTTCGCGCCACTGTCCGCACAGGCGGCGACAATCAGCACGGCGGGAAGTGTCATCAGGTATTTCATAATTTGCGTCCTTCTCGACAGGATGGCCGGGTGCTGCGTGGTCTTCACGCGCTGCGGTCCGGCGATGTGTCAAAGGAATAGGCAGGGCGCGATCATGCCGCGACCGGACCGACTGGCCCGGACGTTCGGACAAGCTGGACAACACGCGTGTCAGCCTTTTACGATTTCTTTTCAGTTATTTGGGAAATCAGGTTTCGCGCCGTCGCCTTGGCAAACGAGGGTTGATACCCCTCAAGGCTTGTGTGTCGCACGCCATTGGCTTGGCGTTTGATCCGTCACCTTCTTGAAACTGGTGTTGAAGGTCGACTTGGCGTTGAAGCCAACAGCCTCACTGATCTCGATCACGGACATATTGGTCTGGATCAGAAGATCACAGGCATCGCGGATGCGGCACTGGTTGACGTAATCGTAAAACGACATGCCGATCTTCGTGTTCAAGACCTCCGACAGATGGATCGGGGATACAGCGACTTCAGAGGCGAGGCCCTGGAGGTTCAGCGCATGTTTGCGCCACAGCTGCCCCTCGGCCATCCGTTTTTCCAGCCGCGCGGCATAGCGGGCGATATCGTCTTGTTGCAGCCCGGATCGCGCGTAGGGTTTGGTCGTCTCGGAGATTTCCTCGCGCGTGTCGGGGACCGGGCGATCTGGCGCGACGATTTCCCCAGACCACTGCGGCAGCGGTGGCACGGCGCGCAAAGCGAAGATGCCGAACGATCCGGCCAGCACCACGTCATACAGCAACGAGGCGATCCCGTCGCGGATAGACGGCTGGCCAAGCAAGATTCGGATTTCGTCGATGATGACGATCAGCGCCAGAACAAGAATGGTTGCCACCAGACCATCCAGCCAGCGCAGGGTCTTGCCCTCAAGATCGGAAAAGACCGCACGGATGTTGCGTTTATGCGCCATGAGGCGGCGAATGCACAGGGTGCCATAGACGCCAAGAATGACGACCCACAAAATCCAGAATGCCGTGTCGCCAAGCTCGACCAGCTGCCGGTAACCGTCCGAGAGGGGCACGTCCGAGACCCCGCGCCTTACATCCCCCGGCAGCAAAAGGGCGGGCGCAAGGCAGATCAGGCCCGCAATAAAGGGCACCACGTGCAGCCAATCCCGACGGCCTATCATTGGGTCGGAACTGGTCAACGCCCTGACATAGAAATAGAGCGACACCATGAAGCCGGGGATCAGGACGTCGTTCCAGCGGTAGAACCGGTTCGGGGCCGAGAAGATATCCGAGTAGGCAAAGGAGTTGACGGCATCGGATGTGTTGACGGCAAAAAACGCCAGCATCGCCCAGATATGCATCCTGGGCCCGGTTGTTTCCCGCAACCTCAGAAGCAAGCCCACGATCACGAATAGTGAAATCGCCAATGCGGCTGCGACGCCCAGATGCTCCCAATATAGGCGTTCGTATATCGACAACATGGATGTGCTGCTCCGGAGGGTTTGGTTGAAACCGGTCAAGAACCGAGAACCTGCACATTTATTCGATACACGTTGGCAAACAGCAACCAATTGTGTGCTGTAAGCCTTCTGCGCCTTGGGATCAGGCCAGCGTGTCGCCCGTCCCTGCAATCACGCGGCGCAACATGACGGCGAATTGGTCCACCTCCTTGTCGTTCCAGCGATCATCGAACAGATACGCCGCCCGCTTCGCAAGCGTGGCAAGCGCCTCGGACAGCTTTTCCGTTCCGGCGTCGGTGGCCGTGACTAACACCAGCCGAGCATCCCGTTGATCGACCTCAGCGCCGACAAGCCCGATCTTTTACGAACGAAGGTGGGGTAGCTGTCCAAAAAGCGCCTCGCGCTGTCGCATACGGGGTCACTGCGGCCCTATTCTCGGGCCGCTGTGTTTCTATGGGCGCGTAGCCTGGCACGCGCCCTACCCCGCTAACCATGCCAGGATCGCGTGGGTCGTTTCTGCGGCCATTTCCTGCTGGATCCAATGACCGCAATCAAGGCTGACCACCTCCACGTTCGGCACGAAATCCGCCAGGTTTTCAGACTTCGGGATCATGTCGTGTTCCCCGTAGATCATGAGGGCGGGCTTGCGGATGATCGGGTCGACATCCGCCAATATATGCCAGTTGCGGTCCATGTTCCGGTACCAATTGATGCTGCCCGTAAAGCCCGTCGCCTCAAAGGCGGCGACGTAGACGGCGAGTTCCGCTTCCCCAAGGATCGGCTCTCCAAGGGGGGCTTCGGCTTGCGCGAGGTTGATCATCATCATACCAGCCTCGGGCGGCGCGGGCGGGACGGCCTTGCGATACAGATTGCGCAGGAATTGCGCGGTATTCTGGTCAAGCACCGCATCGGCAACGCCGGGCTGCCGATTGAAGTGAACGAAGTAGTTATCGGGTCCGAAGAATTCCTCCATGAACTCGATCCAGGGCTTTGGTGTCCGGGCTTGATAGGGCAGCGCGAGGCTGATGATCCTGGAGACGCGATCTGGGTGCAGCTGCGCCATGCTCCAGACGACATTCGCGCCCCAATCGTGGCCGACAAAAACGGCGTCGTCGTAGCCGAAGTGATCAAGAAGCGCCACGAGATCGCCTGTCAGATGAGAGATATCGTAATCCGTGACCTGTTCGGGACGTGATGATTGCCCGTAGCCCCGCTGGTTGGGGACGATGACGTGGAAGCCCGCTGCCGCCAGTGCTGGCATCTGGTGACGCCAGGAAAAGGCTTGCTCTGGCCACCCGTGGCACAAGACAATCGGATTTCCCTTGTTTCGTTGACCCGCTTCAAAGACCTCAAGCACGACACCGTTTACGGACACAAGCGTGGGTTTGGGGAAGTCTGCGATATTGGACATGATGGTATCTCCTTGTTGAATGGCTTCAACACCGCCTAGGCTGGAAAGGTGCCAATTTTTGACACCTTTGTGTGGTGGTTTGCAGATATGAGTAGTCGCAATCGACAAGACGCCATCGTGCGCAGCCTGCGCCGCAACGGCATGACAACGATTCAAGGGCTTGCAGCGGATGTCGGCGCGTCACGGCGCACGATCATTCGCGACATCGCTGCCCTGCGCGATGAAGGGTTTGTCATTCATACCGAACCGGGGCGTGGCGGCGGGTTGAGCCTTGACCCACACTCGATCCAGACGACGGCGCGCCTGTCCGTCGCAGAGGTGTTCGCGCTGATCATTGGTGTCTCAAGCATGCGTGCGGCTGGAAACCTTCCTTTTTCCAGCCTTGCTGACGCGGGGCTTTCCAAGATCGAGAAAGCCCTTCCCACTGACAAGGTCCGCGATCTGCGCCGGTTTCTGGAATGCCTGTACGTCGGCCCGCTTGCACCACAAGTCGACCTCTCCAACCTCGGGCAGATGGACCCCGCATTACTGCCCGCCTTCGAGACTGCTTTTCTCAGCCGGTTCCTTTTGCAGTTCCGCTATCGTGACGCGAAAGGGGCCGAGACCACGCGCCATGTCGAGCCGCAAGCCATGCTGATCTTGCCGCCGTTGTGGTATCTGGTGGCCTGGGACCCGTCGCGCGACGATTTTCGCCACTTCCGAATGGATCGGATCCGCGCGCCCGAATGCGTTGAGGGGGCGTCATTTCGTCGGCGCGTCGTTCCCTTTGATGAAGGTGTACACCCCATTCGCCCCGTTCGTCTCGTATAATAAAACGCTGCAAAGCGCACAGAATCCGGTGCGTCGCAGCTTGGCGCGAAGGCATGCCCGGGCAGGACGGAGTTGCATCCGGTTGACCCACCGCACGGATGGGCCCTCAGCCGTCTGCGCCACGCATGAGGGCCTTTAACGCTTCAACTCTTCTTTCAGAAAGTCATAGACGCGCCTGATCCGTCGGCTTGTCGTCAATTCCCGATGGGCCACCAGCCAGATCGGAAAGCTGAGGGGTTCCAGATCGGGCAGAACGCGCACGACATCGGGGGCGGCGTCCCCGATGTGCGCATCCAGAATACCGATGGCAGCGCCTTGCTTCACCAACTCCCACATCACCAGATAGCTTTCCGTCAGCAGCGGAAAATTCGCCTCGGTCAGACCAAGGCCAAGGCTGTTGAGCGGTTTGATCATGCCCCCTGACGGATCAATGCTGACGAAGTCGGCGTGCCGCAGGTCATAAGGCGTTTTGGGATGCCCGAGCTTTTCGACATAGCCTGGACTGGCATAGAGGATTGCATCCGCCATACCGATTTTCGTTGCGATCAGATCAGGTTCGGTGGGCCGAAAGCTGCGGATCGCGATATCCGCTTCGCGGCGCAGCAAATCGCTTGCCCGGTTTGAAACGACGATTTCAACGTGAATGCCCGGCTCTTCGACCCTCAGCTTGGCGACAATCGGCGGCAACAATGCGGCGGCGTAGGTCTCGCTGGCTGAAATGCTGATCGTCCCTTCCAGCGCCTGCGACTGGCCAAGGGCGGCCAGCGAAACCCGGCCCGCAGCCGCGCCCATCGCGCGGACATGTTCCAGCAACTCCACCCCGCTGGGGGTCAGCGTCAGGCCACGGCCCACGCGCTCGAACAGGACAACTCCCAGCTCTTGCTCCAGCCCATCGACCTGCCGCCCAAGTGTCGGTTGCGCCATGCCCAACGCGCGCGCAGCGGCAGAAAGCGACCCCTCTTCCGCCGTCACCAAAAAGGCGCGGGCCTTGTTCCAATCAAATTTCACGGCACGCCAATCCATACAGATATGCATATCAAGAATGGAAATTTAGTCAATTCGCATGAGCAGCCCGACGGCATACACCAATGCCAGGACGCCCTCTTACCAAAGCGAAAGGATAGACGATGACCGACCCCGCAAGACTGCACTGGGATCCGAATGCCGCACGCCTGGCGGGCGCGCTTTACCTTGCGATCGCCGTCTGTGGCGGCTTCAGCATCGGCTACGTGCCCATGCAGATCGTCGCTGATGACGCTGCAACCTCTGTCGCCAACCTGCTGGCCTACCAAGGCCTCTTCAAGCTGGGTGTTCTGGCGGACAGTGCCGTGATCCTGTTTGAACTGGCGATCACCGCCATTCTCTACCACATGTTCCGTCATGTCGGCCCCAAGATGGCCCTTGTCGCGGTCATCTCGCGCTTGGGCATGATCGTGGTCATGGGGGTCAACATCCTGCTGTGGGTGATGCCCTACATCCTGCTGACCGGGTCACCTGGTCTGGATGACACGATGCTGACTGCGCTTGCTCAGTTCTGTTTTGACGCACATGCCATGGGTGTCTTTGTCTGGCAGTTGTTCTTCGGCGCGCACCTACTGGCCTTGGGTTGGCTGATCCTGAAGTCCGATGTCGTCCCACATCTTCTGGGCTGGGGTCTGTTCATCGGGGCCGTCGGCTACCTGATCCAAGGCGTTGCAAGGCTGACGTTCACCCAAGTTGCTGTGATCGACTACACCTATGTCGGCTTGCTGGTCGTCGTCACCCTGTCGGAGATCAGCTTTGGTCTTTGGCTGCTGATCCGTGGCGGACGTTCACCCCAAAACACACACATCGCCCCAGCTGCGGCTTGAAGGAGAGTAGTGATGCTTGCTTATTCATACAAAGACTACGGCGCGCCTGACGTGCTGGAGAAAGTCGACGTTCCAACCCCGACCCCAAAACCAGATGAGGTCCTGGTCCGGGTCCATGCCACCACCGTCAGCGCAGGCGACTGGCGCGCGCGCAGCCTGACGATGCCAAGGGGCCTGGGGCTGCTGGGGCGGTTGGTGTTCGGGATCACCGGCCCGCGCAAACCGATCCTTGGCACTGAATTTTCAGGTGTGATCGAGGCCGTCGGCGCACAGGTCACGACGTATCAACCAGGCGACGCCGTCATCGGTTTCCCCGGTGCAGGCTTCGGCGCCCATGCGGAGTTCATCACGATGCCTGAGGCGGGTAAGCTGACCCGGAAACCCGACAACATCAGCTTCACCGATGCCGCGGCGATCCCCTTCGGCGGGACGGCAGCCTATGATTTTCTGGTCAACAAGGCCAAACTGCAATCGGGTGATACCGTCTTGATCAACGGTGCCTCCGGGTCCGTCGGCTCGGCCTGTGTCCAGATTGCCAAGCATCTTGGGGCCCATGTTACGGGCGTGTCCAGCGGGGCGAACGTGGAGTTGGTGCGCAGCCTTGGGGCTGACCGCGTGATCGACTATCGCACGCAAGACGTCATCGCGGCTGGCGATCATTACGATATGGTCGTTGATACGGTCGGCACGCTTCCGTGGGCGCGGGCCCAACATGCCCTGCGGCCCGGTGGCAAGATGGTCCTGATTGCGGGCAGGACGTCGGATATGCTGTTCGGAAGCCTCAAGGCCGCGCTGAAGGGCAAGAAGTTGATCGGTGGCGTCGCATCAGAGGATCGCGGCGTTCTACAGGCGGTCGTCGATCTGGCGGCACGTGGCGGCTTCAAGCCGGTGATCGACAGAAGCTATGGGTTCGACGACATGAAAGCGGCCCATTCCCATGTCGACACGGGTCGCAAGCGCGGAAACGTCGTGGTGCGCGTCGCCGAGCAGCCTCAAGCCCGGAAAGCCGCGTAAATCCACCTGCCTTAAGCGCGACGGCTCTGGCGAAGGCCGGGGCCGTCAACATGTGGCAAGGCTTGGCAGGCCATGCGTCGCGTGTATGTTTCTCCCCATGGGTCACGTTACGTCACTCTTTGCACGAAAAATGGTTGCCGCAGCTGGCGATTGCGTCGATGCACCCGCGTTGTTGGCGCGTGTCGGGATCGACCGAAACGGCCCGTGGGACCCGAAAGAGATGATCCCCGCCCCCGCCTATTATGACATGCTGGAGCGCATTGCCGCGCAAGTCGATGTCACGGAACTGCCCCTGCGGGCCGGGGCCTCGATGCGGTTGGACGAATACGGCGCGCTGGGATTGGCGTTCAAGGCTGCGACGACGCTGGGGGCGTCCTATGTGCGGATTGAACGCTACGCCCGGCTTTGGACCAGCGTAGTTGACTATGAACTGCGCCCCGATCCTGCGGGCACGCTCTTTATCCTGCGACGGGCGGGCGCGCGGCGCTTGGGCCTGAGGCTGTCGAACGAAGCGACCCTGGCTAGTGCGATATCGATTGCGCGGCAGGTCAACCGCACCCATATCGCCCCGCTCGAAGTGCGTTTTCAACACGCCGCCCCCAAGTCGATCACCGCCCATGAAGATTGGTTCGGGTGCCCTGTGCGGTTCGATGCCGATCTCGATGCCATTGTGTTCTCGGCCAAGACACTGGCCTTGCCGAACCTGCTGGGTGACGAAGGGATCTCGCGCTACCTCATCTCGCATCTTGATTCTGAACTGTCGCAGATGGCGGTCGACGCCCCCCTTGTAGACAAGGCGAAAGACGCGATCGCACAGGCACTGAGCGAGGGCACGCCGAAGATGGCCACCATCGCCAGTGGTCTTGGCCTGAGCGCGCGGTCCTTTCACAGGCGACTGTCGGAACATGGCATGAGCTTCAAGACATTGACCGACGCGACGCGCCGCGATCTTGCCGAAGGGCTGCTGCGCGACGATCAGCATTCGCTTGCTGAAATCGCATTTCTGACCGGGTTTTCCGAGCAGAGCGCCTTCACTCGCGCTTTCAAGCGCTGGGTCGGCCATACCCCCGCCAGCTACCGCAAGGCGCATTCGGTCCGCTGACGCCCACCTTGGCCGCCGCAGTCAAAAGACTGGCAAGGCCGGTCAATACGTCAGCCCCCCGAACGGCCTACCCCCTTGGCTATCAAACCCAGCCAAGGAGCAAAGCAATGCGACCCAATCCAATCCTCGTCATCGGCGCAACCGGCAAGACTGGCCTGCGCGTCGCGGCCCGACTTGAAGCGATGAAGCTGCCCGTCCGGCACGGCACACGCCGCGCCCCCCTCCCCTTCGACTGGGACGCCCCCGAAACCTGGGGCCCGGTCCTGGAAGGTATCGACAAGGCCTATGTCACCTATTTCCCGGATCTCGCCTTCCCCGGTGCGGTCGAGAAAGTGGCGGCCTTTTGCGACGTGGCCAGGACAAGCGGCCTGAAACACATTGTCCTGCTGTCGGGGCGCGGCGAACACCATGCCCGCATGGGCGAAGAGGTCGTGCGCACCTCGGGGATCGACTTCACCCTGGTGCGCTCGTCCTGGTTTGCCCAGAACTTCAGCGAAGGCTACCTGCGCGATCCGATCCTGGCGGGTGTCCTGCCCATACCCGGTGGGATGATCCAGGAACCCATCATCGACATCGACGACATCGCCGATGTCGTCGTCGCCGCCCTGACCGAAGACGGGCACCGGGGTGAGCTTTACGAAGTCACCGGCCCCCGGTTGATGAGCTTCGCGGACATGGCCCAGACCTTGTCTGAAGCGGTGGGTCGCCCCATCCAGCACCTGCCCATCAGCTTTGAAGACTTCCACGCCAATGTCGCGGCGTCCGGTGGCGATTTCGTCGCCGACGTCTTCACAGCGATCGCCCGCGAAACCCTCGACGGTCGCAATGCGTACGTGTGCGACGGCGTCCAGCGTGCCTTGGGCCGCCCACCACGCGACTTTGCAGATTATGCCAAAGCCGCAGCATGGTCCGGCAAGTGGTCCACGGCTGCCTGATCCCCCCCCATCCAATCGCACTTCTAGGAGGTTTTCATGACCTTTGGCACCTTTCAGAAATCAACGCTTGGCGTGGCCGGTGTCACAGCACTTGGGATTGGCCTCGCGATCCTTGCCGCACCCCATGCGTTCTATGCCAGCTATGGCATCACGCTTGGCGCGGACGTGAACTTGCTGAGCGAGCTTCGCGCCCCTGCCGCGGGGCTTGCAGTCCTTGGTGCCCTCATGCTGATGGGCATCTGGCGCGAGGCTTGGCGCGATGTGTCGATCGTCGCGGCTTTCACCGTGTTCCTTGCTTTTCCGGCCGGTCGGGTGGTGGGGCTTATCGTCGATGGCATCCCCTCGGGCAGCGTGCTTGCCGCCTTGGGACTTGAACTTGCGATAGCGGCCCTTTGCCTTGCCGCGTTTGGTCGCCGTAGTCAGACCGGCAAGCAGCACGCCGCCGGACCCGCATAGGTCCCGTCAAACGCGGCGGGATCATTCGCCCTTCCCGCCGTGCCACCCTTTCAAAGGAGAGGCTCCCATGTCCCCTATCATCTTCATTTTCCTGCAACTCGCCATCATCGCCTATGCGCTGGTCAGCGGCGTCTTCCTCGCGTTTTCCGATTTCATCATGCGGTCGCTGGCCCAAACCGGCGGCGCTGGTGGCGTGGATGCGATGCAGGTCATCAACCGCGAGGTGTTCCGCTGGGTCTTCATGGCCCTCTTCATCGGGTTGGCCCCTGTGTCGCTTCTGATCGCGGCCTATGGTGGGATCTATATCGGCAACGGGCCGGGCAACGTCATCATGCTTGCGGGCGTGATAGATCTTATCGGCTGTTTTGGGGTCACGGTCGGCTTCAACGTGCCGATGAACGAAACACTGGCAGGCATGGACGTGACCGCAGACACAACCCGCGACTATTGGACCGGAACGTATCTGCCGCGTTGGACCTTCTGGAACACCGTGCGCACCTTCGCCAGTGGCCTGTCATCCGCCCTTTTGCTGTTTGGGTTGTTGTGGGCGACACAAACGCAAGCACAAGCAGTTTGACGCTACGTGCACCTGCTTCGTCTGGGCGTGAATAGCTGACTGGATATCCTTCTACCCAATCAGCATTGAAAACGGACGCATTGCCCCTTGATGCCCGCCACTTGCTGTCCGCCAAGTTGGAAAGACGCCGATTGCGCCCCGGCGTCCGGTGAGTCTCAACTTCGGCCGAGGTAAGACCCTCGGCCGAAGCAGCTTATGGCATTACAGGCAATCGAGCAGCGTTGTCGCCATGTTGCGCATCAGTTGCGGATAGAGATCCGGGCCCGGTGCAAGCTCGGACCCGAGCGGGTCGATCACCCCGGTATTTGCGTCGGTGCCATCAAGAACCACCTCGACGATGCCCGGATTGAACTGCGGCTCCGCCAGGACGCAATCCACACCTTCCGCCTGAATACGCCCCTGAATATCGGCGATCCGCGCGGGGCTGGGGTCAGAGGCATCGCTCAACGAGATCGAGCCCGAGGCAGGGAAGTCGAAATCGACCTCGAAATACTGGTAGGCATCGTGAAAGACGATGAAACTGCCGCCGCGAGCCGGGTCAAGTGTCGCGTTGATCTCGGCGGCCAGCCTCTCCATCTCCGCGCGGGCGGCGGCGGCGTTGGCAAAGTAGCTGCCCGCATTGTCGGGGTCAGCGGCAGAAAGCTGCGCCGCAATCAGGTTGAGCCAAGCATCGGCATTCTCGATGGAAAGCCAAGCATGGGGGTCATGGGCCCCATGCTCGTGTTCTTCGTGGTCGTGTTCTTCATGGTCATGCTCATCAGCATGTTCATCAGCATGCTCTTCATGGTCATGCACTTCGTGATCATGCTCGTCCGCATGCTCATCATGTTCCTCATGATCGTCGTCACCATGACCATGCCTTTCGAACAGTGCCCCTTCCCGCGACTCGATCAGCACGGTCGCGTCGGCCTCCAGCAGCGTTGTGACCACGGCGTCATCGGACAGGGTCGCGATGGCATCCTCCAACCAGGGTGACAAATCCGCCCCCATCCAGAAGACCAGGTTCGCCTCTTGCAGGGCCGCAGCCTCCGACGGGCGCAAGCTGTATTGGTGCGGCGAGGCGCCCTGCTGCACGATCAGGTCCGGCGTTCCGACATCCCCCATGACGCGCGCCACCAGCGAATGGATCGGCGCGATATCGACGGCAACGCTCGGCACATCCGCCAGGGCCGTGCCGCCCATCAGCGTCGCCATGGCGGACAAGGAAAGAAGCTTTCTAGACATTGGATCCCTCATGTGATCTTATAACATTAACGGCGGTATAAGCGTTATGGAATAACATGACAAGTGACTCACCCACCCAACACGCGGCACATGACGCCGCACTCGGGTTTCGACACCACGACCACGCTGCCTGTGTGGCAGAGGCCCTTGCCTCGGCAGAGGCGCGCTGTGCGTCCGAGGGCCTGCGGCTGACCCCGGTGCGGCGCAAGGTGTTGGAGCTGTTGTTGCAGGAACACCGCGCCTTGGGGGCCTATGCGATCCTTGATCTGCTGCGCGCAGCCGGGTTCGGGTCACAGCCCCCCGTGGCCTATCGGGCGCTGGATTTTCTTGTCGAAAACGGGTTTGTCCATAAGGTCGAGCGCCTTAACGCCTTTGTCGCCTGTGCCCATCCGGGTCAGGTCCACGCCCCTGCCTTCATGATCTGCCGTATGTGCGACGCGGTCGCAGAGGCGCAGTCCGCCCCCGCCAAGGGCGCACTTGGCGCGGCGGCGCGCGCCGCCGGTTTCCAGATCGAACGAACGGTCGTGGAGGCCGAGGGGATCTGCCCGGCCTGTGCCGAAAAGGCCTGCGCATGAGCCTGATCAACGTCGACAACCTGAGCGTCCGCTATGGCGCCAACACGGTGTTGCGCCATGTCTCGCTGGCGGTGGAGCCCGGCGAGATCGTCACCATCGTCGGCCCCAACGGGTCCGGCAAGACGAGCCTTCTCAAAGCCATCATCGGGGCGACGCCCCCCGCCGAGGGGCGCGTCACACGGAAACCGGGCTTGCGGATCGGCTATGTGCCGCAGCGCTTGCACATCGATGCGACACTTCCGATCACCGTTGAACGTTTCCTGCGCCTTAACGGCGAAGTGACCCGTCAAGACTGTGTCGCGGCACTCGCGACTGCGGGGGTGCCGGATTTGCTGAAGCGGCAGATGTCGCAGCTTTCTGGGGGCCAGTTCCAAAGGGTGCTGCTTGCCGGAGCCCTCGTCAATCGGCCCGACATCCTGCTGCTGGATGAGGCCACGCAGGGGCTGGACCAACCCGGATCAGCCGCCTTCTATCGCCAGATCGAAGACGTGCGGCGCGACACCGGCTGCGCTGTGCTGATGATCAGCCACGAACTCCACGTGGTGATGAGCGCATCGGACCGGGTGATCTGCCTCAACGGCCATGTGTGCTGCGCCGGAACGCCGGATGTGGTGGCCTCGGCGCCGGAATATCGCGCGCTGTTCGGCACCGGGACTGGGGGGGCGCTGGCCCTTTACCGCCATGACCATGATCATGACCACGCAGATGGGCCCCATGAGGGTCACGATCATCCGAACACGCACGAGGCCGCCGAATAATGCTTGATGATTTCTTGACGCGCGCCACCCTTGCCGGGGTTGGCGTGGCCGTTGCGGCGGCCCCCCTTGGATGTTTCGTGGTCTGGCGACGCATGGCCTATTTTGGCGACGCCACGGCCCATGCCGCCATTCTGGGTGTGGCGCTGGCGCTGGCCCTTCAGATGTCGATCTTTGTGGGGACGGTCGCGGTTGCGCTGATCATGGCGCTGACTGTCACGGTGTTGACGGGGCGTGGCTACGCGATGGACACGCTTCTGGGCGTTCTGGCCCATTCCGCGCTGGCCTTCGGGTTGGTCGCTGTCTCGTTCCTGTCGGGCATCCGCATCGACCTGATGGCGTATCTCTTTGGTGATATCCTGGCTGTTTCTCGCACGGATCTGCTTGTCATCTGGGGCGGCGCGGCGCTTGTCGTGGGGCTGATCGCGTGGCGCTGGTCGCCGCTGCTGACCGCGACCTTGTCCGAGGAACTGGCCTATGCCGGTGGCATCGATCCCAAGCGCGAGCAGTTGATCCTGACCCTTGCCCTTGCCATCACCGTGGCCGTCGCCATCAAGGTTGTCGGCGTGCTGCTGATCGCGGCGATGCTGATCATTCCCGCAGCCGCCGCCCGCAGCCTGGCCCGCACGCCCGAGGCCATGGCCCTGATCGCCGCGACGATCGGGGCGCTTTCCGCCGCGGCGGGCCTGCGCGCGGCCTACCTTTTCGACACTCCTGCAGGACCCTCCATCGTCTGCGTGGCAGCGGTGCTGTTCGCGGGGTTGAGCGCCTTGGGCTGGCGCAGCCGACGCGGCGCCTGAGCGCCCGACTTCGCCTTGCGATCTATCCCGCTATCAGACCGGGGGCGCGGCTATTGGCAAGATCTGCCGACGGCCTCCATAGCCCTTCTTCAAACCACGCTTGGACGCATCACCCCTCCTCTCGCGACAGCGCGAGATCCGTTCAAGGCAGCATCATGCCGCGGATCATGTAGAAGAACATCGCGGCAAGCGTCGCCGCGATGGGAACCGTGATGATCCACGCCGCCGCGATGCGCAGCAGCAGGTTGCGCTTTACCAGCTCCACACGGTGCACGCGGCGCAGCCCGCGTCGCTCCTGCTTTCCCAACACACGATCCGCCGAAGTTTGCGCCTTCATGTCGCGCAGCAATTCGCCCTTGGTGGCAACATCCGCCGCCTCGAATTCCTGCAACAATTCCTCGACGGCTGCGGGGTCAGTGTCGGCATGGTGGCTTCGGATATCATGCAGCATGCGCGCGTAGCTTGACTTGATGTATTCCCGCAGGAAACCGACGCCAAAGACACCGCCGACAGCGATGTGTGTAGAGCTGACAGGCAGCCCCAGTTGCGATGCGATGATCACGGTAATCGCGGAGGCCATGGCGATGCAAAAGGCGCGCATCTTGTCGAGTTCAGTAATCTCACTGCCAACCGTCCGGATCAGCTTGGGGCCATAAAGCGCCAGCCCCAGCGCGATCCCGATGGCCCCCACAGCCATGACCCATATGGGAATTCCGGCCTCCGCCGAGATGCCGCCTTCGGAAATCGCCTCGTTGATCCCGGCAAGCGGACCGACCGCATTGGCCACGTCGTTTGCGCCATGTGCAAAGCTCAACAGGGCCGCCGCGCAGATCAGGGGAACCGTAAAAAGGTCATTGATGCTGGCCTTGTGGTTTTCCATCTGCGCGGTTTTGCGTTTGATGTGGGGCCGCATGATCACATAGACTGCAGCGGCCACGGCGATCCCGATCAGGATTGCCACGGGGAACGGGACGGCAACGATCTTCTTGACGCCCTTGAGCATCAGATATGTCGCGAAGGCCCAGGCCATGATAGCCACCAGCACCGGCACCATGCGATTGGCCGCCGCCAGAACGTCGCGTTTGTAGGTGATGGTGCGCTTGATGATGTAAAGGAACCCCGCAGCGATCAGCCCCCCCAAGAGCGGAGAGATCACCCAGCTTGCCGCGATCTGGCCCACGACGGACCAATCCGCGATACCCCAGCCTGTCGCGGCGTTACCCCCGCCCAGGACCCCGCCGACAATCGAATGGGTGGTGGACACCGGCGCGCCGACGACCGTCGCAAAGTTCAGCCACACGGCGGCCGCCAGCAGCGCCGCGATCATCAGCCAGATGAAGGTATCGCGGTCCGCGACCAGATCGGGATCGATGATCCCACTCTTGATCGTGCCCACGACGTCCCCGCCCGCGATCAATGCGCCGCCGGCCTCGAAAAAGGCCGCGATCAGGATGGCGCCCGTCAACGTGATGGCCTGCGAGCCCACCGCAGGCCCGACATTATTGGCCACATCGTTGGCGCCGATGTTCATCGCCATGTAGCCACCGATCATCGCGGCAGCGACCATCAGGATGCCGTCTGTCCCCCCATCGGTCCGCACGATGGTAAAGAGCATGATTCCGACGATGAAGATCAGCGCCGTTCCAAAGCGGAACAACTCGTCACGGTTTCGCTGTACGGCATATTCTATGTTTTCAGTTCGCAACACAGTGCGGTCCCCCCTTTTCTGCGCGTTTGGCAGGGTTATCATCACAGGCGGCAGGGGGCGCAGAATGCGCTATGTCAATGTGTCGTCTTTCGCGCCTCGATATGTTTCCCGGATGCAACGCATCGAAGGGACGCGCCCGATGACCAGCAACAGGTGCAAGGAGCAACGACTTGCATGTGTCCAATGCGGGCCCGTGCCTGCGGCTGGGGCGCCCTTGTGAAGCGCTATACCCTGCCCGTCGCGATCACAGCGCTTCTGCTGGCCTTCTGGTTCAGCCCCGACGCCCAGGAAATCGCAGCGGGCGTCGCCATATTCCTGTTCGGCATGCTGATGCTGGAAGACGGCTTCAAACTCTTCGGCGGCGGAGCGCTTGAGCGGCTGCTGGAGCGGGCGACACGCTCCACCCCCCGTGCGATTTCGTTCGGGATCCTCTCGACCTCGCTGTTGCAGTCCAGCTCGCTCGTTTCGATCGTCACCATATCGTTTCTGAGCGCTGGATTGATCTCCCTCGTCGGCGGCGTCGGCATTATCTTTGGCGCGAACATCGGAACGACAACGGGCGCATGGCTGGTCGCGGGGCTTGGCCTGAAGGTCGATATCGCGGCCTACGCGATGCCGATGATCGCCATCAGCATCGTTCTGGTCTTCCAGAAAGCCAAGCTGTTGCGGGGCATTGGCTATGCATTGGGGGGGCTGGGGTTCCTGTTCCTGGGCATCCATTACATGAAGGAAGGCTTCGACGCCTTCCAGGACCAGATCGACCTGACACGGTTTGCACTGTCTGGCCTGTTGGGATTGGTCATCTATTCCCTGATCGGGACCACCGCTACCGTTGTGATGCAATCCAGCCATGCGACGATGGTCTTGATCCTTACGGCGCTGGCCGCGCGACAAATCAGCTACGAAAATGCGCTGGCGTTGGCGATCGGGGCCAACATTGGCACGACCGTTACGGCGATCATCGGCTCGCTTGGGGCAAACTTCCAGGGCAAGCGTCTGGCGCTGGCCCATCTGATCTTCAACATGACCACGGCGATGGTCGCCCTCGCCTTCATTGCACCGCTGCGCGACATGGTGGACAAGATCAGTGACCTGGTGGGGATCGGCGTGGCCGATTACGCGTTGCGGCTTGCCGTCTTCCACACGGTCTTCAACGTGCTTGGCGTGGCCCTCATGCTGCCGTTCCTGACCCGGCTGATCGCCTTTCTGGAGCGCCGGATGCCGGAACCCATCCCGGACGTCAGCCGCCCGCGCTACCTCAACGAGGCCATCGATGAATTCCCGCAAACCCTTGAAAGCGCCCTGCGAAAAGAGGTTTTTCACCTCTATGAAAACGCAGCCGAGCTGATCCTGCACGGTCTGAACCTCCATCGCGATGCCGTCTTCGCCACAAGCGATGTCGCCGCCTTGGTCCGCAGCAGCAGGCGTCCGCTCGAACTCGATCTCAACGAAGCTTATGAGCGCCGCGTGAAAACGCTCTACTCCGGGATCGTGGAATTCGCCTCGCGCGCCGGTGACGCGCGGGTCGACCCCGACATCGCGCAGCGGATCTACGCCTTGCGTGACGTCGCCAGCAATATCGTGCAGGCGGTGAAATCGGTAAAGCATCTGCGCAGGAACATGCTGCGCTATACGGTGCGCCCCCAAGGCGCCCCGACTGAGCTTTATGACGATTTGCGCACGCAAATTGCGCGGATCGCCGTGGAAATCAGGAAGCTCAGCCTGGCCGATCCGCAAGACCGCAGCACCCTCTGGTTTGACCTGGAACGGGCCCGGATCGAAGAGGACGCGCGATCGACCGCACAGCGTGTCGATGCCCTGATCCGCAAACGGGAGCTAAGCGCTGTTGCCGCCACGTCGTTCATGAACGACGCCGCCTATGCCTATGGGGCCATGCGAGAATTGATCGAAGCGGCCCGACGGTATTATGTGGAACGCGACAGTTCGGTGGCGGAAGTCGAACAGATCCTGTCGCTCGACGAAGAGGAACTCAAAGAGGCGATGACCAGCACCGGCGCCACACCCGCGCCGAAAGATCCGGTCACACGCCTGTCATGAAACGCCTTCAGGGTTCCCCCCGAGGTCAAGATTGGAGTGCCGACGATGGGACTGAAAAAGCTTGCCGCCAAAGTGGTCGACTATAACGAGCGGCTTGAAGACGGAAAGGCCAGCAAGATCAAGCCACACCATGTGGAGGAGGTCCTGCAAAAGCTCCGCGCCAAGTCGGCGGAGTTGGAGGCCGAGATCGCCTCGGCGTCCTCGGCCGACAAGAAGGCCCGGCTGGAGGGCAAGTTGCAGGTCGCGCGCACCCATATCGACCGCGCGCAATGGCTGCTGAACGAGTTGGAATAGCCATGAGTGCGACAGGCCCCATCAGCCCGAGGGGAAGATGCCAAGGCGCAGGGTCACGATCTCACAGGGGCTCAGGTGCAGCGTCGCCGCGCCGTCGATGATTTCGACAGGCTCTCCCCCATCCTCCAGCAACCCGACACGCTCAAGCTTGGTGACACGATCATTCAACGCGATGCGGACCGGCCCCCGCGTGTTATGCGCCTCGAATAGCCGCGCGATCACGCCCGCACCGTCCTCGGCAGGTTTGATCGTCTCGATGACGGCCCGCGGGCTGTCACAGCTTATTAGCGGCCCGCCACGCGCCGCGCCTGTAGATTTGAACACCCGTGGCGGATAGTTCAACGCATAGGCCTCGGCGCGCACGTCAAGGCGGGTGTCCCCAAGATGTGGCAGCAGCGCATAGGTAAAACGATGCTCGCCCTGATCCGCCACCCGGTCCGGCATGGTCGCCGATTTGATGAGCGACAGCCGCAAGACATTGCCGCGCACGTCATAGCCGTATTTGCAATCGTTCAGCAGGGCGACCCCGTAGTCGCCCTCGCTCAGGTCGGCCCACTTTTGCGCGGGCACTTCGAACTGCGCGGCATCCCAGCTTGTGTTGCGGTGTGTCGGGCGGTCGATCTGTCCCCACTGGATGTCGAAGGTCGCCCGGCTGGCGCGGATATTGACCGGGAAGGCGGCTTTCAACAGCAGGTGCGTTTCGTGCCAATCGACCCAGGTGTCGAAATCGATCCGCGCCGACGCCCGGCCAAGACTGATTCGCTGCACGATGCGGGATTTGCGGAAGGCCCGCTCGATCTGGACCGTGGCGCGCAGGGGGCCATCCTCCACGATCTCGATGCGGGTCAACCCGCCGACGAGTTCCCCACGATCCTCGAAGAAGATATCGATGTCCCAAGCGTCCCAGCTGACTGGGCGATCTTCGAACAATTCCAAACGGTTGCCCAGTGTCCCTGGGGCAAGAACCGCCCGGTCCGCACGCTTGTCGTGGATGTCGGTGATCATCCCCTGCGCGCCAATCACGATGCGTAGGCTGGCATTTTCAAGTACGACCTCGTCGCCGCGCGGACGTGCCGTCACCGCGTTTTCTACCGACGCCGGGCCATCGGCAGCGGTCAGCCCCCGCGCCGACAAAGGGGCACCTGGGGGCAGTTCCACCAGCGCGCCGCCTTTGACGGGCTGCATCGGCAAGGCCCCGCCCGCCTCTGCCACGGGACCACTGCCCTCGGGCAACTCGATAAGGCGCGGACCGGGCAGCTGCGCCCCGTCAAGCACCAGCCAGTCGGTGCCCTTGGGCCCCAGCGCCGCCGCTGCCCGGCCGAGTGCTGCTTCTGCCTCGGATACGATGAAGGCGAAGTCGCCGCGCGCGTCGTCGAACACCTCGGTGATCGAGGTGCCGGTCAGGATGTCGTGGAACTGCGTCATGCACAGGCGCTGCCAGACGGCGGTCAGGTCATCGGGCGTCTGCCCCTCGACCATCGCCAATGCCATCGCCAATTCGGTGTCGTGCAACAGCACCTCTGCCTTGCGGTTGGCGCGTTTGATCCAGCCCTGGCTGGTCAACACGCCCCGGTGTCCCTCCAGGTAAAACTCTCCCCGCCAGACCGGCAGATCGGGGGCCTTGGCCTCCAGCGTCTCGAAATATTCGCGGACGGTCGCCATGCGCACGTCGGGCACGCCGGGCATGTTTCCCCAGGCCTCTGCCTTGCGAATGAGGTCATCGGTCGGCCCGCCACCGCCGTCGCCATAGCCGTAGCAGATCAACAGATCCTGCACCCGGTCCTTGACGGTGTTGCGGGTCCAGGTGCCCAAAACCTCTCCGGCTGTCAGGTCGGACTTGTAGTTGGTGGGGAACGGCAGGTGCTGCACCTCGCGCGGGGTAGTCAGGAATTGTGCCATCACCCGAGAGCCGTCCAGCCCCTCCCACCAGGTCGTGGAGGCCGGCATCTGGTTGTACTGGTTCCAGTTGACCTTGTTGGTCACGAACCACTTCAGCCCCGCCTGCACCATCAGTTGCGGCAGGCAGGCCGGGAAGCCGAACGTATCGGGCAGCCACAGCACCGGCGTCTCGGCGCCCGCGCCGAAGGTCTCGTCGCAATAGCGCCGGGCCAGCATGATCTGGCGCACCAGCGCCTCCGGCCCCGGCATGTTGGCGTCGGGCTCGACCCACATACCGCCAAGGATCTCCCACCGCCCCTCGGCGACGCGGGCCTTGATGCCGTCAAAGATCTTCGGATGATCCTCTGCGGTCCACTGGTAGAGCTGCGGCTGCGAGTGAGAGAACGCGAACCCCTCGTGACGTTCCATCAGACGCAGGACGTTGGAATAGGTGCGTGCGTTCTTCTGGCGGATCTGCGCCACGGGCCAAAGGTAGGCCACGTCCATGTGCGCGTGACCGGCTGCGAACAGGCGCACGTCCTGCTTGGGCCCGGCCTTTTCGACCCCCTCGCGCAGCCGGGCCATCGCGGGCCCGACCGAGCGTCTGAAATCCGCATCCATCGGGTCGCGTGTGTCCAGCGCCAGAAAGGCCGCATCCAGCGCCGACAATAGCCCGTGCCGCTCGGTGCGGTTGTCGTCCAGCGCCCGGCACAGGTCCAGCGCCACCCCCGCAAGCACCGTGAAGTCCTGCAATTCGCGGTCGATGTCGACCACGCTGCATTCCTTCAGGAACAATTGCGAGCGGTCCGCCGGATCCGGCGGCCAGCCCGTCAGCCCGGTCCAGCCGTGCAGCAGAAGATCATGGGGCAGGCCATCCACGAACCTCTCGGGCACCTCGATCGTGTGGTGATAGCGGTCGGCCGACGCAATCGCCTGCCCATCAATGTGCAGCAACGCCTCGGGGTGGGTGAAGATATCGCCCGCCACGCCCAAGGGCAGATGCAGCGCCGGGTTCTTCCAGCCCTTCGGCACGACAAACCGGGAGCGTAGGACGAAATGCAGATCCTGTCCGCCCCAATAGCTGTCCCATTCCAACAGCGGCCCCGTGGCATCGCAGGCATGCAGCCTGACATCGGGCCGCGCCACGGCATCGTGCAGCAGTTCCAACCGGAACCGATCGATCGGCGTGCGTGCCAGCGCCAACTTCGGGGCGATCAGGCCCAACCTCTGCGCGACCTTTTCGGCCGTCAGGCGCAAACGATGTGACATGCTCTACCCTTGCCCCAATTCGAACCCCGGGATCGACCCGCGATAGACCGTTTCGGGCGTCCCGCCGATCCGCCCCAGCGCGTCCAACGCGGTGCGCGCATCCTCCGCGCTGCCCCAATCGCGGTCCATGTCGGGCCAGGGGATAGAGGCGATCAGAAGCCGTGTGTAGGCGTGCTGTGGATCACCGATCACCGCCTTGGGCGGCCCGGCCTCCACCACATGACCCTTGTAGAGGACCATCACGTAGTCGCTGACATGATACGCCGTCGCCAGGTCATGGGTGATGTAGATGACCGAGATGCCGTGCTTTTCCTTGAGGTCGTGGATATTGGCCAGGATTGTGGCTCGCAGGCTGGCGTCCACCATGCTGACCGGCTCATCCGCGATCAGCAGGCGGGGCGACAGCATCAGGGCACGGGCCACGATCAGCCGCTGCCGCTGCCCGCCGGACAACTGGTGGGGATAGCGCCCCAGCACCAGGCCGGGGTCGAGGCCGACCGAGGTGCAGGCCTCTTCCATCGCGGCCTGAACATCGCCCTTCATCCCGAAATTCTCATACGGAAACCTGAGCGCGTGATCGACCCGGTAGAACGGGTTGAAGCACGCATAGGGGTCCTGGAACACCGCCTGCACCTGCTTGCGAAACGCCAGCTTGGCGCTTGCATTCATCGCGTTCACGTCCTGCCCCTTGAACCGCACATGGCCCTCGCTAGGGCCGGTAAATCCCAGCATCAGGCTTCCCATGGTCGACTTGCCCGACCCCGATTGCCCGACGATGGAGATGATCTTGGGCGCCGCCCCGTCCAGCCGAAAAGACATCGGATGCAGCGCCGTTACCCGGCCATAGCGCTTGGCGACGCCGTCAAGTTCCAGCAGCGCCTCGGATTCCTGTGCCACCTCGGGCACCGCATCGTGGGTGTTGAGGAAACTGGCCCCCCCAACCAGCGGCACACTGGAGATCAGCTCTTTCGTGTAGGGATGCTTCGGGGCTTCCAGCACCTGCCGCACCGCCCCGTATTCCACCAACTCGCCTTTGCGCAGCACCGCAAGTTCATCGACCGATTGTGCCATCAATCCCATGTCATGCCCGATCAGGATCAACCCCGCACCAATCCGCCCCTGCACCTCTCGCAGGGTTTGCATCACGTGGCGCTGGGTGATGACGTCAAGCGCGCTTGTCGGCTCATCGGCAATGATCAGGTCCGGGTTCAGGGCCACGCCGATGGCGATGCACACGCGCTGTTTCATGCCGCCGCTCAACTCGTGGGGATAGAGGCGCGCGACAATCGCCGGGTCCAGCCCCACCCCCTCCAGCACCGCGTCCGAGCGTTTCTTCAACTCAGACGCCGTCAACGCGCCCTCATGGGCCACGATCCCGTCCCAGATCTGGTTCTCGACCCGCATCACGGGGTTGAGCGAGTTCATCGCGCCCTGCGGGATATAGCTGATCTTCGACAGGCGCACCTGCCGCATCTCCTCATCGCTCAGGGCCAGCACGTCCAGCTGATCCAGCGAGTGCAGCAGGATCTCGCCCTTGGCCACGACACCCGGTGCGGCCAGCATCCGCATCGCCGCCAGAGCCGTCGTGGTCTTGCCCGAGCCGCTCTCGCCGATGAAGCCGATCCGGCGCCCCTTCTCCACACTCAAGGAGACGTCGGTGACGGCATGGACGACCCCCTTGGTGGTGGGGAAATCGATGTGCAGGTTGCGGATATCGAGGATGGTCATCTAAAGCCTCCGCAACCGGGGATTGGACACTTCATCAAGGCCAAGGTTCACCAGCAACAACCCGATGAACATCACCGCCAGAAGGATCGTCGGGAAGCCCCACCACCACCACATGTTCTGGATCAGCGCGCCCGAGTTGATCGCGTCATAGATCACCCGGCCCAGTGTCGGCACCCGCTGCGGCCCAAGGCCCAACACCTCCAGGCCCACCGCCGTCACGATGGAAGTGGTGACATTGGCGATGAACGACCCGAACAGATAGGGCACCAGGTTGGGCAGCATCTCGCGGAACATGATGTGGAAGGTCGAAGCGCCGGACAATCGCGCCATCTGCACGTATCCCGCCTCACGCATCGACAACACTTGCGCCCGGATCAGGCGCGTGGGCGATTGCCAGACGAACCCCGCGATCAGCAGCGCCATGAGGGTCAGGGAGATGTCCCCGAACGCGGCCTGCACCACCACAAGGATCAGAAGCGGCGGGATCGTGATCATCACGTCTGAACCCACGCGGATCACGTCATCGGTGCGGCCGCCCAGAAAACCCGCCGAAAACCCCAGGAAGATCCCCAGCGACATGCCGATCAGCGAGGCCAACACGCCCACGTAAAGCGAGTTTGGCGCGCCCACGATCAGCAGCGCCAGAATATCCTTGCCCGACACGTCGGTGCCCAACGGATGCGCCAGCGTGCCGACCTGTCCCCGGATGTTCTCGATCCCCACCGGGCCTTGCCTCGGCATCCCCGCCCCGGTGAAAACCAGGTCCATATCCCAGAACACCCGCCCCAGAAGGCCAAGGGCGATAATGCCCAGCAACAGCCCCAGCCCCCAGATCAACTTGGGGTTCAGCCAGGGATTGTCGAAGCGACGCATGCGACGCTTCTGGCGGCGGGTCATTGCAACATCGCTCATGCCCCTACCCCCCATGCCGAATGCGCGGATCGATCAGCGGATAGATCAGATCGACAAGGAATACCGCCAGCGCGGTCATCAGGATGATCACGAAACTGACCCCTTGGATTACCGGGAAATCCTGCACCAGAATGGCGTCGTAAAGCAGCTTTCCCATACCGTTGTAGCTGAAGATCCGCTCTACCAGCACCTGTCCGGCCACCAGCATCCCGATCTTCAGGGCAAACGCCGTGATCTGCGGCAGGATCGCGTTTCGGATCATGTATTGATACAGGATATAGCGCTTCTTCAGGCCCTTGGCCTTGGCCAGCACCGTGTAATCCTCGCCCTGCACGGTGATCATCAACCCGCGCATCCCCAGGGCCCAGAACCCGAAGGTCACGATTACGATCGACATCGCGGGCAGGAACCCGTGGTAAAGGACGGAACCCGCGAATTCCAGGCTCCACCCCGGCTCCACGTTCAGGCCGTACGCCCCTGTCAGGGGGAACCACGGCAACTGGCTGGAGAAGACATACATCAGCAAGAGACCCGAAAGGATCGGCGGGATCGAAGTGAAGATCATCACCGCCGGAATCGCCACCTTCAACAGGCCCGGCGAATGCTCCCACACCATCAGCGCGCCCAGAAGGTTGCCGATGATGAAGGTGATGATCAGGCTCACCATCATCAGCCCCACCGTCCACGGCAAGGCTCGCGCGATCATCTCGGCCACCGGCGTCGGGAAACTCGCCGTCGACAGGCCGAAATCGAACGTCACCGTGTTTTTCACGTACAGCAGGTATTGCACGATCAAGGGCCGGTCGAGGCCGAAGCTTTCGCGCAACTGCGCCATGATCGCCTCGGAATCCGCCACAGTGCCGCCGCCGGCTGCCATCCGGCCCAGCATCACGTCCACCGGGTCCACCGGGCTCAACCGTGGGATGATCCAAATCAGCGTCGCCGCAATGAACACGGTCAACGCCAGCGTGAACAGCCGGTTGCCGATATAGCCAAGCGGGATGCGTGTCATGGGCGCGCCTCGGTGAACTCAGGGGATGGGCGTCAAGGGGGCGACACGCGCCGCCCCCCCTGTCGGTCAAACGGAAGACTACTCTGCCGCCGTCAGATTGTGGATGATCTGGTGCCCGGAGCCCCACCAGAAGAACGGGTGGTTGTAGTTGTTCTCGGCCGTGGGCCAGCCTTCCCAATAGGTCGTGTTCATCGGCAACAGCTTGAACGCCTGCACCAGGGGGATGAAGGGCATTCCCTCTGACAGATGCCCATAGGCCTCCGCCACCATCCCCGGTACCGCCGAATCGCCCAGCGGCATCGCGGCCATGTCGTTGACGATGGCCGAATAGGCCTCTGCCTCAGGGCCCGTCCAGCGCGACGTGTTGTTGAACCCCGGCGAGCGTTCGCCCGCGGGCACCACATCGGCGACCGTGTAGCGCGCCATAGATGTCCATGGCTCGTTAACCGACCCGCACGACAGCCACGAATATGACATCTCGTAGGCGCCGAACGGCAGGATCTCCCCCCAGAAAACGCTGTTCTCCACGGGCACGGATCGCGCGTCGATGCCCGCCCGCTGCAATTGCTCCACGATCATGTCGATTGTCCGGGTGTACTCGGTCGAGGCCGAGTTGACGTGGATCGAGACGGAAAGCACCTCCCCGTCCTTCTCGTAGTAATCCCCGTTGCGCACCCAGCCTTCGCCCTCGATCAGCGCCTGCGCGCCTTCGACATCGGCCGTGGCGGGCAACTCTAGCCCCGCTTCGACGATCGCGTCGATGAACGGCGCCATCGATCCGTAATCGGCGAACATCGTGCGGCTGGCTGTGGTGGCCCCTTCCGCCGCGATGTTCACGATCTGCGTGCGGTCGATGATCATCGCCACCGCCCGGCGCATCGCCGCATTGTCCCAGGGCGCGACCGTGGTGTTGATCTCCAACTGACGCGCGCAGGGATCGGCGGCCGAGAATGGATAGCCATCCACCCAGGAAATCACGTTGGGGTTGCGGCCCTGAATGGCCTCGAACGTGCCGACGCTGACGGACTGCGCCGCGTCCATCTCATTGGCCGCGATCAATTGCGCGCGCGATTCCTCGCCGCCCGATTCCAGGAACACCACGCGCAGCGGCTCCGGCATGTCCATGAAGCCCGTCTCGGCCCCCCACCAGCTATCGCGGCGCGTCCAGATCGCGCGGTTGGTGGCGATGGACTCAAGCGTGTAGGGCCCAGTGCCAATGGGCGGATAGAAGGTAAACGTGGCGGGATCTTCCGCCGCGCTCCAGATATGCTCGGGCATCACAAGGAAGGACCCGAACACGCGGGTGCCGAAATTCTCGACGATGAAACGCGGATTGGGCGCGTTCAGCGTGAAGCGCACGGTCATTGCGTCCACCGCCTCGACGCTAGCGACCTGCCCGCGCACTGTCGCGGCCTCCCGCGCCGTCAGTTCCTCGTTGTCCATCGCCATCTGGACCGAAAACACCACGTCGTCGGCGTCGAAGGCTTCGCCATCGGACCACGTGACACCGTCGCGCAGGGTGACGGTGAATTCGGTCTGATCGTCGCTCACCTCGAAACCCGAGGCCAGCCAAGGCTCCAGCTCGCCGGTCTCGAAGTTGAGGATGAACAGCGGCTCCCACATCGTCTGATGCGCGCCCTGCATCCGCCGGATGCCCGACCCGTCCGTCATCCAGTTGAAGTTCTCGGGGTCCTGGATTGTCCGGTCGATGTCGAAAATCACCGTATCCTCGCGCGCGACGTCCTGCGCGAAGGTGGGCGTTGTCATCGCAAGCGCGATGGCGGCACTGCCCAAAAGTAACGTGGTTCTGCGGATCATGTTGGTAGTCCTCCCTTTGGTATGGTTTTTACCCCGCGCTCCCTGCGGGGGATCTTGGTTATCTCAGGTAGTCCATCACCAACACGCGGGTGCGGTCGGTCAGGGCATCGGTTGTGATATCGATGGTATGGTCGAGCGCGAAATCCACCTGGTCCTCGCGGAAATGCGCCAGAAAGCTCTCGATCCACATCGTGTTGCGCGGCCGGTAGGTGAGCGTGCGGAAATGCATCGGGATGACCAGTTTCGGCTTCACCCGGTGGATCATCTCCATCAGGTCCGGCAATTCGATGGTCAGATACCCGCCCGCCAGCGCCAGGAGCACGTCCGTGTCCTCGAAGAAATCCTGCTGCGCCGGGGTCAGAGGGTTTCCGACATCGCCCATGTGGGCGATTTTCAACCCGTCCATCTCGAAGCGATACATGCCGTTCTGGCCCGGTACCGCGTGTTCGGGGTGCTGATCCCACTCTGCCGCCTCGATGGCGCGAATGTGCAGGCCCCTGGCGGTCGTCTCACCGCTGCCCTGCGCGACCTGCAAGGCGTTGACGACCTCCGGCGCGCCGCCAGTGGGACCATCCGCGATCAGGTCGGCGCGGCAATGGGCGCTGTCATCGTCCGAAGATATCACGACCACATCCGCCCCCTCGCGGATCGGCGGGTAGCCGACGCCTTCCGGCGTATAGGGATCGGTGATGACGGACAGGCCATTGGCGTCCGTCAACTTGAAGGCGGCGTGCCCGAACCAGGTGATCTGCATCTCTTTACGGTACCTCATGGTTGGCAGGTGTGCCGGATGGATATCCAGCGAAACTATTGTGACCTCCGCAACAGCGGCCACGGCATCGCGGGACCCTAGTTGTTCCCCACGACATGGGGGCTGGACGTTGCCGTGATATCATCGTTGTCGGGTCGGGGGTGGTGGGTCCAATGGCCGTGGCTATCCGTACCCCGGCACAGGATCGCCTCTACGCCCCGCGCCCATTCGGGGTCGGTGATCCGCACATCGGCGGGGCAATAGCGCAGGGTCAGCCCACAGCGCCGCCGGTCCGAGGTATTGGGCTCGGACCCATGCACCAGCATATCCGCATGCAACGAGGCCTGTCCCGCCTTAAGCGCATTCACGAACGGCGCGCCAAAGCGCTCGGCGTCGGCAATACCCTTGTGAAACACCGCGCTCTCGTCCGTTGCACTGGTCTTAATAATGCCCTTGTCATGGGTGCGGGGAAGGAACCGCATGGCCGAATTCTCTGCGTCCGCATCGTCAATGGCCAACCAGACCGTGACCGTACGCGCCGGGCTCAACTGCCAGAAACTCGCATCCTGGTGCCAGGGCACGCGCTTGGGATCATTGGGGGCTTTCGACAAGATCGCGCTGGCCCAACAGATGATGTCGGGGCCCGTTATATCCTCCACCAGATCCAGGATCCGCGGATCGGTCGCGATGTCCCAGATCCCCGCCATGCGCGCCTGATAACAGTTGATGCCGTAGGCCCCCGCCGGGCCAAGCGCCGCCATCAGCGTATCGAAATAGGCGCGGATCGCGGCGATTTCATCGGGGGGAAAGACGGCGAAGGGCTGCACGAAGCCCTCGCGATTATACTGGGCCACCTCCTCGCGCGTCAGGCGCTTGCATGGCCTTTCCGGCACCGGAGCAAACCCAAGGTCCACGGCGGTGCGTGTTGCAGTGTCCATCTTCCAGCCTCCCTCTCAGGCTTCAGGATTGCCCAAGCCCGCCCGCATGCAGCAGACCCGAGGTTGACAAAATCATGTGCTATATTGACATTAGCCGTCACGGAGCGCTTTAGAAAACAGGCTTTATCCCATGCGAATGCCCCAGAAGGTGTTCAAAATTGACACCTACATCGCGCCGGACGAGGCATTTCATTTCGCCCGCAAGACCCTGCCCGACACCCCGCCCGTTCTGGAACACACCCATGATTATTTTGAGTTGTTCCTGGTCGAGCACGGTCAATTGCATCACTGGATCAACGGCTTGGAAGAGCGGTTGGAGATCGGTCAATTGGTCTTTGTCCGCCCCGGCGACCGGCACGCCTTGCAGTCCGCACCCGGCACGGGCGGCCGCATCCTCAACGTGATGTTCCGCAAAGCCACCGCCCGCCACCTTGGCGATCGTTATCGCGACGAAACCGAAGGCCGCTTCTTCTGGTCATGGTCGGAATTCCCCCACAGCCTGCGTCTTGCGGGGCCGCAACTTGAACGGGCCGTCAACGCCATGCTGACCCTTCAGACAAGCCACCGGAGCCTTGCGAAGATCGAACACTTCCTGCTGGCGATGATTACCCATGTCCTCGATGCGACCGCCTCGGCCGAAGACCGCGCGCCAAGCTGGCTGGTTCGGGCCGCCCATGCGGCGCGCGATCCAAGGGTGTTCCGGCAAGGCTCGGACGGATTTATCGAAGTGGCAGGCCGCAGCCAGGAACATGTCTGCCGGGCGACCCGGCGCCATCTGGGGCTGTCGCCGACCCAGTATATCAACCGCATTCGAATGCAACATGCCGCGATGTTGCTGGCGGGAACCGGGCGCCCCGTGTCCGAGGTCGCCGAAGAAGTCGGGCTGGAAAACCTGAGCTACTTTCACAAATTGTTCCGCCTGCAATACGGCACTACCCCCCGCAGCTACAGAGAGCGTCACACACGCAGGGCAACCCTGATTGACCGGTAGCGCGCGGAGCGGATAAAGTGGCGCAAAGCAGGCAAACCCGGCCATCGCCTACCGCTCTTTGCTGCATCAGGGGCCCCGGCGGATCGCGTTCCTGACATCGTCCCACGATGCCTGCCAGATCGCCATCGCACGCAATGAGTTCCTGTTGCTCAGCGCTTGCCGGGAGGCCGCCGCATCCCCTGATGTTCCAAGTCGACACCCGCCCCCCCGGAAGAGCTTTACGACCTCGACGCCGACCCACAGATGGTCCGCAATCTCGCCCAGGACCCCGCCCACGCGGGTCTCGTGGCCCGGTTACGCGCCGAACTGGAGGCCCGAATGCCCCTAACGCCCCCCGTGGACGGCCACCGCGCCGCATGGGATGCATCGGCAACAGGCGGGATTTCTCATTGCACATCCCCCTGCCATTTCTCACCATACCGGGCGATACCCCCGGGCGCAGGCCATCGCCTGCCCCGCCCCAAATCGATCGCTTCAGAAAGGCCGCGCCCGTTTGTCCAAGTCTCCGTCTTCCCCTGGCCCGAAGCATTCCCGCCCCGTGCAGGTGTCCGCCGCCATCAAGGAATGGGTGGTCGAGCGGAACATGCAAAAAGGCGACCGCCTGCCGTCGGAGGCCGAGATGATGACACGCTTCGGCATGGCCAAGGGCACGATCCGCGAGGCGATGCGCATCTTGGAGGCGCAAGGTTTGATCGAAACGCGCACTGGCCCCGGCGGCGGCAGTTTCGTGGGTGAGGTCACAGCGGACCGCGCCAAGGCGCTCTTGGCCAACTACTTCTATTTCAACGAGCTTTCCGTGGCCGACATCTATCAGTTGCGCCGCGTCCTGGAGCCAGAGCTTGCCGCCTCGCTGGCGGGCAAGCTGAACGAAGACCAGCTGGACGCCTTGGAGAAGGTTGTTGCCCAGTACCCTGAACCCGCCCAAACCGCCGAGGAAGAGCGGGATCAACACGTGGCCTCCCTCACCTTCCACAGGACGTTGGCGAATTTCTCTGACAACGCGCTTTTGGCTTTTGTCGTCAGTTTCATGGGGCGTGTCCTGTCGGACCTGACAGTCTATCGGCAACTCTACGATCCGCCCAATCCCGAACTTTACCGCAAGGGCCTCGCCTATCAGACCGAGCTGATCGCCGCCCTGCGCGAGGGCCGGGCCGAGGATGCGCGACAGATCATGGCCGCCCACATGCAGACCGCCGAGGCGCTCATGCAGGTGCAGGAAGCCCGCGTTTTACGCAAATTTTTCGCGGAATAAGCGCTCAGGCCCCGCCCGATAGGCGCTCAGACGTCATCGGGCGCACGGTAGGGATCATCCAGCACCGGCACCACCTCGACCCAGCCGCCATAGGGCTGCGCCTGCGAGGCCTCGTATAGCGTGCCGAGCGCCTTTAGCGGATCTTCCGCCAGGTCGATCCGCAACGTCAGCGGCGCGATATCGCGTCCCACCACCAGCAGCGCCGCCGACTTCAGCCCGCGTGCATCACCGCCCGCCTCTGCCGCAGCGTGCAGCGCCTGCATCAACCGCTCGGCAAAGGGCAAGGCGTGCGCCGCGTCGAATCCCGCCAAGGCGGCCTCGATCACCGCCGCGCCGGTCAACATGTTGCCCGCGACCACGACGCCCCGCCCCTCCTGTGCGCCCGCATAGGCCACGCTTTGGGCGCCAGTGAACGCGCCCGTGCCACCGCGCAAATCCAGAGCCGCCATCTGGCGATGGGCGCGGCCCGCGTCCATGCCAGTCAAATCCGCCACCGCCTGCGCCGCCGACGCGCCACCCTTCATCGCGATCAGCGCCTGCTCGCCCCAAAGGGTCGACGGCGCCGTGCCCTGGCTGGCGGACATGCCCGAATCGGCCCCGCCCCGCAGAACCCAGCCGCCCACGCACAGGCTTCCTGTGGCCGCAGCCCCGCCAAGGCGTCCTGTTTTGTCATCAATCGCAAGGATCGAGATCGTCATACGGCCTCCTTCACTATCCGGGCCTCATCCGGGGCTTGCATTTATCACGATAATTTGGCGTCATGCAATTTATCGTGATAAATTAGATAACGTCCCAACATGCGAGGTAAGACAAGATGAAACTCCTGAACCTGACGCGGCGCACGCTTCTTGCCGGGGGCACCGCCCTTGCCTTGGGCCTCGCGGCGCTCACGCCCGTATCCGCCCAGACACCCCCCGGCGTTCTTGTCGTGGGCCAAGTGGCCGAGCCGCAGGCGCTGGACCCGGCGGCGGTCACGGCGGTGAACGATTTTCGCATCCTGATGAATGTCTACGATGGGCTGGTGCGCTATGCCTCCGGCACGTTGGAACCGGAGTCGGCACTGGCCACCGCCTGGGAGATTTCGGACGACGGTACCGTCTACACCTTCACCCTGCGCGAGGGCGTCAACTTCCACGATGGCAGCCCCTTCAACGCTGACGCCGTGGTCTTCAACTTCGAGCGGATGCTGAACGAAGATCATCCCTACCACGACACAGGCCCCTTCCCGCTGTCGTTCTTCTTCTCTGCCATCGAGACCGTGGAAGCCGTGGACGACACCACCGTCCGCTTCACCCTGAACGCGCCCTATGCGCCGTTCCTGTCGAACCTTGCCTATCCCACCGGCCTGATCGTCTCACCCGCGGCCGTGATGGAACACGGTTCGGAGTTCGCCCGCAATCCGTCGGGCACCGGCCCGTTCACCTTTGCCGAATGGCGCTCGAACGAGGCGGTCGTGATCGAAGCCAACCCCGATTATTGGGACGGCGCGCCGGAACTGGATGCGGTGATCTTTCGCCCCATCACCGATGCCAATACCCGCGTGGCCGAAATGCTGTCCGGCGGGATCGACATGATGGTCGAAGTGCCGCCCGTCGCCCTCAGCGAGTTTCAGGGCGACGGCTACCAGATCGTCGAACAGGCAGGCCCCCACGTCTGGTTCATGATCCTCAACATGCGCGAAGGCCCCTTCACCAGCCAATTGGTCCGTCAGGCGGCGAATTACGCCATCAACAAGACCGCGCTGGTGGAAGAGGTGCTGGAAGGCACGGCAGAGGTCGCAGCAGGCCCCACGCCCCCCGCCTTCGCCTGGGCCTACAACGAAGAGCTGGAACCCTACCCCTATGACCCGGACCGCGCCCGCGAATTGTTGGCCGAGGCGGGCATGGAGAACCCTGAAATCACCTTCTACGTGACCGAGGGCGGGTCGGGCATGCTTGACCCCGTGGCCATGGGCACCGCCATTCAGGCCGATCTGGAGGCCGTGGGCTTCGACGTGACGATCGAGACCTATGAATGGAACACCTTCCTGGGCCGCGTGAACCCAGGCCTGGAGGGCGAGGCCGACGCCGCGCAGATGGCGTGGATGACCAACGACCCCGACACCTTGCCTTACCTCGCGCTGCGCACCGAAGCCTGGCCCGAGAACGGCGGCTTCAACTCGGGCTACTACTCCAACCCCGAGGTCGACGCGCTGCTGGAGGAAGCCCGCACCGCGACCGATCAGGACCGCCGGGCGGAGCTGTACCGTGAGATGCAGGTGATCGTGCAGGAAGACGCGCCGTGGGTCTTCGTGGCCAACTGGGTGCAGAACGCGGTCACGTCCGATCTGGTCGAGAACTTCGCGCTAGAACCGTCGTTCTTCCTGTTGCTCGACGACGTGGTAAAGAACTGATCTGAAACGAAGGGCGGCGGAAGGTTCCCTTTCGCCGCCTGCCCTACTCTGTCGTTACAGAATAACTACAGGTTCATTCCACCCGTTTTCGCCCGTTTACACACCGATGCCACCCCCCCCGAGGTCACCCATGACCCGCTACATTCTCCGCCGTCTGATCTCGGCCATTCCGGTGCTTCTGGGTATCTCGGTGATCGTCTTCGCGATCATGGCGCTAATCCCGGGCGATCCGGCCACCGCCATCCTCGGCAGCTTCGCGACCCCCGAAAATGTGGCCGCGTTGAACGAGGATCTGGGCCTCGATAAACCCTTGGTGCAGCAGTATTTCATCTGGCTTGGCAACATGGTGCAGGGCGATTTCGGACGCAGCTTCGCGCTGAACCGCCCGGTCGTGGACGAGGTGATGGAACGCTTCGGCGCGACGCTGGTGCTGGCGGGGACGGGGTTCGTGCTCTGCTCGGTCCTCGGCATCATCGCGGGCGTGGTTTCAGCCGCCAACCAATACGGGTTTGCCGACAAGGCGATCACCTTCGTAGTGCTGCTAGGTATCTCTATTCCCTCGTTTTTTCTGGGCATGATGATGATCCTGATGTTCGCCGTGAACCGCCGCTGGTTCCCCGCATCGGGCATGTGGCCGATCTACGGAGACCGCAATTTATGGGCGTTGCTGGACCATCTCGCGATGCCCGCTTTTGCGCTTTCCGTGGTCGCCACAGGCGTCGTGGCGCGCCTGTCGCGCTCGGCCATGTTGGAGGTATTGCGCCAGGACTTCATCCGCACCGCGCGCGCCAAGGGCGTCCATGAACGCTCTGTCATCTGGCGCCACGCCCTGCGCAGCGCCATGGTCTCCATTATCCCCGTCCTCGGCATCCAGGCGGGCTTCGTGCTGTCGGGCGCCGTCTATGTAGAGGTCGTGTTCCAATGGCCCGGCATCGGACGGATGCTGGTCGACGCGATCCTGCGCCGCGATATCCTGCTGGTGCAGGGCGGCGTGATCATCGTGGCGGCCTGCTACGTGCTGTTCAACATCGTGGTGGACGTGGCGCAATCCCTCCTCGACCCGAGGATAAAGACTTGATTTTCCTATCTCTTCTTGCGCGCAATCGCTTGGCCCTGGCCGGGTTGATCGTGATGAGCATCGTCATCTTGATGGCCGCGATCACCCCGCTTCTGCCCTTGGCCGATCCCTACATCACCAACACCTCCAACCGCTTCGTGCTGCCCTTCTCCGACGGCGCGATCCTGGGCACCGATCACCTTGGCCGGGACCTGCTGTCGCGCCTGATGTGGGGCACGCAACTCAGCCTTGCCGTGGGCTTCGCCGCCGCCACCGTCGCGGCGACCATCGGGGCGGCCGTCGGCATCATCGCGGGCTATTATGGCGGGCGCACCGACAACATCATCATGCGCGGCGTCGATATGTTGATGGCGTTTCCCTATATCCTGCTGGCGCTGGCCATTGTCGCGGCCCTTGGCACAGGGCTGATCAACGCGCTGATTGCCGTGGCCGCCGTCAACATCCCGTTCTTTGCCCGCAATATTCGCGGCATCACCGTGGGCATCGCCAACAAGGAGTTCGTGGACGCCGCGCGCCTCTCGGGCATGTCGGACGCACGCATCATCCTGACCGAGATCCTGCCCAACGTCCTGCCCGTCATCGTTATCGCCATGTCCACCACCGTCGGCTGGATGATCCTGGAGACGGCAGGCCTCAGCTTCCTGGGCCTTGGCTCCCAGCCACCCGTGGCGGACCTGGGTTCCATGTTGGGAGAGGCGCGCGCGGCGCTGATCACCAATCCGCATACCTCGATCGTGCCCGGCGCGATGATCCTCGTCATTGTCATGGCGATCAACCTGCTTGGCGACGGCGTGCGCGACGCGCTTGACCCACGCTTGAAATCCGGCGCCTTGAACCGGCCCCTGCCCGCCACGCAAGTGGCGCATGACCGCGCGCCTGCCCCGGCAAAGGAAGAGGGCATCCTCGTGTTGTCGGACCTGCACACGCTGTTCCACGTCAAGGACCGCATCTTCCGCGCCGTGGGCGGTGTGTCACTGGCCGTGGCACCGGGCGAATGCCTTGGGATCATCGGCGAAAGCGGCTCGGGCAAGTCGGTCACGGCCCTGTCGATCATGGGCCTCGTGGCCTCTCCACCCGGCGTCATCACCGGCGGTTCAGCCCGTCTGGAAGGCGAAGATCTGATCGGCGCACCTTACGCGCGGCTGCGCACCCTGCGCGGGCGCAAGGTCGCCTATATCTTCCAGGATCCGCAGGCGACCCTGCACCCCCTTTACCGCATTGGCGAGCAACTGGCCGAGGCGATCTCGGCCCACCGCGCCATCGGCCGCGAGGAAGGGCGCAGAAGGGCTATCGAGTTGCTCGATGCCGTCCGCATTCCCAACGCCGGCGCCCGGATCGACGATTATCCGCACGAGATGTCGGGCGGAATGCGCCAGCGCGTCGGCATCGCCATGGCGCTGGCCAACGACCCCGAGGTCATCATCGCGGATGAGCCGACGACGGCGCTGGATGTGACCGTGCAGGCCCAGATTCTGGCGTTGCTGGCCGACCTAAGCCGCGAACGGGGCTTGGCGATCATCTTCATCACCCATGATTTCGGGGTCGTGGGCCAGCTTTGCGACCGGGTGGCGGTGATGTATGCCGGCCGCATCGTGGAACAGGGGCCTACGCGGGCGATCCTCGACACGCCACAGCACCCTTACACCGCGCGGCTCATGGCCTGCGTGCCCGAACTGGGCGGCGGACGGCGGCGGCTGGAGGCCATTCCCGGCCTTCCCCCCGCCGTCGATGACCTGCCCCCCGGCTGCGCCTTTGCCGACCGCTGTGACAGGGTGCAGTCCGATTGCCGCTTGGGCGCGCTACCCCTGCGCCCGACGGCTGACCGGGCCGTGCGATGCCTGCACCCCGTCGGCCAAACGGATGCCGCGCAATGACCCCTGCCCTGCGCCTGTCAGACCTGTCCAAGACCTTCCCCCTTGGTCGCACCCTCTTTGGCCCCGAGAGGCCCGGCGTGCGCGCCGTCCATCCCATCACGCTTGCGGTGCCGCAGGGCGAGACCCTTGGTATCGTCGGTGAGTCCGGGTGCGGGAAATCCACCCTCGCGCGGATGCTGGTGGGCCTGCTGGAGCCAACGACTGGCACCATCGAGATCGAGGGCACCGCGCTGGACAACGCCGATCCTGCCATCTTCGGAAAGCGCATTCAGTACGTGTTTCAGGACCCGATCAGCTCGCTCAACCCGCGCAAGACGATCCGCCAGATCATCGAAGCACCGCTGAAGCTGCTCCACGGCATGGACAAGGCGGCCCGCACCGCGCGCATCGCCGAGATCTTTGCCACGGTCAGCCTGCGCGAAGACTTCCTTGACCGCTACCCGCACGAGTTTTCCGGCGGACAGGCGCAGCGCATCGGCATCGCCCGCGCGCTGGCCGCCGAAGCGCGCATCCTGATTTTGGATGAGCCGGTGTCGGCGCTGGATGTGTCCGTTCAGGCGCAGGTGCTGAACCTTCTGGCGGACCTCAAGGGGCGGCTTGGGCTGACGTATCTGTTCATCAGTCACGATTTGGCAGTGGTGGAGGCCGTGTCCGACCGGGTCGCGGTGCTGTATTTCGGGTCATTGGTGGAACTGGGCCGGGCCGAGGATGTATTCCGCGCCCCGCGCCATCCCTACACCAAACTGCTGGCCGACAGCGCGCCCGTGGTGGGCCGGGTCCTTTCCGCGCCCGAGGGGCACGAAACGGAACTGCCCGATCCCCTGAACCCGCCCAAGGGCTGCGCCTTCCGCGCCCGGTGCCCGTTCGCCAGCAATATCTGCGCCACGGAAGTGCCAGAGCTGACCGACCGTGACGGCAAACATCCCGTCGCCTGCCACCACCCCACCGACTAAGCCGCCCGTGCCTGCGGCGCTCTATCCCGAAAGGCCGTAACGCTGGATAAGGTGAAAGCGGCCGTCCGCCGCTTCACCCATCAGGGCGAGCGTGTCGATGACGAAGGGGCGCGGCAGGACCGGCGCGAAATGCCTGGACAAGGCATCGCGCACCGCATCGGCATGCGGCGTGCGGCCTGTCAGGGTCATGTGGAAGCGGAATTCCTCCATCACGAAAGGATAGCCCCAGCGCTGCAACAGCGCCTCTTGCCGATCGCTCAACCCTGCTTTTCTGCGCCGCGTCAGCTCTGCCTCCGAGGCGCGCGCGCGGAAAGGATCCAGCACGCTGACCACCTGTGCGGCCAGATCAGCCAGCGCAGCCGCACGCACCGCAGGCGTGAAAGCCACGAACCCGCCAAGCCGGTGAACCTGCATTTCCGGCACCGTGACGGGCGCGCGCGCGGCGCAGAACGCGCCAACGGCCCGGCCCAGATCGGCGGCCTTGCGTCCCTCCGCCAGACGGAAAGGCGCCTTGAGGGTGCCGTGGAAGCCATATTTGCGCGGTGTAGCTGTCAGCGCCTCAATCGGCGCGGGGATGTCTTCGATCACTGGATGCGGCACGCAACGGCCCGCGACGCTGTCCCATCCAAGCCACGCGGACGCCAAATCGAAGAATGCGCCTTCCGGCACCACGAAAATCCCGTATCGTCTGAAGTCATCCATGCGTGAGGGTCCAATGCCTGAAAATAACACTGTCATGTCGGACCCGCTGGTCCTTGCCAATGCCCGCCTGATCTTTCCCGACGGTGAGGCGCGCGGGCGTGTGACGGTCATCGACGGGAAGATCGTCGAAATTGCACAGGATGCCAACGTACCCCCCGGCGCGGTGGATTGCGAAGGCGATGTCCTTGCGCCCGGATTGATCGAATTGCACACCGACAACCTAGAGCGGCACATCCGCCCGCGCCCCGCCGTGCACTGGCCCCATGATGCGGCCATCGTTGGCCATGATGCCGAGCTGGCGTCCTGCGGCATCACCTCGGTTTTCGACGCGATCCGGGTAGGCTCCATCGAGGGGACAGGCGGCACGGGCTGGTCGCGCTATGCGCGCGATCTGGCGGACGAATTGCTGGCCCTTCGCGCCAGCGGCGCCTTGAAGATCAGCCACCACCTTCACCTGCGGGCCGAGGTCTGTTCGCATTCGCTATTGGATGAACTGGCCGAGTTCGGGCCAAGGGATCGCGTTGGGATCGTCAGCTTGATGGATCACACGCCGGGCCAGCGGCAGTTCGCGGACATCGGCCAGTACGAGACCTACATGAAAGGCAAACACGGCCTGTCCCATGACAGCTTCGAAGCCCATGTCGCCACGCGGCAGGCGTTGGGCGAGAAAGTCCGTGATACCCACGAGGCCGCCGCCGTTGCCGCCGCCGGGCGGCTTGGCGCCGTGCTGGCCAGCCATGATGACACATTGGTCGACCACGTCGAACGGTCGGCAGGCTATGGCATTGCCTTGGCGGAATTTCCCACGACGAAGGCAGCCGCGCAGGCCTGCCGCGCGAACGGGATCGCGGTGATGATGGGCGCGCCCAACCTTGTACGTGGCGGGTCGCACTCGGGCAATGTGGCCGCTACCGACCTGGCAGAGGCCGGTCTGCTGGACATTCTGTCGTCCGATTACGTGCCCTCGGCGCTGCTTTATTCCGCCGTACTGTTGGGGCAACTTTGGGCCGACCTGCCGCGTGCGATGGCCACTGTCACCGCCATGCCCGCGCGGGCGGCGGGACTGACGGACCGGGGCGAGATCGCGCTGGGGCACCGTGCCGATCTGATCCGCTTCCGCACTCAAGGCAACGTGCCCGTCCTCCATGGCGTTTGGTCTGCTGGCCACCGAGTGGCTTGAGGGGTCTGCACCGGCTGGCGGTTGATCGCGACAGCAGCTAGGGTCCGTTCCGGGACGTGCGTGACCCGGGCCGACCGGCTTTGCCGCGCCCTCCCTAAACCCTTGCTACATCGAGGCGAAGACCATGTGGGACAAACGTTACGAAGCACAGGACTATGTCTTCGGTACTGAACCGAGCCAATTTCTGAAGCAACACGCAGCCCTGCTTGAGGCGGGAAGCACGGGTTTGGCGGTCGCCGATGGCGAGGGGCGCAATTCGGTTTTCATGGCCGAATGCGGCCTTGAGGTCACGGCGATGGACAGCTCGGCCGTGGGTCAGGACAAGGCCCGGCGGCTTGCCGAGGCGCGGGGCGTCAGCGTGGATTTCCAGTTGGCCGATCTGGCCACATGGGACTGGTCGCCGGCGCAGTACGATGTCGTGGCCGCCATCTTCATCCAGTTCGCAGACCCTGCGTTTCGCGACGCGATCTTTGACGGGATCGAAAGGACCTTGAAGCCGGGGGGACTGCTGTTGTTGCATGGTTACAGCCCGCGTCAACTGGCCCATGGAACCGGGGGGCCGGGGGTTGCGGAGAACCTTTATGAGCCTGACATGCTGGCCGCCCGCTTCTCGGACTGGGAGGTGCTGAGGCTTGCCGAATACGAGGAGACGCTGGACGAGGGCACCGGGCATTCCGGCAAGTCCGCCCTTGTCGATCTGATCGCCCGGCGTCCCTAGGCGTAGCGGGCCGACGTCGTCCCTGTGCCGATCAAGGGCGTCATTGTATCGCCCGACGCGCAGCAGGGCGATCGCCCGCGTCAGTTCTGGGCAGTAAGCTGATACCCGGGAGCTGCCGCCGATTGAACGGTGGTGATCGGGTCGGGTCCGTTCCAGGTCGTGCGTTCGATCACCAGCAGCGCGCTGCCGGGGTTGGTGGCCAAATGCTCGGCACTCTCGCCCTCTGCATTGACGGCATAGAAGCGCACATCCACGCGGCTGTAGGGCTTGTTGCGGACCAGCCACTCGTTGGCGCTTTGGGCCGTGAGATCGACGGCCAGAATCTCCGGGTTGGAGGTTGTGTCCACCCAACGATCCTCGAAGATATAGGGCCGGTTGTCGGCAAGGTGCAGGGCCTTGACGTGCAGCATCGTGACCGCGTGCCGCAGCCCGAAGCGCGCCATGATCGGCGGCGGCGTGGCGTCGATTTCGCGGCTGATCAGTTGGTAGTCGTACTTGGCGCCGCGCGCTTCGACCTCAAGCCGGGTGATCGGAATATCGAAGGTGGCGCGGGTGACCGGATTTGCCCTGACCTGCGTGCCGCCCTTGCGTTTGCGCTCCACCAGCCCGACCTGTGACAGCTCTTGCATGGCACGGTGCACCGTCGCGCGCGCGCAGCCAAGTTCCGCGGCGATATCCTCGTCGCGCGGCAGCTTGTCGCCCGGCGCATAGGTACGGTCGAGGATGCGCGCGCGCATCTTGTCCCGCACATCGGTCCACGAAAGGCGCGTTTGTCCGTTCAAATGTTGGTCTCCAATTGCTGCATCGTGGCCTTGAAGGTGCCAATGATGGCGTCACGCCGAATATGACGCCCCTCCCTTACCACATGGCGTCCGGCGCTCCAGACGTCCCGGATGCACGCCTGTCCCCCGCCCCCGAAAACGAGGCTGTCGAGGGTCGCATCGCCGCTGCGGTTGCAAAGCCACTGGTTGTCGTCGTCCAGACCGATCAGATCCGCCCAGGCTCCCGCCTCGATCCGCCCGCCGTCGCGCCCGCCCGCTTGCGCGCCGCCCCGGGTGACGGCGTCAAACAGTACCCGCCCGGTCGAGCGGTCTTGCGTGGCCAAAGCCGCCCGCGACAGATCGCGCAGGCGTTGCGAATACTCCAGCGTCTTGAGCTCTTCGAACAGGGAAATATGCACGTTGGAGTCTGAGCCAAAGCCAATCGTCCCACCATGGCCGAGATAGTCAGTACCGTTGAAAATGCCATCGCCCAGGTTCGATTCCGTCAGCGGGCACAGCCCTGCGACAGCGCCTGTTGCGGCAAGCGCCTGGGTTTCGGCCTGCGTCATCTGGGTGCAATGGATCAGGCACCAACGCGCGTCCACGGCGTGGTTGGCCAAGAGCCATTCTGTGGGCCGCGCGCCCAGGTGGCTTTGCACCTCTTCGACCTCTGCCACCTGTTCGGCCAGATGCATGTGGATCGGCCCCAACGTCGCCTGTGCTAAGACCGCGTCCAGCCCCGCCGGGTTCACCGCCCGCAACGAATGCGGCGCAAGGCCCGTGGCGTAGTCAGCCGCGCCAGCGGCCATGCCAGCGGCAACATCGCTATGCAGGCGCAGGAATTGGTCAGGATCGTTGCCGAAGCGCTGTTGTCCGCCGTTCAGCGGGCGCAGGTCACAGCCGCCGAATTGGTAGTGGACTGGCAGAAGCGTCAACCCGATGCCCGCCTGCCCCGCCGCCGCGATGATCCTCTCTGACATCTCGGCAAGGGTGCCGTAGGGCGCGCCGTTCACATCATGGTGCAGGTAATGGAACTCGGCCACGGCGCCGTAGCCCGCCTCCAGCATCTCCATGAACACCAGCGCGGCAATCGCCTCCACGTGGTCGGGCGTCAGTTGGTCGAGGAACTTGTACATCAGCCGCCGCCAACTCCAGAAGCTGTCGCGCGGATCGGGGCCACGCGCTTCCGTCAACCCCGCCATGGCGCGCTGAAACGCATGACTGTGCAGGTTCAATGGCGCAGGCAACAGGAGCGGCACAACATGGTTCGGCGTCTGGTGTTGCGGCCCAACGCCAACGATTCGACCTGACGCGTCAATCGCAACCTCCAGATCGCTTTGCCACCCCGTTGGGGTAAGCGCCTGTTTAGCATGAATGATCTGCACCAGAACAACTCCGTTGACTTTAATAAGTATCTACATATTAATTTTATGTAGGCTTTTTGCAAGGAACCTCGATGTCGCTGCCCCAACTCTTAACCGACGTCCACGTTGCGACGATGGCCGGGGGTCCTGATGCCTACGGGCTGACGCCCGATGCGGCGATTGCCATCGCGGATGGCCTGATCGAATGGGTTGGCCCGGCGTCCGATCTGCCGGCGCAATACGGTGGATGTGACCGCCAACCCTACGGCGGCCGCCTCGTCACCCCGGCCCTGATCGATTGCCACACCCACATTGTCCACGGCGGCAACCGCGCCCGCGAGTTCGAGATGCGCCTGAACGGCGCCAGCTACGAGGAAGTCGCCCGCGCAGGCGGCGGGATCGTCTCGACCGTGGCCGCCACACGCGCAGCCAGCGAGGCCGAGTTACTGGCCAGCGCCCTGCCCCGCGTCGATGCCCTGATCGCGCAAGGGGTGGGGGTGATCGAGGTGAAATCGGGCTACGGGTTGGATCTTGAGACGGAACTCAAGATGCTGCGCACCGCCCGTGCTCTTGGCCGCGCGCGCCCGGTGCACATCGTCACGAGTTTCCTCGGCGCCCATGCGGTGCCAAACGGGATGGACGCCGACAGCTATATTGACACGATCTGCCTGCCGACGTTGGAGGCCGCCCATGCCGAGGGGCTCGTCGATGCGGTCGACGGGTTCTGCGAAGGGATCGCCTTCGACACGGCGCAGATCGCCCGCGTCTTCGACCGGGCCCACGCACTTGGGCTGCCGGTCAAACTCCATGCGGAACAGTTGAGCCACATCGGTGGCACCGCGTTGGCGGCACGCTACGGCGCACTTTCGGCGGATCACGTGGAATACGCGACCGAGGCTGACGCCGCAGCCCTTGCGGCTGCTGGCACCGTCGCGGTGCTTCTGCCCGGCGCGTTCTACACGATCCATGAGACCCAAGCCCCGCCCGTGCAGGCCTTCCGCGACCACGGCGTGCCGATGGCGGTTGGCACCGACTGGAACCCGGGCTCTTCCCCCTTGGGCTCGCTTCTGCTGGCGATGAACATGGCTTGCACACTGTTCCGCCTGACCCCGGCAGAGGCGCTTGCGGGCACCACACGCAACGCTGCGCGCGCCCTTGGGCTGACCGATTGCGGCGTGATTGCCCCGGGCATGCGCGCCGATATGGCGATCTGGAACGTGAGCGACCCGGCCGAGCTGTCCTATGGCATCGCCGTCAACCCGTTGCATTCCCGTATCCTCAAAGGAACCCCATGACCCAGACCCTGCGCCCCGGCACCACCACGCTGGCCGAGTTGGAAACCCTCTGGCGCACGGACGGTCCCGTGCGACTCGACCCTGCGGCACGGGGGGGCGTCGACGCTTCGGCCGCGCATATCACCAAGGCGTCGCAGGGCGCGGACCCCGTTTACGGCGTGAACACCGGCTTCGGCAAACTCGCCTCTGTCCGCATCGCGCCGCAGGACACCGAGACGCTTCAGCGCAACCTGATCCTGTCCCATTGCTGCGGCGTGGGTGAACCACTGGAGCCCGCCACGGTACGTCTGATGATGGTGCTGAAGCTGCTGTCATTGGGGCGCGGCGCGTCCGGCGTGCGCTGGGAGATTTGCGCACTGATTGAGGCGATGGTGACGCGCGAGGTGCTTCCGGTGATCCCGGTGCAGGGCTCTGTCGGGGCGTCGGGCGATCTGGCGCCCCTGGCCCATATGGCCGCCGTGATGATCGGCGAAGGGGAAGCCACCGTTGACGGCGCGCTCATGTCGGGCGGCACGGCGCTGGAACAGGCGGGCCTCACGCCCGTCGTGCTTGGCCCCAAGGAAGGCCTTGCCCTGATCAACGGCACGCAATTTTCCACCGCCTGCGCGTTGGAGGGGTTGTTCGAGGGCTGGCGCGCCGCACGCGCGGCTGTCGTCACCTCTGCCCTGTCTACCGACGCGATAATGGGCTCAACCGCGCCGCTGAACCCCGCCATCCACGCCTTGCGCGGGCACCGGGGCCAGATCGAGGTCGCCTCACAAATGTCGCGTCTGCTGGCAGGCAGCGTGATCCGCGAAAGCCACCGTGACGGCGACACCCGCGTGCAGGACCCCTACTGCATCCGCTGTCAGCCCCAGGTCACAGGTGCCGCCGTGGATCTTCTGCGCTATGCCGGAACGACGCTGGAGATCGAGGCCAACGCCGTCACCGACAACCCGCTGGTCATCCCCGAGACGGGGGAAATCCTGTCGGGCGGCAATTTCCATGCCGAACCCGTCGCCTTCGCCGCCGACCAGATCGCGCTGGCCCTCGCCGAGATCGGGGCCATTGCGCAACGCCGCGTGGCGCTGATGGTAGATCCCACACTGTCCTTTGATCTGCCGCCCTTCCTGACGCCGGATCCGGGCCTGAACTCGGGGCTCATGATCGCAGAAGTAACCACCGCTGCGCTGATGAGTGAAAACAAGCATCTGGCCAATCCCTGTTCGACCGACAGCACGCCGACCTCGGCCAATCAAGAGGATCACGTCTCCATGGCCGCCCACGGCGCGCGGCGTCTGCGACGGATGACAGCGAACCTGTCGGTCATCTTGGGGGTAGAGGCGATGTGCGCCGCCCAGGGCATCGAACAGCGCGCGCCGCTGGTCACCTCTGCCCCCCTCCAAGCCGCTATGGCCGACCTGCGCAAAGTCGTGGCTACCTTGCAGCAGGACCGTAGCCTCGCGCCCGACATCCGGGCAGCGGCAGCCTGCGTTACCAACGACAGCCTGGCCCTAAGCGCGGGACTGGAGATGACCCTATGAGTATTATCGAGGTCACCCATGGCGACAGCCCATTGGTCTTGGGCTTGCCCCATACCGGCACGGAAATCCCTGACAATTGCCGCGCGCGCCTGAACGAGACCGGCCGCGCCATGGCAGACACCGATTGGCACATTCACGACCTTTACTTAGGCCTTGTCGAAGACGTCAGCACCGTGCGCACCACCGTTCATCGCTACGTGATCGACGTCAATCGCGCGCCCTCGGGCGAAAGCCTCTATCCCGGCCAGAATACCACCGGGCTGTGCCCCCTGACGGATTTCGACGGGCGGGCCATCTACCGCAACGGCCAGGAGCCGGATGCCACCGAGGTCGCGCGCCGCAGTGCCACCTACCATGCGCCGTATCACGCGGCGCTGGCGGCGGAGCTTGCCCGTGTCAAAGCCCGCCATGGCTTTGCGATCCTGTATGATTGCCACTCGATCCGGGGGCACATTCCCTATCTCTTCGACGGCATTCTGCCGGACTTCAACATCGGCACCAACTCTGGCGCCTCCTGCGCGCCCGAGATCACGGAGGCTGTTCAAGCAATCTGCGAAAGCGCAGACGGCTACACAAGCGTGCTCAACGGGCGCTTCAAGGGCGGCTGGACCACCCGCCACTATGGCCAGCCCGTCCAAGGCATCCACGCCATCCAGATGGAGTTGGCCCAATCCACCTACATGATCGAGCGTGCGCCCTGGACCTATGTCAGCGAGATCGCTGAGCGGACCCGCGGGCCTCTTGCATCCATCCTCGACACCCTGTCCGCCTGGAGGCCCCAATGACCGACCCCCGCAAGAACACGCGCGACATCTATCCGCCGACCGGAACGGAGCGGACGGCCAAGAGCTGGCAGACCGAAGCGGCGATGCGGATGTTGATGAACAACCTGCACCCCGACGTGGCCGAGAACCCGCACGAATTGGTTGTCTATGGCGGCATCGGGCGCGCGGCGCGCACTTGGGCCGATTTCGACAGCATTGTCGCCAGCCTCAAGGATCTGGAGGACGACGAGACGCTGGTCGTGCAATCCGGCAAGCCCATCGCCATCGTGCGCACCCACGCGGACGCGCCGCGCGTGCTGATCGCGAATTCCAATCTGGTGCCCCATTGGGCGACCTGGGATCATTTCAACGAATTGGATAAGAAGGGCCTCGCGATGTACGGCCAGATGACCGCCGGGTCGTGGATCTACATCGGCACCCAGGGCATCGTGCAGGGCACGTTCGAGACCTTCGCCGAAGCGGGCCGCCAGCACTATGGCGGCGATCTGACGGGCAAGTGGATCCTGACGGGCGGGCTTGGCGGCATGGGCGGCGCGCAGCCGCTGGCCGCCGTCATGGCAGGGGCGTGTTGCCTGGCAGTCGAGTGCAACCCCGACAGCATCGATTTCCGCCTGCGTACCCGTTACCTGGACGAACGCGCCGAGACGCTGGACGAAGCGTTGGAGATGATCGACCGCTGGACCAAGGCCGGAGAGGCCAAATCCGTGGGACTTCTGGGCAATGCGGCGGATGTGTTCCCCGAACTCTACAAACGCGGCATCCGACCCGACATGGTCACTGATCAGACCAGCGCCCATGATCCGCTGCACGGCTATCTGCCCCAGGGCTGGACCCTCGCGGAGTGGAAAGACAAGCAGGAGAGCAACCCGAAAGCGGTCGAAAGGGCGGCGCGCGCGTCGATGAAGGTTCATGTGGCGGCCATGGTCGACTTCTGGAACGCGGGCGTGCCGACGCTGGATTACGGCAACAACATCAGACAGGTAGCACTGGAGGAAGGTTTGGAGAACGCCTTCGCCTTCCCCGGTTTCGTGCCTGCCTATATCCGTCCGTTGTTCTGCCGGGGCGTAGGCCCGTTCCGCTGGGTCGCTCTATCCGGCGACCCGGAGGATATCTACAAGACCGACGCCAAGATGAAGGAGTTGTTTCCCGACAACACGCATCTGCACACCTGGCTCGACATGGCGCGCGACCGGATCGCGTTCCAGGGCCTGCCGGCGCGGATCTGCTGGATCGGATTGGGCGATCGTCACCGCGCGGGACTTGCGTTCAACGAGATGGTGGCCAGCGGTGAGTTGAAAGCCCCTGTGGTGATCGGGCGCGACCATCTGGATTCAGGCTCCGTCGCCTCGCCCAACCGCGAGACGGAGGCGATGAAGGACGGCTCGGACGCGGTATCCGACTGGCCGCTGCTGAACGCGCTGGTCAACACCGCCAGCGGGGCCACCTGGGTCAGCCTCCACCACGGCGGCGGCGTCGGCATGGGCTTCAGCCAGCATGCGGGCGTGGTGATCTGCGCCGATGGCACGCCCGAGGCCGCCCGGCGGCTGGAGCGGGTGCTGTGGAACGACCCCGCAAGCGGCGTCTGGCGCCACGCCGACGCGGGCTACGAGGACGCCGTCGCCTGCGCGCGCGAAAACGGCCTGCGCCTGCCGCGCATCCTGGGGAACTGAGGTGCACTACGATCCCAATTCCGAGGCCTGCCCCCTCCCGTTCTCGCCGTTCAAGAGCTGCACGGTGCCGCGCCCGATCGGCTGGCTGTCCACCATCAGTGCTGACGGCGTGCACAACCTCGCGCCTTACAGCCAATGGCAGAACCTGACCTTCGACCCGCCCATGGTGATGTTCGCCGCCAACCAACTGGCGGACGGGCGACGCAAGGACACGGTCATCAACGCCGAGCAGACGGGCTGGTTCGTCTGGAACATGGCCACCTATGACCTGCGCGAGGCGGTCAATACCTCGGCCATGGAACTGCCGCCCGGCGAGGATGAGTTCGAGCGCGCGGGCGTCACCAAAGCCGCTTGCGTCGACGCCCCCGGCGCGCGGGTGGCGGAAAGCCCCTGCCATTTCGAATGCAAGTACCTGTCCACCCACCGCCTGCCCGGCAACAGCCCCGTTGGCAGCATCGATGTGGTCTACGGACAGGTCATGCGCATCCATGTGGCGGATGACGTCCTGCTGCCCAGCGGCAAGATCGATATCGCGAAGATCCAGCCTATCGCCCGCATGGGCTACTACGATTACGCCCGCATCAGCGAGGTGTTCGAAATGCGCATCCCAAGCGCAAGCGGGGCCGCGGAAGACGGCCTTGAAGGCAAACCAACCCTCCCCAAGACCAACAAGGAGAAGTAGACATGGACAGACGGAAATTCATCGCCGCAGGCGGCGTCGGCGTTGCGGCGACCGCGCTTGCGGCACCCGCAATTGCGCAAGATGTGCGCAATTGGAAACTGGTCTCGGCGTGGCCGCGCAACCTGCCCGGGCCCGGTGTCGCCGCCCAAACGCTGGCCGACCGGATCACCACGCTGTCGGGTGGGCGGATCAATGTCACGCTCTATCCCGCCGGTGAAATCGTGCCCGGAAATGGCGTGTTTGACGCCGTCTCCGAGGGCACGGCGGAACTCTACCACGCGGTTCCCGCCTACTGGGGCTCGAAATCCCGCGGCATTCTGCTGTTCGGCTCGCAACCCTTCGGCCTGCGCGCGGATGAACAATACGGCTGGATGTATCACGGTGGCGGACAGGCGCTTTACGATGAGATGTACGGCCGTTTCGGCATCAAGCCGTTCCTGTGCGGCAACTCCGGCCCGCAATGGGCAGGCTGGTTCAAGAACGAGATCAACTCGGTCGAAGACCTGCGCGGATTGCGCTTCCGCACCACTGGCATCGCCTCGCAAATGGCGGCGCGCCTTGGCATGGCCGCCGAGGCGATGAGCGGCCCCGCGATGTTCCAGGCCCTGCAAACCGGCGCGCTGGATGCGGGCGAGTTCATTGGGCCGTGGACCGACTCTGCGCTTGGCTACTATCAGGTCGCGCCCTACTACTACTGGCCCGGCGTGGGCGAGCCGTCCTCGGCCGAGGAATGCGGCATCAATGCCGAGGTCTACGCAGAGCTGCCCGATGACCTCAAAGAAGTTGTCACCCAAGCCTGCCAAGGCCTCTATAACCCGGTGTGGACGGAATACATGACCAACCATGCGCGGTCGCTGCAAACGCTGGTGTCCGAGCATGACGTGCAGGTCCGTCGCCTGCCCGACGACGTGATCGCCGCCATGGGCGTTGCGGCGCAAGAGGTCATGGAAGACTACCTTGCAGATGATGACGAGTTGGTCGTGCGCATCACCGAAAGCTTCATCGCCTACCGCGATCTGGTGGGGGGCTACATGTCCTATGCTGACAACGGCCAGATGAACGCCCGCGCGGGTGTCTTCGGGTACTGAGACCACAGCGGTGCGCGGCACAGATCGCCGCGCACCGCGCCTTTCTTGGGATTGGGGACGGGGATGCTTGCACTCGCCAACGGGATCGACCGGATCAACCGCGCCATAGCTGCTGGGGTCAAATGGCTCGCGCTGATCATGGTAATGGTGCAGTTCTGCATCGTCATCGGGCGCTACGTCTTTGGCTACAATTCCATCGCGGCGCAGGAAAGCGTGCTTTACATGCATGCGACCCTGTTCATGCTGGGGGCGGGCTACACGCTGCTGGTCGACAAGCACGTGCGGGTGGATGTGTTCTATGCCAGGGCCAGCCCGGCCGTGCGCCGCCGGATCGATATCTTCGGCCACCTTTTCCTGCTGTTTCCCTCGATGATCGCCCTGCTCTACTGGTCCTGGCCGTCGGTCAGAAACTCTTGGCGGATCCTGGAGGGTGCGATTTCCGTCGGCGGGATCGAGGCGGTTTTCCTGCTGAAAAGCCTGATCCCCGCCTTCTGCGTCCTGATCCTTCTGCAATCGGCGGCGCTTCTGGTGCGCCTGTTGCACGCAAAGAGCGCGCCATGACGCAATATCTTGACCTGATCATGTTCGCCGCCCTGATGATCGCGGTCCTCTCGGGCTTTCCGGTTTCCTTTTCCATCGCCGGTGTGGCGGTGGCCTTCGCCTATCTGGGCTGGACGCTGGGGGTGATGGATGTCTCGCTACTTGGGGCGCTGGGGCAACGGGCCTACGGGTTGATCGGCAACCAGGTCCTGATCGCCATCCCCGTTTTCGTGCTGATGGGCGCGATCCTGGAAAAGAGCAAGATCGCTGAAGAGCTGCTGGATACCATGGGCCGCAGCTTTGGCCAATTGCGCGGCGGCTTGGGTATTTCGGTGGTGCTGGTGGGCGCGCTTCTGGCGGCCTCGACCGGGATTGTCGGGGCGACGGTCGTGGCGATGGGGATGATCGCACTGCCCACGATGTTGCGCGCGGGTTACAACCCCTCGGTCGCGTCCGGCATCGTGTGCACCTCGGGCACGCTGGGGCAGATCATCCCGCCCTCCACCTTGCTGATCATCCTGGCAGACGTGATGTCCAATGCCTTCCAGCAGGCCCAGTACGAACAGGGCCGCTTCTCGGTCGAAGCGCTGTCGGTGGGCCAGTTCTTCGCCGCCGCGATGGTCCCCGGCCTGCTGCTGGTGACGCTATACCTCTTGTATATCCTGATCCGGGGCACCTTGCGGCCCGGCGACATGCCCCCCGCCCAGATCGGGCTTGCGCGGCCCGACACCCGCGAGGTCATGGCCGCCATCTTGCCGCCGGTCCTGCTGATCTTCGCCGTTCTCGGCGCGATCCTTGGCGGCGTTGCCACCCCGACAGAGGCGGCTTCCGTGGGTGCCATCGGCGCGCTCTTGATGGCCGGGCGCCGGATCGGGATCAATCCCAAGCTGATCGTGCTGGGGGCCGCCGCGCTGATCTTGCTTGGTATCCTGGCGGGCAGCTACCCCGTGCGGCTGCAACGCAACGACATCGGGCCATTCGAATGGAGCGTCGGTGCGTTCTACGGCTTGTTGGCGCTTGTCGGCCTTGGCGCGGTCTTTCTGGCCCTGCGCGCGACGATCCGCGAGCGGATCATCCATGACGCGCTGACCTCCACCCTGACCATGACGGCGATGATCTTCGCCACCATCCTTGCGGCGGGCTTCTTCTCACTCGTGTTCATCGGCCTTGGCGGGGAAGAGCGTGTCGCCCGCCTGCTGGAAAGCATGCCGGGCGGGCCCACCGGCGCGTTGGTCTTCGTGATGCTGATCGTCTTCGTCCTTGGCTTCTTCCTCGATTTCATCGAGATCTCGGTGATCGTCCTGCCGCTTGTGGCCCCGACCCTGATCATCATGGGCCACGATCCGATCTGGTTGGGCGTGCTTCTGGCAATCAACCTGCAAACCAGCTTTTTGACCCCGCCGTTCGGCTTTTCGCTGTTCTACCTGCGCGCCGCCGCGCCGCCAGAGATCACGACGGGGCATATCTACCAAGGCGTCGTGCCCTTCATCGGTTTGCAAGCGGTGGGCATCTTCCTGATCTGGGCCTTGCCCTTCCTTGCCACCTGGCTGCCCGGCGTGCTTTTCTGAGGCGCACGGCGGTGACGGGGCACGCTAGGCCTCCGGGGCCTTCCAGCCCATCGCCCGGCTGATCATCTGCGCCGTCGCCAAGACCTCTCGTTCGACGGCGGCAGGGACATAGTCGGTCTGTTTCGTGGCACTGATCGCGGCCACGATATCGCCGGACATGTCGAAGATCGGGGCGGCGACACTGCACAATCCACTCTCGAAGCTGCCGTTGTGAATGACCGTGGGGCGGACGCGGTCCTCTTGCCATGCCGCCAGCGCCTTCTCGATCGCCGATTTGGGCTGGCCCGCCAGCAAGCGGCGGATCTCGGGCTCGGTCTTCTGGGTCAGTAGCACCCGACCCATGGCCGTAAGCGTGGCCGGCAAGCGGCTGCCCACATGCACAAGCGAGGATAGCCCGTCGGACGCCGGCAGACGAATCAAATAGAGGATATGCCGACCGTCCAAAACACCCAGATGGCCAGACCAATCCTGCCCGTCGCGCAACGCCTCAAGCGGTTTCTGCGCCACTTCCAGCAACTCGCGGCTGGCCAGGTAGCCGTAGCTGACGCGCAGAACTGCCGGGCCGAGGCGAAAGTGATTGCCGTCGCGCACCGGCAACAGAAACCCCTCCTCTACCAGAGTATGCACTGTGCGAAACACGGCAGAGCGCGTGATTCCAAGGGTTTGCGCCAGTTGCGCCATCGTCTGCTCGGGCCGCTGCGGGGTGAAGGCCTGCAACAGCGTCAACCCGCGCACCAGCGCGGGGACGGAATAGGGGTCTTTGTCGCTCATGGTGCCTCCGGGTGCGTTTCACGGGTAAAACGCAATCTTCCCAACGAAACCCCTTGCCCTAGTCTGGGGTCAAGCAAAAACCTTCACGCAAATCGATACCGGGAGCCTCGCCATGAACATCGCCGCCAATCCTCAAGCCAGCCTTGCAGACCAGATGAAGGCCCACACCGGGCGCTTCGTCGACAAGACCTTCGATTGGAAAGCGTTTCCATCCAACGTGGGCTTCGAGGAACTTTCCCGCGCTCAGATGCGCTATATCGGTGCCGGCGGCTCACCCAAGGTGGGTGATCCCTCGACCCTGAAGGCCGACAACTTCACCCTCAGCCTGATCTACAAGGAACCGGGCCATTACGCCGCCTGCCACAGCCACGAGATCGAAGAGAGTTTCCTGATCATCTCGGGCGCGCTGATCGTCGGCTGGGAAAAGCACGGTGAGGTGGTGGAGGTGAACCTTGGCCCAAAGGACATGATCCTGAACGCCCGCGAAATCGGCCACGGCTTCCGCGTCGACGGGGTCGAGCCGGTGATAATGTCGATCTCGGTCGATGTGGGCAAACCGTTGCCCCCCGTCTACCACTACCACCCCAAGGAGCATCCGGCCGAACTCGCCCGTACCTTCGGAGCGGAGCCCGGCAACACCATGCCGTTTGATCGCAATGGCGAGCATGAAATCCAGAAGCTGATGGCCGATTACGTCGTGCGCAACACCGAGTTGCCGACGATCTGGGAAGACGCAGGCTTCACACGCAAGGTCTACGTCGGCGACGCGCCGGGCGCGGTGAAACACGACAGCACCCGCAAGGAGATGTGGGGCCTGCCCATGGGCGCGAAATTGGCGCCGTTCACCCGCACGGTCGAGGATGCGTATCTGTGCCTAGAAGGCAGCATCGAGGTCGTCTGGGTCGCCGAGGATGGCACGGAATCCAGCGTGGAACTTGGCCCCCGTGATCTGATCAAGACGCCCGCCGGTCAGGCCCACTACCTGCGCAACCCCGGCGTCGGCCCCGCGACCGTCTGGACCGTCATTGGCACCTCCGGCGACGACGGCGCCGTTTACAAGAAAGGGTGATCGTGATGAGCAACGCCACACGCCCCGATGCGTTCAAGGAAATGATGGCCGCCGCCCGCGCGGCGGGCCGTCCGGAACTGGCCCATCAGGGCCGGGGTCGTCCGCTGAGCCCGGCAGAGGATGCCTTTGCCGACGCGCTGATGGAGATATACGGTGAGGGAACTGTCGGAGAGGCGGCCTTGGCCGACGCTTTGGCCGCACGGGGCATCATCCGGCCGTCCAGCGGCACAGTCGACTGGACGGCTGACACGCTGGCCGCAGAGCTACAGGCGATCAACGCCGATCTGGACGCGGCCTATCTTGAAAACGGCTTCGGGGCCTGAGGGGAGGACACCATGGCAATATCAGCAGAAATGAGGGCCCGGATCGAGGCCCGCGTGAACGAGGGCGTCCGGGATCAGTGGTATCCCGTCGCCAAATCGGTCGAAGTCCGCAACGACCGCCCCTTCGGCGTCGTGGCGCTTGGCCAGAAGCTGGTCATGTGGCGCACGTCCGACGGTAGCATCAAGTGTATCGAGGATTTTTGTCCCCACCGTGGCGCGCCGCTTAGCTACGGCGAGATCCATGGCGAGAATATCGGCTGTCGCTACCACGGCGTTGTCGTGGACGGCACCGGCACCGTGCAACAGGTCCCCGCCATGCCCGATTGCCCAATGGAAGGCCGAAAGGCCCTGCGCTCGTATCACGTTGCCGAGCACAGCGATGCGGTCTTCGTCTTCATGTCCTCTGACGAGGCGACAGAGCCGCCGGAACTACCCCTCTCGCCCGAATTGACGGACCCCGACTGGGCCGGGTTCCTGTGCACCGCCGTGTGGGACGTGAACTACCGCTACGCGCTCGATAACCTCGCCGATCCGATGCATGGCTGCTACCTGCACGCCGAAAGCTTCACGCTGGCCTTCGGATCGAAACAAGACCTGCTGGAGTTGGACAACCGCGACGATGGCTTCCGCGTGGCCCGCGTGGGCCAGACGGGCGAAAACTTCGACTGGGTGGAATTTGAAACACCCGAAGGCGGCATGTATTGCCACCTCGACATCCCCTACCCTGCTTCTGCCGGACCCGGCGGCAATATGCGGATCGTGGGCTACGTGCTGCCCATGGGCCCGCAACGCTGCAAGGTGTTTTTCTGGCGGATGCGCAAGGTGCAGGGGTTCGAGCGCGACAGTTGGCGGTTCCTGTTCCGCGCCCGGCTGGAGGAACGGCACTGGAACGTGCTGGAGCAGGACCGTGTCATGCTGGAAGGCATGGATGACGATGCCCGAAAGCGCGAGATGCTCTATCAGCATGACATCGGTTTGGCGCATTTGCGCCGGGCACTGAACCGCATGGCCCGCGCGCAAATCGAGGCCGAAGACGCGGCGTCAGCCGACGGCGTGGCCGCTCAATGAGCTCTGCCAACGGGCTTGAGGGGCGTCACCTCCTGCTGACCGGGGCCGCGCGCGGCCTCGGCGCGGTCATCGCGCGGCATCTGGCAGAAGCGGGCGCGCAGCTGACTCTTGCGGATATTCTGGAGGAGGAAGGCCGCGCGGTAGCCGCTGATCTGGGTGCGGCCTTTCACGCCCTCGACCTGCGCGACCCCGACAGCGTCGCCGCCCTTGGGACGGCGCTGGACGGCCCCCTGCACGGGCTCTTCAACAACGGCGCGATTGCCACGGGCATTGGTGGCATCGGCTTTGAAGACGTCGATATCGAGACCTGGGACCGGGTGATCGAAGTCAACGTGCGCGGCACCTGGCTGATGACCCGAGCTTGTGCCCCAGCCCTGCGCGCGTCCGGCTCGGGGCGGATCGTCAACGTGGCCTCCGACACCGCCCTTTGGGGCGCCCCCAATTTGATGAGTTACGTGGCCTCGAAGGGCGCCGTGATGTCGATGACGCGGTCATTGGCCCGCGAATTGGGGCCGGACGGCATCGGCGTGACCGCCATCGCGCCGGGCATCCTGACGACTGAAAGCACGGAATACGTCCCACAAGCGCGCCACGACCAATATGGCACGGGCCGTGCCGTGCCCGGCCCGCAGCCGCCCGAGGATGTGGCCGGAACCGTGGCCTTCCTGCTCAGCGAGCCCGCGTTGACGCTGACGGGTCAGGTCCTGCCGGTCAACCGGGGCTTCGTGTTCACGTGACCGACGCGGAACTTCTCACCGAGCTACAGCGCCCCTGGCGGCATGGAGAGCACATTGACGCGCGGGGGATCGTATTGAACGATCCGCTGGTGCTTGACGGGTTGGAGGTGCGCGGGTTCGATCTGTCAGGCGCTGTGCTGAACGGCGGGTTAAGCGCACGCGGCACGCGGTTTCGCGGGCTGGCGTGGCTGCGACAGGCAACGGTCCGCGGCGCGTGTGACTTCAGCGGCGCGCGTTTCCGCACGGACCTGCGCGCTGACGGGTTGGTCGCGGGCGATGTCCTTCTGGACGGATGCGAGTTGCAGGGCGTTTTGTCCCTTGCAGAGGCAAAGCTTGGATCCTTGTCACTGAGGCATGCCTTGATGATGGCGAACGTAACGCTGGAGGGCGCAAGGATCGACGGGCGGGTCGATGTGTCGGATACCGAATTCCTGGGCGGGTTCTGGACCGCCGGTGCCAGGATCGGGGCACTGAACCACCTGGAGGCCGAGATATCGGGGCGCCTGCGCCTGCCTCACTGACGGAAATGCGCCGCCTCTGACAAGGCCTTGAGCCTGCCATAGAACCCGTCGACCTTCTCTTGCGCGGTCGCGCGCATCTCGGCGTGGCGCGCCGACGCATCGCCGGTCGCCTCTTGCGCCCCGGCCTCGCCAACGGCACGGGAGACATCCTGCACGAAGGCGCAGACGGGCAAGCGCGCCTGCCCGAAGGATGTCAGCGCTTCTTCCAGCGTCTCATGGGCTGCCAAGGCCTCAGCCAGAACCACCGCGTCCTGCATCGCCATCGCGCCGCCCTGTCCCATGAACGGGGTGGAGGCATGGGCCGCGTCGCCGATCAACTGCACCCGCCCCCGGTGCCATGGCAACGGCAGGACGACCTCTTCCACCGCCGTGTAGAGCACTTCGGTTTGCGCACTCAATTCCGCCAAAAACGGCGCGGCAGGGCCCGCAAATTCCGCGAAGCGTCCGGCCATGATCCGGGGCCAATCGGCGGGGGCGTAGTAGCTGTCCTTGGGCTCGGCCACGGTGCCGAACGTATAGAGGAGATCGTCACTGATCGGCATGATCCCGAAACGCTTGGCGGGACCCATCATCATGATCTTGTCGCGCAACGCGTCAGGTCGCCGATGCACCGCTCGCCACACGCCGACCCCGGTGTAGCGCGGCGCCACGTCAATGCCGATCATCGCGCGGGTGGCGGACCGCAGGCCGTCGGCGGCCACCACCAGATCGGCCTGCACCGTCGTTCCATCCGACAATGTTACAGTGATACCGTCCGCCGTTTCGTCCAGCGCCGCGACCGTCGTCCCCAACTGCACGGGCACCCCAAGCGCAGTGACGCGCGCCGCCATCACGCGGTGCATCTCGGCCCGCTTGATCCCGAGGATCGCGGGGATGCGGCCTTCATCGGCAGTGGGATAGATCGTCTCGACAATCGGCTGGCCCGTGTGGTCGTAGTAGGCGTTGCGGCCCTCGGGCACGGCGAATCCCGCCGCAAGCATATCTTCCAGAATCCCAAGTTTCTTGAGGCTTTCCAACCCATTGGCGTAAACAAAAATGCCTGAGCTTTGGAACCGCCACGCGTCCTGCTTCTCGACCACCCGAACCCGGTGGCCCTTCTGCGTCAACGCAATTGCGGCGCAGCAGCCTGCGATACCAGCACCGATGATCAGGATATCCAAAGAGTTTTGCATCATGTCAGGCCTGATGTGTGGAAAGGAGAGAGGTATCGCGCAGGGCGATCATCCGCAGGGCGAGGTGCTGCATCATGTAGGCCTTGCGCGGGGCCGCAGTGGGATCGGCCCAGAGGTTCGTCACCTCGTGCGGATCGGCTTCCAAGTCGTACAACTCGCCCAGGTCGGAGCCTTCGAAAACGCTCAACCGCCAGCGCTCATGCACCAGCGTACGGCTGGCAGTGCAACCGTCGTCACTGGCGAAGGCCAGGCCCGCGTCCTCGATCAAAACGGGCAGATCGGCGGCATCTTCGGCCAGCAGATCGCGGCCTTGCATGCCAATGGGACACTTGATCCCCGCCGCTTGCAGCAGCGTCGGCGCGAAGTCGATGGCGCTGCCTTGCAGCCCGGACACCCCAGCCGTGCGCCGGGGATCGGACCAGATCAGCGGTACGCGGATCAGCCCATGCGTGTGCAGCCCGTGTTTCAGGATCGTGCCATGGTCGCCCATGTAGTCGCCGTGATCGGACATGAAGACGACGATGGTGTTGCCCGCCTTCCCGGTTTCCTCCAGCGCGGCCAATATTCGCCCGACCCAATCATCAACCATGGTGATCGCGCCGTAATTCAGCGCGATCATCTGGCGCGTGGCCTCGGCGTCGCTGTGGAACGGCCAATAGGCGTCGGGCTTTTCTCCGCCGATCTCATAGACACGCTGGATGTGGCGCGGCAGGTCTTTGCGCGCCGACGTCGGCTGATCAAAGCTTTCAGGCAGCGGGATATCCGCCGGGTCATACATGTCGAAGTAGCGCCCGGGCGGCGTGAACGGGTGATGCGGGTCAGGAAAAGAGGCCACCAGCAGGAACGGGTCATCGCTGGGGTCTTGCAGAAAGGCGCAGGCCTCCTGGCCGACGTAGGTCGTCGGGTAGAGGTCTTCGGGCACCGCGGTGCGCCAGATTTGTGGGGCATCCAGATCATTGCCAAGGGACGCGGCGCGGCCCCGCGGATCGGGGGCACCGTCCAAACGGTCCCGCAACCACGCCGAATAATGCCCCTCCACCTGATCGCCATGGCCGATGCAGAGGCGCAAGTGATCGAACCCGTAGTAGGGGCGTGGGACGGCGTGATCGGGGTCTTCGATCCAGTTCTTGCGGATCTCATGGGCGTAGTCGGGCCCACGCCGTTGGCTTCTGCGCGACAGATCGAAGGGGGCCGGCGGTTTCGCGCCCTGCCCCGTTGCCTCTGGTTGCCGCGCGGGCACCGGAGAGACGTTTTGAAAATGCGCCTTGCCCGTCAACCCGGTGCGATAGCCTGACGCGCGCAGCACATCGGCATAGGTCGTGCAATCCAATCCAAGGGGAATACCGTTCTGACGGCACCCGTTGACCGAGGTCACCTGCCCCGTCGCCAGCGCGGCGCGGTTGGGTTGGCAGATGGGGTTGGCGACGTAAAACCTGTCGAACCGCGTGCCGCGTGCGGCCAGCCCATCGATATGGGGCGTTCGAACGATCCCGTTGCCATAGCACCCCAAATGATCGGCGCGTTGCTGATCGGTCATGATGACAAGGAAGTTCGGGCGGGTCATCGGAACATCAGATCGACGGGGAAAGTTACCAGTTCGGGAATGAAGAAGATGAGCAAAATGGCGACGAGATCGAGGATAATGAACGGGATGGCGGATCGGTAGATATCGCCCATCGTCGTGCCTCGGGGCGCCACCGCCTTCATCACGAACAGCGCCGCCCCGAACGGTGGCGAGGTCGCCCCGGTTTCGATCGCGACAAGAAACAGCGCGGCGAACCAGATCAGGTCCATGTTGAACTGCTGCACCACCGGCACGAAGATCGGCAGGGTGATCAGCATGATCGGCAGCGGCCCCATGAACATCCCCATGAACGCCACCAGCATGATCATCATGAAGACAATCGCCTCGTTCGAGATATCGAGGTCAAGGACCGCATCGACCATCCCGTAGGTAGCCCCCGTATAGGCCAACAACTGCGAGAACGTGACCGCACCGGACACGATCAGCAGCACCATGACCGAGATGTTGGCGCTGGAAAACATCGTGTCGCCAAAGACCTTTGGCGTCAGGCGGCGACGCACGGCGGCAAGTGCCAGTGTGGCGAAAGCGCCTGTCGCGGCGGCCTCGCTGGGGGTAGCGATGCCCAGGAAGATCACGCCCACCACCGAAAAGACGATGACCGACAGCGGCACGATGTTCAGGCCCGTGGCCCGCAGTTTTTCTCCCATGCTTACCTTGGGCACATCAAAGGACGGGGCCAGGTGCGGTTGCAGGTGGCAGCGGCCAAGGATGTAGACGACGTAAAGAAGCGCCATCAACAGGCCCGGCACGATGATCCCGATCAGGATGCGCCCGATGGAGATGTCGCCGATCACCCCCAGAACCACCGCCAGCGACGAGGGTGGGATCATGATCGCCAGCCCCGAAGACCCCAGGATCGGCCCCAGCGACATGGATTTGGCGTAGCCGCGCTTCTCCATCTCGGGCGTGAGGCTTGATCCCAGAAGCGCGATCGACCCCATGGAATTGCCTGTCAACGTGGAGAACAACACGCCCCCGCCCACGGCCATCAGGGCCAGCCGCCCGCGCAGTTTCCCGAACCATTTGTCCAACGTGTCCATCAGATCGATTGCGATGCCGGATCGGAACATCGCCTCGCCCATGATCATGAAAAGCGCGATGGGGATCAGGGTAAAACTGGTGATCGAACCCACGGTGTTGAGGACCAGTTGCTCGATCCCGGAAAAGCCGCCCATCAGGATATAGGCACCCACCAGATTGACCGTCAGGAACGAAAACGCGACCGGCAGGCCCATCATCATCAGGATGAACAACGGGACCAGGATGATGGTGAGTGTATAATACCATTCCATCGCTCAGAGCCTCTCGCCACGAAAGGATCGAACGATCTGGTCGAAGAACTGCACAGCCATCAGGCCCATGCCAAGGGGTAAGGCCGCCGTGATCCACCAGCTTTGCGGACGCATCACCGTCACCTGCCGCACGCCAAGTTCGAATTGTTCAATCACCACACTGACGCCCACAACGGCCAGCACAGCGCAAAGCGCGAAACCGATACTTGCGTTCAAGATTTGAAGCAATAGGCGCGGGCCGCCCGTCAACTTGTCGTAGATCAGGTCCAGCACCACGTGCATGTTCTTTTCAAGCAGGTAAGGCGCGCCAAGGAAGGTGATGAACAAAAGCGAATATTCGCTGACCTCGATCACCCAAAGTTGCGACGCAAAGCCAAAGGCACGCAGGGTCACCTCTAGACAGATGATCACCGCGATCATGAACAAAAGCGCAGCACCGATGATGGCAAGCATCAGGTTCAAGCCGCTGATGACACGCCTTATCTGGGTTAGGATCTGATCCACCTGCTGCCTTCCGCTCTTGCCCGGGGGCGAAGCCGGGACACGCCCGCCTTCGCCGATTTTTCTTTTGCCTTCAGGTTACTGACGGTCGAGCATTTCGCGCAGCTCAGCGGCGACTTCTTCGCCCGCGTTCTCGGCCGTCATGGCCCAAGCGGCGTCCATGGCCATCGTCTCGTAGCGCGCGGCCTCTTCCTCGGGCAGCACAAGGAAGCCGAAACCGGCGGCCTCCTGCGCGGCGCGCTCGGTGGCGATGTCTTCTTCCCAGATGTTGTCCATCCGCGGTGCAAAATCTTCGCGCAGGAAGGTCACGAACCGCTCTTGCAGGTCGGGCGACATCTCGTTGAACAGATCCATGTTCATCAGCACCGGGAAGCCGGCACGGTAGACGCCGGGCTGAATGACGGTGGAGACCAGCCCCTCGAATTGAGCCGCCTGCCCCAGCGGACCTTGCATGAACCCATCGATGGTGCCGCGCTCCAGCGCGGTGTAGATCTCTTGCATCGGCAGCACGATCGGCTCTGCGCCGAGGGCCTGGACCAGCGGCAGAAGCGTCGGGAACACGCGGATGCGCTGGCCTTCAAGGTCAGCCAGGCTGGTGACTTCTTCGCCCATGTAGATCTGGAAGTTTAGCTGCGTGGCGGGAATTTCACCAATGAATGCAAGGTCTTGCTCGGCGTGTAGTTCGGTCATCCGCTCGTGATAATCGGTCGCGGCGATGTCTTCGTAGTTCATGAACGACAGGTTCATGGTGCCGGACGTCGGCACAAGGCCCTGATAGTAGCTGGGGCTGGTGTAGGTCATCCCCATGGCACCGTTGCGCACGCCTTCGGCCTGACCAAAGGGCGGCATGACCTCGGGGCCCCCGCGCCAGGTAATCTCGATCTCGCCCTCGAACATCTCGTTCACTTCCTCGACGAACTGGGCGAAGGGCTGGGTGATGTAGACGGCGCGCGGCGCCAGCGTCACGGCGTTGATCTCGACCGGATCGGCGAGTGCTGGGGCAGCGGCGGCGGCAACGCCGGCCGCAAGCAAGGCGGTGCTAAACACGTGTTTCATGGGAACTCCCGTTAGGTGTGATGTCATGGAGCGGCGTGGTCCAGGCGTTATAGCCATAGACCCAATCCGCATTGCCGGCCTTCTTGAGCCAGTCGTTGGCAAGCGAGCTTTCCTGGACCCGCGCAGTGCGGGGCTTGCGTTCCATCTCATACCGCTGGAGAGCGGTGGTGATGTCGTTGGGGCCTTCTGACAGGGACCGTGCCAGAACGACCCCGTCCTCAATGGCCATGCAGGCGCCTTGGGCCATGAAAGGCACCATGGGATGGGCGGCATCGCCCAGAAGCGTGGCGCGGCCCTTGGCCCATTGCGGCATAGGATCACGCACATGCAGGGCGGACCGCGTGACCTCGTCCAGCGCGTCCAGCAACTTGCGGGCATCGCCGTGGAAGTTGGCATAGGCGTCGCGCAGGTCATCGACGTTGCCGGGCAACGTCCAGCCTTCCTCGGACCAATCGTCCTGCGGCAGGGTCGCAAAGACGAAAATCTCTTTGCCCTGCGTCAACGGGAAGGTCACGATCTGTTTCTCGGACACCTCGCCCCACCATTTGGTGAAGGCGTCCGTATCGGGGATCCCGGCGGCCTTCTCGCGCGCGAACGTGCCGCGATAGGACACCATGCCCGTGTAGCGCGGATGATCCTCGCCCCAAAGCGCTTCTCGCACGACGGAATGGATGCCGTCGGCGCCGACCACCAGGTCGAAGGTTGAACTTGTGCCATCCGCAAAGCCCAAGGTCGCCTGCCCCTCACCCGCTTCAAGCGATGTTGCCGCCATGCCAAGGCGCAACGTGCCTTCGGACACTTGCGCGCGCAGCGCGTCCAACAGATCGGCCCGGTGAATGGTCAGTTGCGGGGCGCCGTACTTCTCTTCCGCCGCAGTGCTCATCGGCAAGCGGGACGTCTCTTCACCGCTGATCCCGTCGCGGCTGATGCGGAATGTCGGGCGGGCGGCACTTTGACGGAGGTAGTCGCCAACGCCCAATTGATCGAGGGCGAAGACGGCGTTCGGCGTCAGGTTAATGTCCGCGCCGACCCGGTTGATCGAGCGCGCCTTTTCGAAAACCTGAACCCTGTGACCCGCACGTTGCAGTGCAATGGCCGCACAAAGCCCGCCGATCCCGCCGCCGCATATGCCGATTGAAAATGCCACTGATAACCTCTCCGGGCTTGCCAAGTGTTCTATTTTGAACTACTTGTTCAAAGATAGGTGAAGACCGCCGGTTCGGTCAATAGTTTTCCGCCACATCAGCCGGGCGCGACTCGATGGACGCCCCCCGGAACGACAGGACTGATCCCAATGGTCGACACGCCATCCCAAGCCAGCTATTCCGTCCCCCCGGTCGAGCGCGCGCTGAAGCTTTTGCACTATATTGGCGAGGGCGAGAGGGCGCGGAACCTGTCCATCGTGGCGCGCGATCTGGGGATCAACCGCACCACCCTGATCCGACTGATCCACACCCTTCTGGACCACCGCATGATCGAAGAATTGCCGGACGGCGCCGGGTATCGCCTGGGGGCCGGGCTGGTCAGCCTTGGGGCATTGGCGATTCAGGGTCGCGATATCGTGCAGCTGTGCCAGCCAATTCTGCGTGAATTGTGTCTTCAAACCGGGATGTCCGCGCATCTGGGCGTCCTGGACGGGCGCGAGATCATTTACCTGGGGCGCGAGGCGCCGAACTCCCATCTGGTCAGCAACGTGCGCACCGGATCGCGCCTGTTGGCCCATGCCTCCTCCATCGGACGCGCGATCCTTGCGGAATACTCCGAGACGCAGTTGCGCCAGATCTTTGAAGGCGATCGGCCCGCACAGGCCACCGACAAGACCCCCCAAACGATCGACGCGATCCTTGCTCAGGCGCGCCACGACAAGGCCGAAGGGTTCGCCTGGAGCCAGGGGAATTTCGAGGCGGGCATCGGATCGTGTGCCGCGGCGGTCTTTGACCACACGGGTCACGTGGTGGGCGGCATCAACGTCTCGGGCCCCGAGGCGCGGTTCTCGGGCCGTGATCCGGCCCTGATCGAGGCGGTCACCTCTGCGGCGCAAGAAGCCTCTGCCGCGCTGGGGTATTCGGCGCGCTAAGGCCATCTGGCCCAGGGGTGCGGATTGCCCGACATGTCTTCGTAGATCGACTTTTGCCGCTGATAGGCGCGCAGTCCCGCGCGCCCTTTCTCTCGGCCCATGCCACTGTCGCCGTCGCCACCGAAGGGCGTCGAGATAGAGAATTGCTTGTAGGTGTTGATCCAGACCGTGCCCGCCTGAATGGCCCGCGCGATACGCTGGCAGCGGCGATGGTCCGTCGACCAAATGCCACAGGCCAGGCCATAATCGTTGTCATTGCCCTGGGCGATGACATCGGCCTCGTCCTCGAAAGGGATCACGACCAGAACGGGGCCAAAAATCTCTTCACGGCAGGTCTGTGCCGTGTTGGCGAGGCCTGCGATGATGGTCGGCATGTAATAGGCGCCCGCTTGCAGGGCCGGGTCTTTGGGCCGTGTCCCGCCGCACAAGATCGTTCCGCCCTCGTCGCGCGCCGTCGCAACGTAGCTCTCCACGCTGTCGCGGTGATCGAGATGAACCAACGAAGAGACCTGCGTCGTGGCCTCGAACGGATGGCCGACGCTCAGTGCCTCCGTGGCCGTCACCAGCCGCTCAACAAAGGCGTCGTAGATGCTGCGCTGCACGAACAGTCGCGAGCCCGCGATGCAGCTTTGGCCGGACGACGAGAAGATGCCGAACAAGATCCCCGCAATCGCCAGATCCACATCGCAATCGTCGAACACGATGGTAGGAGATTTGCCGCCCAACTCCAGCGAGACCGGCATCAGCTTTTCCGCCGCCGCATGGGCCAGCTTGCGGCCCGTCGACGTGCCGCCGGTGAAAGAGACCTTGGCGATATCGCGGTGCTCGACCAGCAGATTGCCAACCTCACGCCCGGAGCCGGGCAGGACCGATAACAGGCCCTGCGGCAGCCCCGCCTCTTCCGCGATGCGCGCCAACTCAAGGCTGACCAGTGGCGACCAACTGGCCGGCTTCAACAAGACCGCATTGCCCGCCGCCAGCGCCGGCGCGACCTTTTGGGCGTCCGAGGCGATGGGCGAATTCCACGGCGTGATCGCCGCGACCAGCCCCAACGGCTCGTGGATTGACGCCGTGGTGTAATCGCCGCGCGGCACTGTCAGCAGGTCGTCCGACGTCTCGGCCACAGCGGCGAAATAGCGGAAGGTGGCCGCAGCGGATGTCGCCAAGGCCCGCGTCTCCGCCAGTGACTTGGAGGTATCGCGGCTTTGCACCCAGCCAATACGCTCGATATTGGAGGCGAGGCCCTCCGAGATGCGGTAAAGGACCGTCGCGCGCTCGTGTGGCTTCAGCGCGCCCCAGGCAGGTTGCGCGTCCCGTGCCCGGGCGATGGCCTGCTCGACGTCGTCCGCTGACGCACCGGAAATCGTGGTGTTCACGCTGCCGTCAGCAGCGAAATGGGACGTGATCGGCGCGCCACGGCCCTTCTGCCAAATACCGCCCACAAAGATCTGATCGTCGCGAAATGTCTGCTCCATGGGGGTCCTCAGATGGCAATTGCGGCGCGGCGGTTCAGGACGGCGCGCGCGATGCTGTATACGGTGGATCGGGAGGTCTTGGGGTTGAGCGGTGACGGCTTTCCAACCAACCTCATAGAAAAATCAAGCGCTTGCGAGGTGACGTTAAAGCTGTGAACATTCTCGGTCGCGCCCGGATCGGCCACGAGGTGGACTGTCGTGGCATCCATCCCAAGCCCCGCCAGCGCCAGCGTCGCAGCGACATTGGCATTCTTGGGATAGCGTTGCGCGGCCTCCCGCGCGGTGCCCTCGAAAAACGTGAACGGAGTGGTCAGCCCGGACAGGTCACAGGCCTCTTCGGCTGGCGTGCCAGCCCACGCGCCGGGCGGCTTTGTTCCGGTATAGCGCACATCGATCAGCCCCGAGAGGCGCGCCGCCCCCAGCGCATCGATCCCGCCAATAGCGCCCGAGGGGACCACGCATTGCGCGCCCGAGCGCCGCGCGGCTTCCTCCAATGAGGCCGCCAAATCAGCATCCGCCAGCGCCCCCACAGAGGCCACGATCAGATCCGTGCCGCTGGCCAAAACACTGGCCCCGAAGGACGCCACCGCGCCATGCCCGGCACATTCGACCACCACGTCGGGGCGCGTCGTCAACAAGGCCGCGATCTCGGATGTCACGCAAGCACGTGTCCCCAAGTCCGACTGCACCTCCACCTCGCGGCCCGGACGCACCAGAACGGTGATCTGTTCGGGCGCGGTGTCTTGCGCACGCAGGATATCGATCAGATCGCGCGCAATCGCGCCGAACCCGATGATCGCCACATGGCCCAGGCTCATGTCTTGCCACCCGCTGCCCCTGCGGGCGGTCCTGCAAAGGATTCCGCGAAGGGGCCGATGGCGACCATGTCGACCTCCACGACGACCGGGCCACTTTGGCCGAGGGTCGCGTCCACGGCCTGCGGAAACTCCTCGATCTGGCTGACACGAACGTGGGGCATGTCGATGGATTGGCACAAAAGCGCAAAATCCGGCGTCTTCAGTTTGGAGTAGTGCCGCCGCCCGTCGTATTGGGCGTCCTGGATGTTTTCGATCACGCCGTAGGCCGCGTCGTTCATCAGCACGAAGGTGATCGGCAGCGCCGCGTCCACTGCCGTAATCAGTTCGGCAATACCAAGCTGCGCGCCGCCGTCGCCCACCAGCGCGATGGTCCGCGCCTCGCATCCCGCCGCAGCACCAACGGCCATTGCAATCCCCTGCCCGATCCCGCCGCCAAGGGCATGGACGCCCAGATGCGGCGCGGCGACTTGCACATAGCGGTTCCCGAATGTGGAATTGGAGATCGTCACGTCGCGCACCCAAGGGTGCTCGCCCTGCGGCACGACAGACAGTAGATGATCCGCGACCACCTGATAGGGCCCGAGCCGGCTACGCAGCGCGCCCTCGGACTTCGCGCGGGCCACGGCGATGTCGTAGTGCAGTTGCGGGTCGGTCGAAAGCGTCTCGGGCAAACGGTCCAGCAACGCCCGCAACGTTCCTGCGGCATCGCCGTGGATGAAGCCATCGACCGGGTAGTTCCGCCCGCCTTGGGTGGGCTCCATGTCGATCTGAAACAGGGGGCGCGGCAGCGGCATCTTGTTGTTGCGCGTCTCATTGCCCCGCAGGCGAGAGCCGACGACGATCATCAGATCGCAGCTTTGATAGATCGCTTCTGCCTCGGGCGTCATGTTGAAGGCCCCCAGCGTGCCCTTGTGGCTTTCGGGAACCACCGCACGCCCTTGGGTGGAACTGACCGCGCCGAAACCGCGTTCGACCAGTTCCAGAGCCTCGATCCCGGCCCCGCGGGCACCACCCCCAAGCCAGATCATCGGCCGTTTCGCGGCTTTCACCCGTTCGGCCAAGGCATCCAGCGCAGCCAATTCCACCGGAGGCAAGGCGGGCTTTGGCGGCGTCAAGGGCAGGCCTGGCACCGCCGGAATACGCTGAACATCAACGGGGATCTCAAGGCTGACCGGTCCCGTGGGCGGGGTCATCGCCGCGCGGATCGCGGCGGACAGTGTGCCCAGAACGCCCATCTCGTCCCAGATGCGGAACACGGCCTTGGAGACGCCGCGCAACATCTCGGGTTGTTTGGGGACGTCATGGATGGCGGCTCGGTCCCGGTCCATGTAGGGGCGGTCGATCTGCGTGGTCAGGTGCAACACCCGACTGCCCGCCGTCAGCGCCTCGGCCTGGGCGCCCGCCGCATTGCCCGCAGCGGTTCCGGTAGACGTCAGCGCCACGCCCAACTGGCCAGACACGCGGCTGAACGCGTCCGCCATATTCATCGCCCCGGCCTCTCCGCGCGCCGGGATGAAGCGAATGCGCCCCTGTTCAGCCACCGCATCGAGGATTGGCATGTTGTGGATCGAGATCACGCCGAACATGGTGGTGACGCCCGCATCTGCAAGCGCTTCGGCAATCTGGTGGCCAACAGTCTGAGGGGCGGTTTGGGACATGATTTGGTCTTTCGTCAGTGTGTACGGAAGCGGGGGTCACGCAAAGCGCGACACGCCGCCCGAGATTTCAAGCTTGGCGCCGGTGATGTAGCTGGCGGCGGGAGAGGCGAGGAAAGCGATGGCGCGGGCGGGTTCTTGCGGCTTGCCAAGGCGGCCCATGGGGATCTTCTTGGTCTTGGCGAGGGCTTTGAACCAATCTTCGCGCGATTGACCCTGATCCTCGCGCGCCTCAAAGCGGCGCTGCCATTGGGCGCTGTCCACAAGGCCCAGAAGGATGGAGTTGACGCGGATGTCGGGGGCCAGTTCGGTGGCCAGCGACTTCAGCAGGTTCTGCACGCCCGCCCGTGCGGCGGAGGTGCAGACCATATGCGGCTCGGGCTGGAGGGCGAGCAGGGAATTCACGGCCACGATGGCGCCTTGGTCACTGTCGCGCAGCATCGCCTCGAACGCGCGGATCGGGTGCAGCTGGCTGAAGAACTTCAATTCCAACTCGTCGCGCCAATCGCTGTCGCTGGTGTCGGCGAAGGTGGAAACACGTCCCTGCCCCGCGTTGGTCACAAGCGCGTCGCAGCCGCCGAAGCTCTGCGCGACCTCTGCCGCAAATGCCGCGACCGCCCCCGCGTCCAGCACCGAGAACGCCCGGCCAAGCAATCGATCCGCCCCGAATTCAGCAGACAGCTCAGCGACCACAGCGTCCAATCGCTCTGCCCCACGGGCGCAAAACGCCACCTTTGCGCCGTCCTCCAGGAAGATGCGCACGGCCGCCAACCCGATTCCCGACGTGCCGCCGGTCACCACGACCACGCGGTCTTGCAGCTCAAGATCCATGTCCTAGCCCTCCTTGGGAAAACCGGGATCAGGCCGCCCGGCCATGACCGCGCGCTGCGCAGGCGTCGGCGGGCCCGCCGTCATCCATTGGTCCATCGCCTCGGGGTCAGAGCGGGACCAGACCTTCGGCTCATGGGTTGCCTCGTCAATCTGCTGCACCTCAGACGTGAACTCGATCACGAAACCGGACGGTGAGACAAAATAGGCGAATGGATTGTTCCCCGGCCCATGCCGCCCCGGCCCCCAGCTAGGCACCTGCCCCTTCTGCTTCATCCGGCCAATGCCGCGCATGAAACTGTCGATGCCGGGCATCTCGAACGCCACATGGTTGATGGAGGGATATTGCGCGCGCACCAACGCAATCGCGTGGTGATCGCTGCCGATGCGCAGGAAAACCATCTGGTCGGCAGAGTAATCGCTGGTGCGAAACCCCAACATTTCCTCGTACCACGTCTTCATGCCGTCCATATCCGGCGTGTTCAGCACCACGTGGCTGATCTTGCGCGGATAGGCGTGGACGTCATCGGCTTTGCGCAGCGCCACGTCAGCGGTGATGCGCAGGCGGCGTGCGTCGGGGTCGACGACCTCGAATCCATAGCCGCCGAACGGGCCGTCGAATTCAGCCGGCGCACCGCGCAGATCCGCCCCCTTGGCTTCAAGCTGCCGGTACAGCGTATCGACGCCCGCCCTGTCGGGCATCCCGAAATGGATATACTCAATGCCATAGGTGGCGTCGTCCTTGAGACCATAGATGAAAGGCTGGTCGCCCGTCCCACGCAGATAGGTGATCCCCTCGTCTTCCTGGGCCACGTGCAGCCCCCATTGGTCGGTATAGAACGGCGTCGTCGCGGTAATGCCTGGCGCGCGCATCACGATACCGCGCAAGTGGTTCAATCGAAGGTCTTCGGTCATTTCAAACTCCCTCAGAGGTGCGGGCGTTGGCCGCTGCCATATGTGTCAGAAGGGCGGTACAGAACGCGCCCGGCTGTTGCAGGTAGACGGCGTGGCCCGCCTGGTCGATTTCGGTAATGGTCGGCTTTTCGGTGTGGACGGTTTCCCAGGCCTCGGCGGCGGCAAGGGTCTGCGCCATGGGTGTTACCCGGTCCTGCGCGCCGATGATGAAGCCCGGGCGCAGGGACACGTGGGACAAATCGCCGGGCAGATCGCCCGAGGCAAGCATCCGCACGGCCTGGGTATAACCCTTCGGGTTCACCTGCCCCATCGCGGCCTCTACCTGCGCGACGAGGTCGGGATGCGCCTCTGGGTCATGGATCAGATTGGCCGCGCGGGCCGTTGCGAAAGCCGCAGGGCCCAGACGGGTCAGATCGTCCAGCCGCGCACCCACTTTTTCGGGAAGAATCCCGCCGCGCGGCACACGATAGCCGGTTGCAGACGCCGCCAGCGTGAGGCTGTGCAGCCGATCCGGGAAGCGGCGCGCGAAGGCGCTCGCAATCAAGGTGCCAAGGGAATGACCCACAAGATGCACCGTCCCATGCCCCATCGCGTCCAGAACCGCCGCCAGTTTGGTGGCGTAATCCTCGGGCAGCGGCCAATCCTCGACCAAGGACGCGGACGCGCCATAGCCGGGCGCGTTCCACGCCAGAAAGTTCAGATCAGCGGGCAAAATGTCGAAGAGCGGTACGAAAGAGGCGGCATGGGACCCGATGCCATGCAAGAACACCACGACGGGCCCCGGCCCGGGGCGCGAAATATAGGAGATACCTTCCGCCGATCCGAGCATCGGCTCAGTCATCGCGGCAGGACCCTGTTTGCAGAGAAGAAGACTGGCCCATTGAGAATGCCTCTATCCGTGAGATCAAGACTATAGTTCATTATTGAACGCCTTGTTCAAAAAGAGTGCCGCCTATACGCCCGCATGTCAAGGCTCAGACCTGAGGCTCTGGCCTTGGTCTTGGCCCAAAGCGCGGGCATTTGCGCGGATCATCTCAAGCATCAGGCTTTGCGCCCTCGTCGGGACCCATTCCACCCGGTACGTCAGCCCGATCTTTCGCCCGGTCCACGAGACATCCGTTTCAAGCCGCACCAAGGCCCCGTTGGAAACCTCGGCCTCTGCTTGAAGGCCCGAGATACAGCCCAACATATCGCTTCGGTTCAAAAGCTCTCGCATCAGCAGGATCGAGCCGCATTCCAGAATGCTATCCGGCGGCGAAAGATCGGCCCCTGCGAAAATTGCATCGAACTGATCACGCGACGGGGTGCCACGCCGCGGCACGACCCACGACGCATCCGTCAAATCTTCCAGCGACGCCACGCCTTTGCCCGCCAGACCATGCCCCGGACGACAAACCACAGACAGATGATCCAGAAAAAGTGGCTCTTGCTGGACGTCGGGGAACGGCTGCGGGTCCCGCAGAGCGCCGATCATGAAGTCCATGTCCCCACGCCGCACGGCGCCGAGGGTTTCGTCATAGGGGCCATCATAGACCGAAACCCCCTGCCGGGGCCGGAGCTTGCGAAACTGCGCCAAGGCCTCCGGCAGCAGGACCGAGCGCGACAGCGGCAAGGTGCCGATGCTGATGGTCCCGGTCTCGCGCCCATCGAATTCGGCCAGATCCGCTTCGACTTGTCGAAGTTCTGCGAACGCCAGGTGCGCGGCCTGCGCCAGATCGCGGCACGGGATGCTGGCAATCAAGCCAAAGGACGTACGCTCGAACAAAGGCTTGCTTGCCTCCTGCTCGACCTGCGACACGGCACGGTGAATGGTGGGCTGCGACACCCCAAGGGCACGCGCGGCGCTTGAAAAGCTCTGGGTTTCCGTGGCCGCGATCACGGCTTGCAGTTGCGCCGCCGTCGCCCGGTGGATCAATCGCGATGAGATGTTCGAAAGGCTTTTGTCCAGGCGCCCCATCGCGCGCCTTATGCGGGTATCAAGGAGTTTGCCCCGCTCCGTCACCTCGAACCCCTGCGGCTTTCGGGTGAACAAGGCACCCCCGGCCTCTCCCTCCAGCTTATGCACGACTTGGGTCACGGCGGGCTGCGATACGTTGCAATACCGTGCCGCCCGCGTGGGGGAGCCCAAATCCACAACAGCCAGAAAGACCCGAAAGTGTCGAAGGTTACGAGAGATCATGGTGCGAGGTAATTCCCAAGAGGCGGGCACAAAATACAACTACTCCTATAGCACAAACTTATCCATTTCGACAGTCTTCCGATTTCCCAAGCCCCCCTGCTTCCAGCAAGCTCTTCCAGTCGACCCCAAACAAGAGGCACCCGATGACAAAGGCAAAATCCGCCCTGATCCTGTCAGCCCATGCGGCTGATTTCGTCTGGCGCTGCGGCGGCGCCATCGCGCTGCACGCAGAGCTTGGATATGACGTGACCATCGCCTGCATGTCCTTCGGCGAGCGCGGCGAAAGCGCCAAGCTGTGGAAGGAGGGCAAGGGTCTGAAAGAGGTCAAGGCGATCCGCCGGGCCGAGGCCGAAGCCGCCGCCGAGGCCCTTGGCGCCGCGCATCTGGAGTGCTTCGACCTGGGCGACTACCCGTTGGAACTGGCGCGCGACGACAAGGACAAACTCGTCGATCTGATCCGGCGCGTGCAACCTTCTTTCATGATGAGCCACAGCCAGTATGACCCCTACAACACCGACCACATGTACATGACGCAGGTAGCGCTGGAGGTGCGGATGATCGCGCAGGCCTGGGGGCATAATCCCGGTGAGAAGGTCCTTGGCGCGCCGCAACTCTACCTCTTCGAGCCGCACCAGACCGAGCAGATGGGCTGGAAACCGGACACCTTCCTCGACATCACGCCGGTTTGGGACAAGAAGCGTGCCGCGATGGAATGCATGAACGGCCAAGTGCATTTGTGGGACTATTACACTCGTGTCGCTCAGCAGCGCGCCAACCACTTCAAGCGCAACTCCGGCGGGCAATCGGGCGGGCGCGACTGCAAATATGCCGAAGGCTTCCAGTCGATCTTCCCCCGCACGGTGGATGAGCTATGAGCGGGATCGTAAGGCAAAAAATCGACCGCACGGACGCCGACGTCATCGAAAGGCTTGGCCGCGCAGGCGTGGCGACGGTTCATGAAGCGCAGGGGCGCACCGGCTGTTTCGCGCCGTATATGCGCCCGATCTGGCGCGGCGCGCAGATTGCGGGGTCTGCCGTCACCATCAGCGCCCCACCCGGTGATAATTGGATGCTGCATGTGGCGATCGAGCAAGTGCAGCCGGGCGATATCCTTGTCCTTGCCCCCACCTCGCCGTGCACAGACGGCTATTTCGGCGATCTTCTGGCCACCTCGGCCATGGCGCGGGGCTGCCGCGGGCTGGTGATCGACGCGGGCGTGCGGGATGTGCGCGACCTTGAGCAAATGGGGTTTCCGGTCTGGTCCAGGGCGATCTCGGCCCAGGGCACGGTGAAAGAGACATTGGGCTCGGTCAACGTGCCGGTGGTCTGCGCCGGGCAAGCGGTCGACGCAGGGGACGTGATCGTCGCCGATGACGACGGTGTGGTCGTGGTGAAACGCGCTGACGCGGGCAGCGTGGTAATCGCCGCCGAAGAGCGCCTTGCCAACGAAGAGGCCAAGCGTCAGCGCCTGGCGGGCGGGGAGTTGGGCCTCGACATGTACGACATGCGCGGACGGCTGGCCGAGAAAGGGATACGCTATGTCTGACGGCGTGCGCTGCATGTGGATGCGCGGCGGCACCTCGAAAGGCGGGTACTTTCTGGCCGATGACCTACCCCACGATCGCGACGCCTTCCTGATGCGTGTCATGGGCAGCCCCGACCCACGCCAGATCGACGGGATGGGCGGGGCCGATCCGCTGACTTCGAAGGTCGCCGTGGTCAAGCGATCCACGCGGGCCGGGGTCGATGTGGACTACCTGTTCTTGCAGGTGGGCGTGGATGAACCACGCGTCTCGGACGGTCAGAACTGCGGAAATATCCTGGCGGGCGTCGCCCCCTTCGCCATCGAGCGGAGGGTGGTCGCGGCCCAAGACGGCCAGACCCGCGTGGCGATCTATATGGAGAACACCGGCCAGACGGCGATTGCCACGGTGCAGACGCCCGGCGGCGTGCCCTGCTACGCCGGTGATGCCGCGATTGATGGCGTGCCGGGGACGGCCGCACCCGTCCCGTTGGAATTCGTGGGCACGGCGGGATCCACCTGCGGGGCCCTGCTGCCGACGGGCAACGCCGTGGACGTGATCGAGGGCGCTGAGGTCACGATGATCGACAACGGCATGCCCGTAGTCGTTCTGCGTGCCACTGACATGGGGATCACCGGAGAGGAGCCGCGCGACGCGCTGGACGCTGATATCTTCCTGAAGGCCCGTCTGGAGGCGATACGGCTGGCCTGCGGCCCGCTCATGAAGCTTGGGGATGTGACCCACAAGACGGTGCCGAAAATGACCATGGTCAGCCGCCCGCGCCACGGCGGCGCGATTTCGACCCGCTCGTTTATCCCGCATCGCTGCCACGCCAGCATCGGCGTGTTGGGGGCGGTCAGTGTGGCGACGGCTTGTCTGTTGCCCGGATCCCCTGCGGCAGCTCTGGCAGACGTGCCGGACGGGGCGTCCAAGACCCTGCCTATCGAGCACCCCATAGGCGAAACGACGATTGTCGCGCAGCTGGACAACGGCGACGTTACCTCTGCCGCGATCCTGCGCACTGCGCGCAAGCTGATGGACGGCTACGTATTTACTTGAGGAGAGCCCACCATGGACGACGATCTGCCTTTCCACACCTCTCCCAACGGGCCGTTTCTCACGCCGCCCGCAGGTGTGGGCGATGCCTCCGAAGAACAGCCCATTGCCCTGCGCGATCATCTGGAACTCTGGCAAAGCTTCGTCGGGGCGAACTTTCGGGGCAGCCGCCTGACCGAAAGCGTCGACGCCTTAGCCCTTGCGACTGCGGCCACCATAGCCCCGGTCATTCAGGTCCCCTATCGTTCCCGCATCATGCGTTGCGTTGAAGCGGCCGGCATTCCGGTCAATCAATAGGGCCGACGCGCTGGCCGGGGCGATCTTGGCGGCGCATTACACCAAAGGAAAGGGTGGCGATGTTCACGGAATTGAAAGCGGCAGACGGCCACGTTCTGGAGTGCTGGATGCACCCGGCCCAAGGCTTACGCAAAGGCGGCATCGTGATCTTGCAAGAGATCTTCGGCGTCACCGACCAATTGAAAGGCGTTGCGACACGCTACGCCGCGCTTGGGTACGAGGTCGCCATCCCGGCGCTGTTCGATCGGCAGGAAAGAGGCATGCTGGTGCCGTTCGATCAGGCGATCAAGGGGCGGGACATGATGCTGGCCTCGGACCTGTCGCAGACGATGATGGATGCGGACGCTGCCGTGCAGGCCTTGGGCGGCAAAGTCGCGGTGATCGGTTTTTGCTGGGGCGGCGGCCTTGCGATCCACGCCGCGCAAGTGCTGGATATTGTGGGTGCCGTGTCCTTCTATGGCACACGCTTGCCGCAATACATGGACCAGCCCCTGCGCGCCCCGGTCCTTGGCCACTTCGGCACTCAGGACCACCACACACCCCCCGAGTTGATCTCGGAAGCGCGCACCGCCTGGCCGCAGATGGAAGTGCATATGTACCCCGCCGGTCACGCCTTCGCCAATGACGCGCGCCCCTCATACGTCGCGGATGCCACCGCCACCGCCCACGCCCGGACCGAGGCCTTTCTGGCGCAACGCCTATGCTGAAACAGATCGCATTCATCGGGATGGGCGAGGCAGGCTCGGCCCTCGTGCAGGGCTGGGGCGCGGCGCGCGCCGGTCAGATCCGTGCCTATGACATCAAGTCCGACGATCCGGCCACGGCAGCCGAGATTGAAACGCGCTGCGCGGAACTGGGTATCCACACCTGTGCTTCGGCTGCCGAGGCCGTGGCGGAGGCCGACATGGTCATTTGCACCGTCACCGCGGACCAGGCCGGGATCGCCGCGCAAACAGGCGCAAAGGCCATCACGGCGGGCACGTATTGGCTGGACCTGAATTCCTGCGCGCCCTCATCGAAGCGCACTTCGGCCAAGGTGATCGAGGCGGCAGGCGGGCGCTACGTGGACGTCGCCGTCATGGCGCCTGTGCACCCAAAAATGAACCTCGTGCCCTGCCTGATCGCGGGCCCCCACGACGTCACGGACATGCTGCGGGACCTGCCGATGAACGTGCGCCGGGTCGAGGGGCCGGTGGGCGCGGCGTCCGCCATCAAGATGATCCGCTCGATCATGGTGAAGGGGCTGGAGGCGTTGACGGCGGAATGCACGCTGGCCGCCGTGGCCGCAGGGGTCGAGGACGAGGTCTTCGGGTCGCTGTTGAAAAGCCACCCCGGCACCGATTGGCCCCGCGCCGCCGCCTACAATTTCGAACGCGCCATCCAGCACGGAGAACGCCGCGCAGCAGAGATGACGGAGGTCGCAAAGACGCTTGCGGATCTGGGCTTGCCTGCGGACGTCAGCGAAGCCACGATCCAGTGGCAACAGCGGCTGGCCCGTGCAGGCGTACCCGTGCCGGAAGCCCCGCCGGAAGAAGGCCCACTCGACGTGGCCCGAGCCCTGCTGGAGGCGTTGCATCGCCCCTAACACATAAGAGCAGCCCTTCGCCTGTTGACCGTTAACGTCGTTAACCGTCGGCCAGCGAGGCGAGGATCGGGCAATCGGGCCGGGCATCGCCCGCGCAGGTCTCGACCAGATGAGACAGCGTTGCGCGCATGTCTGTCAGCGCCTCGATCTTGGCGTCGATTTCGGCCAGATGTGTCTCTGCCACTGCCTTTACCTCCGCCGAAGACCGCCCCGCATCCTCATACAGCGCCAGAAGAACGCGGCAATCGGCGATGGAAAAACCCAGCGCCCGCGCCCGCCCCAGAAACGCAAGTTTGTGAAGGTCCTGCGCGCTGAAATCCCGGTACCCATTGGCACCGCGACCCGGACGGATCAGGCCGATGTCTTCATAGTAGCGAATGGTCTTGGCAGACAGCCCGGCGGCCTCTGCGACGTCCTTGATATTCATCACACCCTCGCTTTCTTCATTCACCCATCTTCTTGAGCCGCAACGCATTGCCCAGGACCGAGACGCTCGACAACGCCATCGCCCCCGCCGCGAAAGCGGGCGACAGCAAAAGGCCCGTCGCCGGATAGAGCGCGCCCGCCGCCAAAGGGATCAGCGCCGTGTTATAGGCAAACGCCCACCCAAGGTTCTGGCGGATATTGGCCATCGTGGCGCGCGACGCCTCGATGGCCGTGGCCACCCCGCTCAGGTCGCCAGACATCAGCACCACATCCGCGCTTTCAATGGCCACGTCCGTTCCAGTCCCGATCGCGATGCCCACGTCAGCCTGCGCAAGGGCGGGCGCATCATTGATCCCGTCGCCCACAAAGGCAACCGGCCCATGCGCGCATAACTCCTTTATGGCGTTAACCTTTCCGTCAGGCAAAACCTCCGCCACCACCTCGTCGATGCCGACTTGCGCCGCAATCGCCATTGCCGTGGCACGTTTGTCGCCCGTGATCATCGCCACCCGCAAACCTTGGGCCCGCAACGCCTTGATCGCCGCCGCACTTGACGGCTTGACCTTGTCCGCCACCGCGATCATCGCAGCCAAGGCACCGTCGATAGCGACAAATACCACCGTCTCACCGCGCGCGGTATGTTCGACCTCGGCCTGTGCGAGGGGCGTCGTATCGATCCCCTCCTCTGCCAGGAACCTGTCAGAGCCGACCGTCACCTTGGCTGTACCGACTTGCGCCCGCAGCCCCTTGCCGGGCAGGACCTCAACCTCGCTGGCGGCGAACACCCCCTTGGCCGCCCGCACGATGGCGCTGGCAATCGGATGCTCGGACGCGGCTTCGGCGGCGGCGGTCAACGCAAGGACGGTCTCTCGGGTGACGCCGTCCACCAGCAGCACATCCACCACTTCGGGCCGCCCTTCCGTTACCGTACCGGTCTTGTCCAAGGCAACCAGTTGAACTTTGCTAAGGCCCTGCAATGCCGCGCCTTTTCGGAACAGAACACCCAGTTCAGCCGCCCGCCCCGTACCCACCATGATCGAGGTCGGCGTTGCCAGCCCCATGGCGCAGGGACACGCGATGATCAAAACACTGACCCCGGCGATCAGCGCGTAGGTCAGCACCGGATCGGGGCCGAAGATCAGCCAGGTCGCCACCGTCAGCGCAGCCACGACCATGACGGCGGGCACGAAATACATCGTGACCCGGTCCACCAGTGCCTGGATCGGAAGCTTCGCGCCCTGGGCCTCTTGCACCATGCGGATGATCTGCGACAGCGTGGTATCCGCGCCCACGCGGGTTACCCGGACTTGAAGCGCGCCGGCCCCGTTCACCGTGCCCCCCGTGACCAGGCTCCTCTCTGATTTCTCGACCGGAACCGGCTCTCCGGTAATCATCGCCTCGTCCACGAACGAGGTGCCTTCAACGACTTCGCCGTCCACTGGCACCCGTTCTCCGGGGCGCAAAACGACGATGTCGCCCACGACAATCGCGTCGATCTCGATATCCTGGGTCACCCCATCGCGCAGCACCCGAGCCTCGCGCACCTGCAAGCCAATGAGCGCGCGGATCGCGGCGCCGGTCCGGCCCTTGGCGCGGGCCTCCAAGGCGCGGCCCAAAAGGATCAGCGTGACGATGACGGCGGCGGCCTCGAAATAGACGGCGCGCGAGGCGGCTGGCAGCATTGCGGGTGCAAATGTAGCCAGCGTCGAATAGCCAAACGCCGCCCCCGTCCCCAACGCTACAAGGCTGTTCATGTCCGGGGCCGCCTTCAGCAGCGCGGGCACGCCCAGGCGATAGAACACCCGGCCCGGCCCCACGAGCACCAGCGCCGTCAAGGCAAACTGAATGAACCAAGAGCCCTGCTGTCCGATTGTTGCCGCGATCGCGTGGTGGATTGCTGGCACCATATGCGCGCCCATCTCCAACACGAAGACCGGCAGTGTCAGGGCCAGCGCGATCCACATGCGGGTGAAGGCATGCTGTGTTTCATCGGTCTTGTCGGGGGCCTGCGCAGAGGTGCTGACGATCACCTGCGCCGGGTAGCCCGCATCGGTGGCGGCGCGCGCCAACACCTCTGCGGTGACATCCTGGTCGTTGTAGGTGATCTGTGCCGTCTCTGACGCAAGGTTGACGGCGACCTCGCCCACGCCCGGTACGGCTGCCAAGGCACGCTCCACCCGGCCCACGCAAGACGCGCAGTTGAGGCCTTGGACCGACAGGCTGACGGAAGTGGACGACATGGCAGATTCCCCAATGGTGTATCCATCATATAGGCCTTCCAGTAACTGGAAGCTCAACCCCTCCTCGATTCAGATGTCGAAAGACATGTCAGCGCTGTTCAGGCGCGATTTCCGGCCGCATGACCCATCGATCCCTCAACGTGGTCATCGCCGCCCCCACGTTCCGCAGCGGGTGTAAAGTGAAGCAAGGTGGGCCTTACGTGACCCGCTGCCGCGTCGTGTATTCCGGCGCATCCCAAAGCCTGTCACGCAGAATTTCCGACATGATATCGACAGCTTGAGAGATATCATCCGAATCCAGATAGAGTGGCGTGAAGCCAAAGCGCATGATATCCGGCGCGCGAAAATCGCCGATCACCCCGCGCGCGATGAGCGCCTGCATGGCGGCGTAGCCCTGCTCGAAATGGAACGAAACCTGACTGCCGCGCGCGCTGGCATCGCGGGGGCTGGCAAGGGTCAGTTCCGGACAGGCGACCTCGACCTCTGCGATGAACTGCTCGGACAGCGCGATGGAGGCCGCGCGGATATCGCCCATGTCGACACCATCCCAGACCTGCAAGGCACGCTCCAGTGCGGTCAGTTGGATCACCGGTGGGGTGCCCACGCGCATCCTCTCGATGCCTGCGCCGGGGCGGTAGTCGAGGTCGAAGGCGAACGGCGCCTCATGGCCAAGCCAGCCCGCCAACGCGGGGTCAACGTCATGAACGATGTCGGGGCGGACGTAGATAAAGGCAGGCGCGCCGGGGCCACCGTTAAGATACTTGTAGGTACACCCCACGGCGAACTCGGCGCCCGATCCTGCCATATCCACCGGAAGGGCGCCCGCAGAATGGGCCAGATCCCAGATCATTACCGCCCCAGCCGCCTGCGCTTTCGCGGTGATCGCGTCCATGTCATGGACGCGGCCCGTGCGGTAATCGACTTGGGTGATCATCACGGCAGCGACGCTATCGTCAATCGCGTCCGACACTTCCTGCGGGGCCACGACGCGCAGCTCATGGCCCGCGTCCAACTGCCGGATCAAGCCCTCTGCCATATAAAGATCGGTGGGGAAATTGCCGCTATCCGACAGAACCACCTTGCGTTCGGGCCGCATCTGCAACGCCGCAGACAGCGCTTGGTAGACCTTCAGCGACAGCGTGTCGCCCATCACGACCGAGCCCGGCTCCGCCCCGATCAGACGCCCGACCATATCACCCACGCGCGCGGGCTGCGCCATCCAGCCATCGACGTTCCACCCCTTGATCAGATGCGCGCCCCATTGGTCGCGCATCATCCGGGACACCACCTCTTCCACGCCCACGGGCAGCGGCCCGAGGGAGTTTCCGTCAAGGTAGATCATCCCCTCCGGCAGGACGAATTTCTCTTTCATCGGCAAACTCATAGCTGCCCCCTCACGTTCCAAAGTTCCGGAAACAGTTCCACTTCCAGCATCCGGCGCAGATATGCCACGCCCGAGGTGCCACCAGTACCACGCTTGAAGCCGATCACGCGCTCGACGGTGGTGACGTGGTTGAAGCGCCAGCGGCGAAAGTAATCCTCCAGATCAACCAGCTTCTCGGCCAATTCGTATAGTGTCCACTGGGCTTCCGGGTCGCGATAGACCTGCGCCCAGGCGTCCTCGATTGCCGGTTGCGCGACGTGGGGCGTATCCAGCGCCCCGCTTGGAAGATCGCGCCCCAACGCCTCGCCCAACCGCGCAACGGCGACGTCGTAAAGCGAAGGTTGTGTCAGCTCTTGCGTCAGCATTCGGTGCAGATCCACGCGGTGTTCATGCACCCGCATCATTGCCGTGTTCCGGTTGCCCAGGATGTATTCGATCAGCCGATACTGGTGCGATTGGAAGCCGCTGGATTGGCCCAGGTCCTCGCGAAACTCGGTATAATCCGACGGCGTCATGGTGCGCAGCACGTCCCAGGCATTGTTGAGCTGCTCAAAAATCCGCGCGACACGGGTCAGCATCTTGAAAACGGGCGGGAAATCACCGCGCGTCAAGGCGGTGCGGGCGGCGTCCAACTCATGCAGCGCCAGGCGCATCCACAACTCCGAGGTCTGATGCTGGATGATGAACAGCATCTCGTCATGGGCGGTAGAAAGAGGTTTGGACGCGCCAAGGATCGGATCCAGCGACAGGTAATCACCGTAGCTCATCGCGTCCTTGAAGGACATGCGCGCGCCGTCGTCTTCGGGATTTTCGGCCATGGGCTCCTCCGATTGCCCCCCGTTCCTATCCGTCGCGCAGCAAGCCGTCCAGTTCAGCCGCCCACAGCCACGCCGATACGGTCCCGGGCGGGACCAAAGAGGCAAGCGGCAGCCAGGATCAGACCCGAGACCACCGCCACCATCCCCGCCGCCGAGACCGAGCTTTCCGCCCCGATCCAGAGCGGTCCATACCCTGCCAGCACGTAGCCGAAGATCGCCGAAAGGGTGGCGAACGCAAGGCTCCACGCGACCTGCACACCCAGGCGATTGGTCATCAATCGGGCCGCGGCGGGGGGACAGATGAACATGGCGATCACGATGATCGAGCCCACCGCATCAAACGCCGCTACGGCGGCGGCGGCGGCGGAGGCCACAAGCCCCAGCCCGATCAACGTGACCGGCAGGCCCAGGGCCCGCGCAAAACCCTCATCAAAGCTCGACAGCTTGAGCGGCCGCCAGAAGACGGCCGTCAACGCCGCGATGATCGCGAAAACGATCACCATACGCGTCAGTTCGGGCGGCAGATACGAGAGCGCGACAAGATCCAGCAGCGACCCCCAGCCGTCGGCGCGAAGCCAGATCAATTGCTCCAGATTGCCCATCAACGCGTGTTCCACGTCCAGATGCACCGAGGACGTGTCCGATTGCTCCAGCAACAACACGCCACCCGCGAAGAGTGAGGTGAAGATGACGCCCATCGCCGCCCCCGGTTCGATCTTGCCCAATCGGCGCACCGCCTCGATCAGGATCACCGCGACAAGCGCCGCACCTGCCGCCCCCAACAGCATCGGCCACGTCCGCACGGTTCCGGTGATCAGGAACGCCACCACGATGCCCGGCAGCACCACGTGGCTGATCGCGTCCCCGATCAACGCTTGGCGGCGCAGGATCAGGAAATTGCCCGGCAGCGCGCAGGCCATGGCCGCGAAAATGCCGATGAGGATGGGGGTTAGGGAAAACTGGACGAACTCTGATCCCATGTCACACACGCCTCGGCAGGGCCGCATCGAAATGGGCGATTTCATCGGCAGTGAAGACGTCTTCGATTGGCGTGAGGCCATCATAGCGGCCCGTCAGCGCGGTATCGTAGTGTTGTTTTCGGGCAATCGACCAGCGTCGCTCGTCGCGCGAGATTTTCGCACCCGCCGCGTGGCCTGCGTCCGTGGCGACCCCGTCAGCCCGCATAAGCCCCTCCCGGTGAAGAATTTTCACGGTGAGCGGATCATGGATCGGCTCGGCCCGGCTCAGCGCCAAAAGGCCCTGCCTGCGGTGCACGCGCGTCTGGAAGGCGCGGCGCGACAGAACCGAGGCCAGCACGCCCCGGGCCGGCGCGAACAGCAGTGACAGCGCAAACAGCGCCGCCGAGATCAGCACGATGATCGGCCCCGTGGGCAGCGCGGGCGCCGACGCCGAAAGCGCCGCGCCGACGTAGCCCGACACCGCCCCGATAACACCCGCCGTCCAGACCACCGTCTCTGCGCGCTCGGACCAGAAGCGCGCCGTGACGGGCGGGATGATCAACAAGGCCACGATCAGAATAAGGCCCACCAACTTCAAGCCGATCACCGTGACGGCCAGGACAAGGCCCATCATGGCAAGATCCACGCGGCGCACATCCACACCGCGCGCGGCGGCGAACCCCGGATCAAAGGCGACCATCGTCATCGGCCGCCGCAGTAGCCAGATCAGCGCCACCACCACCGCGCCGCCGCCCGCGATCAGTATCGCGTCTTGGAACAACATCCCGGCGGTGGACCCCAGAAGAAAGCCCTCAAGCCCTGCCTGTCGTCCCTGGCTCATGGATTGGATGACCGTCAGCAACACGATGCCCAAGCCAAAGAAAACCGACAGGACCGCGCCAATCGCCGCGTCCTCGGACAGGCGGGTGCGCTGAACCAACCAGCCGACGGCAAGAAGTCCCAGCCACGCGGAAAGGGCAGACCCGATCAACAAGCCCGGCAGGCTGCGCCCATCCCCGCCCAAGGCGACCATCACGATGAAGGCAAGACCCACGCCCGGAAGCGTCGCGTGCGCCACGGCGTCGGAGACAAGGGCCCGTTTGCGCAGGAACAGGAAGCTGCCCCCTGCCCCGGCCGCAAAGCCCAGAAGCGCCGCCCCCACGGCGACAAGCGCCGCGTTATAGCCCGCTTGCAGGAACAGGGCTTGCAGGAAACCGGACATCAGACCCCCGACTTTTTTGGGGCCGCTGTCAGCGCGAGACTGTCGATCTGGACCGCCCCAAGGCGCCCGCCGTAGGTCTCCGACAACGTGTCGGCGGTGAAGGCCGTGGCCACTGGCCCCTCGGCGATGCGGCGCAGGTTCACCAGCAGGACATGGTCGAAATAGGCGGTCACCGTCGACAGGTCATGGTGCACGGCAATCACGCTGCGCCCCTCGGCGCGCAGGGATTTCAACACGTCGATGATCGCCGCTTCCGTGGCCGCATCGACACCCGCGAAGGGCTCGTCCAGCAGGAAAAGATCAGCGTCCTGCGCCAAGGCACGGGCGAGGAAGACGCGCTGCTGCTGCCCGCCGGAAAGCTGGCCGATCTGACGATCCGCGAAATCCGCCATGCCGACGCGGTCCAGACAGGCCCGCGCGCGGGCCTTGTGGGCGCCGCTGATCCGACGCCATAGGCCAAGCTGCCCGTATAGGCCCATCAGCACCACATCGATGGCGGTTGTCGGAAAATCCCAGTCCACCGACGCGCGCTGCGGCACGTAGGCGATACGGTCGCGGGCACGCGTGACCTCGCGGCCGAAGACAGTGACCTCGCCGGAAACTCTGGGGATCAGGCCCAACGACGCCTTGAGAAACGTGGATTTGCCCGCCCCGTTTGGCCCCACGATGGCCGACATGGCGCCCGCAGGGAACGTCGCATCCAGCGAGAACAGCGCCGGTTTTTCGCCGTAGGACACCGTCAAACCCCGCACCGCAAGCGGGCTGGCGGGGTCAAGGGTCGCGGGCGATTGCAGCACTTTCAGATCTGTCATTCCAGTAATCCTTGCATGCCGCCTTCGGGCGCATCGCCACCCAGTGCACGGGCGATGGTGGTGACATTGTGGTCAATCATACCGATCCAGGTGCCTTCATAGGTGCCCTCTTCGCCCATGGCGTCGCTGAAAAGCTCTCCGCCGATCACAACCTCATGGCCGCGTGCGGCGGCCCCCTCGATCAAGGCGCGGATGTTACGATCCGAAACCGAGGATTCCACGAAGACCGCGCCGACGTCGCGGCTAACCAGAAGATCCACCAACTCTCCGATCCGTTGCAAGCCTGCCTCGGATTCCGTGGAAATCCCTTGAATGCCAATGACTTCATAGCCGTAGGCCGCACCGAAATACCTGAACGCATCGTGCGCCGTCAGCAACACCCTGGAGGCCTCCGGGACAGAAGCGAGGGCCGTGTTGCTATAGGCGATCAGCGCTTCGATCTCGGCCCCGTGGGCACTTGCATTCGCGGCGAAGGTTTCGGCGGCTTCGGGCAGTGCGTCGCTCAGCGCCCCCTCCACGACTTGCACGACATCCGCCCAAAGCGTGGGGTCCATCCAGACGTGGGGGTCAAAGCGATCCTCGTAACCCTCGGACGTCAGCAAAACGTCGCGCGGAAGCGCCTCGGCCACGGGAATGACGGTGTTGGTTTCGGCCAGTTCCAGCAGGAATTCCTCCATCTGCGCCTCCAGGTAGAGGCCATGCCAAAGGACCATGTCAGCGCGCGCCGTCGCGACAATATCCGAGCGCGTCTGACGGTAGGCGTGCGGATCCACCCCTGCCCCCATAAGTGACTGAACTTCCACGAGATCTCCACCCACCTGCCGCGCAGCGTCGGCGATCATGCCGGTGGTGGCAACGATGGTGAGCGGCTCCTGCGCATGGGCGGGCACCACGAGCGTTACGGTAGCAGCAAGAACGGAAAGCGTGCGGATCATATCTGTGAGACTCCTGAAGGGGATGCCGTCACAGGTGTATATGCGACTTACTCGCATTTCAGTCAAGAAACTTGCGAGTGACTTGCAAAAACAAGATCGCTCAACTGACGTAATGCAAATCCCTGAACTTTGCGCGGAACACTGCCGTCTCCGGCGCCAGATCCTCGGGCGTTTTGCTGCGCAGGGCGCGCGCGATCAGGCTGGCGAGGGTCGCGAGATCATCGCGTCCCTGCCCCACGCCAAAGCGCGTCGTCTCAGGCGTGCCAAAGCGTATCGCGTTCATATCATTGCGGATTTCAGGTGCCGGAATGCCAATACCACAGGCAATGATGCCCGCACGATAGAGGTGTTTGGACGCCACCTGCCCGCCCCCGAAGTCATGGGCAGGCACGGCAAAAGCATGGGACCGGGTGGGGCCGTCGCGCGTCTCGAACACCGGCATTCCGTTGTCCTGCAAGGCCTTGGCAAGGCCCTGAGCGGTCCGCACCATCTCGGCGGCATAGGCCGCGCCGTGGTCCCGCCAATCCAGCAGCGTACGCGCAAGCGCGGCGGATTTGGAGGCATCGAAATTTGCCGTCATGCCGGGAAAAGCAATGGAATCCAGCCGCTTGGCAATGTCCGCGTCGTTGGTGACGATCAATCCCCCGGCAGGCCCGCCAAGGCTTTTGTAGGTGCTCATTGTCATCAGATGCGCACCCGCCCTTCCATCTTCGGGGGCCAGCGGATCAGGCCACGCGCCTCCCGCGAAAAGCCCGCATTGGTGCGCGGCATCCATCAAAACCTTCGCGCCCACGTCATCGGCAATCGCCCGCACCGCCGCCACTGGATGCGGCACCAGGTTCAACGACCCGCCCAAGGTGATCAACGCGGGCCGCTCGCGCGCGGCCAGATCGGCGAGACTGGGTATATCAATGGTATAACAATTCGCATCGATCGGTGCCTCGATGATTCGCAACCCGAAGAGCCCGGCGCAGCCCGCCGTGTGATGGGTGACGTGACCGCCGATGGCGGCAGGCGGCACGATGATCGTGTCACCGGGTGTGCACGTCGCCATGAAGGCGTAGAGGTTGGCCATGGCGCCGGAGGCCACTCGGATCTCGGCGAACTTGGCATTGAAGACCTCGGCGGCAAGCTCGGCTGCGATCACCTCGGCTTCTTCAACGGCCTCCAGGCCCATCTCGTATTTGTCGCCGGGGTAGCCGAGCGAGGGGCGCGTGCCCATGCCATTGGCCAAAAGCGCCTCGGCGGCCGGGTTCATCACGTTGGTGGCCGGGTTGAGGTTGAAACATGCCTGTTCATGGATACGACGGTTTTCGACGCCCAAGGCATCCAGGCGCGCGGCGATCTCGGCGCTGGGGGCGGCGGCCGTTTGTCCGGCAAAACGCTGGACGAGGGTCTCGGATGCAGCGGGCACCCAAGGGCGAAGAGCGAGGGTCATGGGCAAGGCCTTTCTGTCGAACTGGCACCATCATGGCGACTGGACGACGGGCGCGCAAACGAGATAACCTGAAAATCTCAGTCAGAAAACCTAAGCCTATGCCCGTTGCCCCCCATCGTCCCCAAATGCCCCCCCTCAATGCGCTTCGCGCATTCGAGGCCGCCGCGCGTTGCGGCGGGTTTCGGGCCGCCGCGCAAGAGTTGAGCGTCACGCCCGCCGCCGTGTCGCAGCATATCCGCGCGTTGGAAGAGTGGGCCGGGGTGCCGCTGTTCGTACGGCAAAGCAGCGGTGTGCGATTGTCTGAAGAAGGCGCGCGCGTGCAAAGTGCGTTCCGCGACGCCTTCGACGCGCTGGGACTTGCGGTGGCCGAGCTGCGCCGAAGCGCCCCCGCAGGCCCCGTGACCATCGCCACCCTGCCCGCCATTGCGCAGCTTTGGTTGACCCCGCGACTCAAGGCCATCCGCACCGCACTCGGGGCCCGGCAGGTCTCGGTCCATGCGCTGGAAACGGCGCCCAACATGTTGCGTGACCTCTACGATATCTCATTGTTTCTGGGGCCCGCAGAAGGCGGGTCGGCAAAGCTTGGGGTCGTGGCGGCACACGACGTGATCTTCCCGGTATGCGCCCCTGAGATTGCGCATCAGATCACCGCGCCCGAAGATCTTGCCGGGCAGACGCTGCTGCACGACGCCAGTTGGATGCGGGATTGGCGGGATTGGGCGACGGCCTGCGGCGTCCGCCTGCCCAATGCGGAAGACGGGCCCCGCTATTCCCTATATTCGCTGACCCTGGCCGAGGCGAGATCCGGCGCAGGCGTTGCGATGGGCCATGGCTTCCTGGTGCAAGACGCCCTGGCCGACGGCAGCCTTGTACGCCCCTTGCCACAGGACGCGCGGACCGGGCGCGCCCTGATCCTGAGCCTTGGGCCTGCGTTCAGCGCAGCCGACGCGGCGGCGGTAACGGCAGTGTTGACGGCCTAGAGGCGGCGACCCCTGTCGGCATCGAACAGATGCACCGCGCCGGGTTTGACCGACAGCTGCATATTGCCGGTGCCGGCCTCCTTGTCTTTGGGCACCGCGACCGAGAACGCCTGCCCCGACACGTGACCGTGAAGCAGACGCTGCGCGCCCAACTCTTCGATGATATCCACATCGAAGGCGAGGTCTCCGGCCGGATCGGGCCAGGTATCTTCCGGGCGGATACCGACCTGGATCGGGCCGTCATGGCCATCGGCGCGGGCGTGGGGGACGTCTTGGCCGCCTTTCAGCGTGACCGCGCCGCCTTTGGCATCGCCACGCAAAAGGTTCATTGGCGGGGCGCCCATGAAGGAGGCCACGAAGGTGGAGGCGGGGTGTTCATAAATCTCGTTCGGGGTGCCGATCTGCTCAATTGTCCCTGCGTTCAGCACGATGATCCGGTCGGCCATGGTCATCGCTTCGACCTGATCGTGGGTCACATACATCGCCGTGGTGCCAAGCCTACGCTGAAGCGCCCGGATCTCGATCCGCATCTGGTTGCGCAGCTTGGCGTCGAGGTTGGACAGCGGCTCGTCAAACAGGAACAGGTCCGGGTCGCGCACGATGGCGCGGCCCATGGCGACGCGCTGACGCTGCCCGCCCGAGAGTTGCGAGGGCCTGCGGTCGAGGAATTCGTCGAGGTGCAGCATCTCGGAGGCTTCACGGACCTTCGCCGCGATCTGCGCCTTGTCCATGCCCCGGTTCTTCAACCCGTAGCCCATGTTCTGGGCCACGGACATGTGCGGATAAAGGGCGTAGTTCTGGAACACCATCGCGATGTTGCGGTTGGCGGGATCGATGTCGTTGACGATACGGTCGCCGATGGACAGCTCACCTTCGGTGATCTCTTCCAGCCCCGCGACCATGCGCAAAAGGGTGGACTTGCCGCAGCCCGAGGGGCCGACAAGGACCGTCAATTCGCCATCGGGGATGGTGAAGGTCGAGGGCTCCAGCGCCTCGGCGCCGTTGGGGTAGATCTTGCGAACCTGGTTCAGGGTAACTTGTGCCATTTGATATGGTTCTCTCTTTATTTATCGGATTCCGTGAGGCCCTTGACGAACCAGTTCTGGAAGAAGACCACGATCAGCACCGGGGGCGTCATGGCGATGATCGCCAGCGCCGCCGCCTGACCGTAGTCCGGCGTCTCGGACCCGTCTGCATAGGATTGGATGATCTGCCGGATGCCGCGCACCAGGGTGAACAGGCTTTCGTCCGTGGTGATCAGCGTCGGCCAGAGGTACTGGTTCCAGCCAAAGACGAACATGATGATGAACATCGCCGCGATCATGGTTTTCGACAGCGGCACGAGGATGTCGATGAAGAACTTGACCGGCCCTGCCCCGTCGATGCGCGCGGCCTCGATCAGTTCTTCCGGGACGGATCGGAAATATTGTCGAAAGAAGAAGGTCGCCGTGGCGCTGGCGATCAGCGGCACGATCAGGCCGGTGTAGGTGTTGCCAAGGTTCATCGCGGTGATGACCTCGTAGGATGGCAAAATGCGCACCTCCAGCGGCAACAGAAGCGTGGTGAAGATCATCCAGAAGGCCAGCGTGGCAAACCGGAGGCGGAAGTAGACGATGGCATAGGCGGCCATCATGCCGACGATGATCTTGCCGATGGCAAAGCCCAGACCCAGGATCATCGAGTTGGCCAGCATGGTGACGCCATTCACGCTGTCGGTGAAGCCGCCGTATTCGAACAGGGCGGCGTTGTAGTTCACGCCCATGTCTTCGCCGAAGCCGAACTGCATGCCCTCACGGTGGATCGTGATGGCGTCCCAGCTTGAGGTCGCGAAGACCATGTAGACCGGCACCAGCATCAAAAGTGCGCCCGCAATCAGGACCGCATGGTCGCCGATCGTATCCCAACGGATGCGCTTGACAGGGCGTGTTGGCGCCGTCGCGGCGACTTGGGTTTCAGAGATTTCAGCCATATCTCAAGCCCCCTATGTGTAGTGTATTCGGCGTTCCAGAAAGCGGAACTGCACGATTGTGAGGATCAGGACGAGCACCATGAGGACCACGGATTGCGCCGATGAACCGCCCAGATCCTGCCCGCGGAAGCCGTCCACGAACACGCGGTAGACCAGGGTCATCGGGTTGTTGCCGGGCTGGCCCTTCACGATGGTGTCCACGATGCCGAAGGTATCAAACAGCGAATACGTGATGTTGATGATCAGCAGGAAGAAGCCTGTGGGGGCGAGCAGCGGGAACGTGATGTCCCAGAACCGGCGCGTGCCGGACCGATTGTCGATCATCGCGGCCTCCCGCACCGATTGCGGGATCGCTTGCAGGCCCGACAGGAAGAAGATGAAGTTCACGGGGATCTGTTTCCAGATCGAGACGGTGATCATCGCGGACGCGGTATCCCAGTAGTTCACGCCCAAGCGGTACTCGATGCCCATCATGCCCAGAAGTTGCGTGATGTTGCCGCGCGATTGGTCAAACAACATGACGCCGATCAGGCCCGCGACGGGGGGCGCGATGGCATAGACCCACATCAACAGCGTGCGGTAGGTGCGCGCGCCTCGGATCACCTTGTCAGCCTTGACGGCGAGCAACAGAGCGATGGCAAGCGCGAAGAACGTCACGAGCGAGGTGAAAATCAGCGTGAACCAGGCGGCGTCCATATAGGACGATGAGCTGGCAAGGCGGGTGTAATTGTCCATGCCCACGAAGGTGGAGCCGAAGCCAAACGGGTCTTCCAGATAGAAAGAGGATTGCAAGGCGTACCCGGCGGGCCAATAGAAGAAGATCGCGATGATCACGAGCTGCGGCAAAAGCAGCAAGATCGGAAAGCTGATATGCCCGAATGCGGCGCGTTTCACTGTCGTCTATCCCCCTGAGGCTCGTTTGGTCGTGTTTTGGTTGGCAACTGGCCGGGCGTGGGACCCGGCCAGTGCAGTCTTAACGGTTAACGGCGTTAACCCTGGGTCTGAGCGAAGCGCGCCAGAAGCTCGTTGGCTTCCGCTTCGATGGTCTCGAACGCGTCTTCCACGGATGTCTCACCGGTCAGGATGCGGCCGTACTCCCGATTCATCACGTCGCGGATCTGGACGTAAAAGCCCATGCGGTAGCCGCGTGTGAACTCACCCGCCGGCAGCTGCAACTGCTGAACACCAACTTCCGCAGCAGGGAATTCCTCGTAGTGGCCCTGCTCGGCTGCGGCCTCGTAGGCGGCCGTGGTAATCGGAACGTAACCCGTTGCGACGTGCCAGAAGACCTGGTTGTCGGTGGAGGCGAGGTAGTCGAAGAAAGCGGCCGTGGCCTCGTTCTCGGCTGCGTCGAAGCCGGACATTGCGAACAGCGCCGCGCCGCCGATGAAGGTCTGCGTGGGCTCTGTCGTCACGGCTTCCCAGTAGGGTAGCATGGCGGCGGAGAAGTTGAAGTCCACGCGGTCGGCAATGCCGCCGAACGAGCCGGAAGACCCAAGCCACATAGCGACTTCGCCCGCCTCAAACGGATCCTGGTTGTCGCCCCAGCCGGTGCCGTACCACTCGAAGTAGCCCGCTTCCTGCCATTCGGTCAGCGCGTTGAAATGCGCGCGGATGGCGGGGTGGTTCACCATGATCTCGGTGTCGACGCCGGTGTAGCCGTTGTCGTTGGAGGCGAACTGCAGGTTGTGGCGAGAGAAGAAGTTCTCGGTGAAGATCCACGGCAGGTGGCTTTGCGCGAGCGGGATGTAGCCTGCTTCCAGCAGCGCAGGCGCTGTGGTTTCGGCGAACTCTTCCCAAGTGGCGGGCGCGGTCACGCCAGCGGCCTCAAGGGCGTCGGCGTTGTAATACATGATCGGCGTGGAGGAGTTGAACGGCATGCCGATCATCTGGCCATCGGCGTCGGCATAGAAGTTCCGCACGCCCGAGATGTAGTCTTCACGGTCAAACGCCACGCCGTTGTCAGACAGAAGCTGCTCGACAGGAACGGTCGCGCCCTGGGCACCGATCACGGTGGCAGCGCCCGCGTCGAAGACCTGCACGATGTTGGGCTGCTCGCCCGCGCGGAAGGCGGCGATGGCGGAGGTCAGCGTTTCCTCGTAGGTGCCCTTGAAAACCGGCGTGATGACGTAGTCACCCTGGCTGGCGTTGAAGTTTGCGGCCATCTGATCGACGGTCTCGCCCAACTGGCCGCCCATGGCGTGCCAGAACTCGATTTCGGTCTGTGCCTGGGCCGCTCCGGCCATCAGGCCGAACGCAAGGCCGAGGCCAACGGTTTTCTTGAGGTTCATTTTCTTTCTCCCATAGTGACGCGGCCATCATTGGACCGCAGGATGCGGGTTATCCCGCCCCAGTCGGACTGAGGCGGCTTGATCTCATTGCCGGGTCACAAAGTACGCGTCCCCCCGGATCATCACGCAGGGGAAGACTACACACACAACGGAAGAGTGCAAACGATTACGAAGCTTTAAGATGCCCCGCTGCCCCCTGCCCTCCGGCACGGTCCAGCTACGCACTACGGGTGACGTGCGTGTGACGCTTTGCACGCTGGCCCGTCACAAGGGTGTCACATGGCTTTCACAAGGGGATTTAGGTCGCAGGTAGCGACGCGATCACGGCCGCGGCGGTTTCTTCGTTCACCGCCAGAAGCGTGTCGTAGAGGATTGCCAGCCGAATCAAGGACTTCACATCCACGTCATGGGGCATCGCGGACAGCGGATCGATGAAGAAGATCAGCACCGGCAGCTTGCCCTCTGCGATCATCGCGCCAAGCTGCGCGTCCCCGCCAAGGGGCCCTGATTTCAGCGCCGTGATGGTCAGGTTCGTCTCGGCCTGCAAGCGCCCGCCCGTGGTGCCCGTCGCGTAAAGCGTATGTCGCTGAAGCGCGGCCTCATGGGTCTTGGCCCAGGCAACAAGTGCGTCTTTCTTCTGATCGTGGGCCACGAGGGCGATGGTGGTCATGGGGGCTGTCTCCGCTTTGGCTATCAGAGCCATAGCGCAGGCCATGGGCGGCGTCACCCTTGGGCGTCGTCACCCTTGAGCGGCGTCCGGTGCCTCATGCGGACCGCTGACGTGAACGTCCACGCCCCATTGGGCGCACTTCTCGGCCAGATCCGGTGCCAGAGGGCTGTCAGTAAAGAACCCGTCGATCTGCGCCAGCGAGCAGATCCGCGCGGGCGCGCTGCGTTCGAACTTGGAATGATCCGCCACGAGGAAGGTCTTGCGGGACCGCGCGACAATGGCCTGGCTGACGCCCACCTCCTGCACGTCGAAATCCAGCACCTCGCCGTCCAGATCCAGCGCCGAGCAGCCGATGACGGCATAGTCGAACTTGAACTTGTTGATCGTATCGATGGCCAGGGACCCGATCAGGCCATTGTCCGCCCGACGCAGCGTGCCGCCGGTCACGAAGATCTCTACCCCCGGACTTTGCGACAGGATATGCGCCACATTGAGGTTGTTGGTCACGACCAGCAGGTTTTCGTGCTGGCTCAGGCGCTCGGCCACGGCCTCGGTGCTGGTGCCGATGTTGAGGAAGATGGAACAGGCATCGGGAATGGCGGCGGCGCAGGCGCGCGCGATCTGGTCCTTGGCCTCGGTCTGCAACGCGCGGCGGTCTTCATAGGCAAAATTGCGGCTGCCCGAGGCGGGCATCGCCCCGCCGTGAACGCGCTTGAGCAGACCCGCCTGATCCAACTCGGACAGGTCACGGCGGATGGTTTGCAACGTGACCGAGAAATGCTCGGCCAGACCATCGACGGTGACCTTGCCATCGCGTGCGGCGATGTCCAGAATCTCGGCTTGCCTGAACCCCTGTGGCACGGATCGTTCGCCCCTTTCAGCCCGCGCGGGGGGGCTGCTTCAATTATCGTTTGATATCAGATTCGTATCACGAAAGGGCCTCCCCGGCAAAGCCCCCCGCGAACCAGCGCTAGGGGCGCAGGGTCGCAATGACCTCGGCCAGGGCCGACACGGCAATGGAGGAGGCATCGCGCAACGACGGCACCAAGCCGATAGGCCCGCGCAGGCGCGCCAGAGATGCCGCGTCAACGCCCATCTGCCGCAACGCTTCCTTGCGCAGGGCATGGGTGCGCTGGCTGCCAAGGCTGCCGATGAACCGTGCCTCCGTGTCCAGGGCGGCGCGCAGCAAGGCGGGCTCCCAATCATGGTCATGGAACAGGGTCAGGAAGGCCGAATGGGCATCCAGCATGGAAAGGCGCGGCGCGGCGTTCGGAGAGGTCAAATGGATCGGGGCGGCGTCCAGCACGGGTGCCACGGCCTCAAGATCGGCGGCATCGGGGGACATTGCATGTACCTCATAGCCCGTTGCCGCGCCGATCTGCGCCATCGCCCGGAAGATCGCCCCGCGCCCGGCCAGAACGAGCCGATGGCGGGGCGGATAGGTGAAGGTACGCGTCAGGACGGGCGCATCCTCTTCAGGGCCGTCAAAGCGCAACGACACGGTCTCACGGGCGGCGAATCCCGCCGCCGCCGCCACGATCGCGGCGCGATCGGGGGCCGGATCGATCAAGACCGACAGCGCCCCGCCGCAAGGCAGTTTCAGATCCACATATCGTGAGCCGTCGCCGTAGCGGATCAGCTTCTTCGACCCGCTGCGAAGAGCGTCCTGGGCCTGCAAGCGGATGTCCCTGTCGATACAGCCGTTCGACAGATACCCGGTCATCTCTCCGGCCTCATCCACCAGCGCGAGCGAGCCCACCTCTCGTGCTGCACCCCCTTCGATCGCCAGCGACGTGATCAACACGAACGGCCGATCCGCACGCACCAGCGCCGCCGCCGACGCGATCACGTCCGAGGCATGTTCCGCGTAGGTCAGGCTGTCAGGCGGCAGCGTCTTCATTGACGACCTCGGCGAAGGATTTGAAGAACTTGGCGGCCAGCTTCTTCGCGGTGCTCTGGATCAGGCGGCTGCCCAACTGGGCAAGTTTACCGCCGATGTCCGCCTTGGCTTCATAGCGCAGAATGGTCACATCCGGGCCATCGGCCGTCAGCGTCACATCCGCGCCGCCTTTGGCATGACCCGCCGCACCGCCATTGCCTTGCCCCGTCAGCGAGAACGCATCTGGCGCGCCCGTGGTGTCAAGCTGCACATCGCCACTGAACTTGGCCTTCACGGGGCCGACTTTCAGAACCACCTTGGCCTCCAGCTCCGTATCGGAATGCTTGGTCAGCTCTTCACATCCGGGGATGCATTGCTTCAGGATTTCAGGATCATTAAGGGCCGCATAGACAACGTCCTTGGGGGCGTTGATGATGATTTCGTCTGCCAGTTCCATTGCGATGTCCTTCTTAGCAACAGGGAAATTTGATCGAGGCCAGGATTTCGGCCTGCGCGGGGGTAAGCGCCGCTTTTCGGCGCCAACGACTTGCGAGGCGTCTGAGCGCTAACATGGGGACGCGCCTTCATTCAGGGCGTCATAGGCCTCGGGCGTGTCGATATCTGCATAGAAGCCCGGGGCGCTCAGCGGGTGAAACTGCACGTGCTCGGGGTGAGCGCGGGTGAATTTCTTGCACCCGGGCGAGGCTGGATCTTCCAGAAGACGCGCGCGCAGGGCTGCGGGGATGACAATCGGATTGCCGCGCCGGTCGTTGTGCAAGGGGATCGAAATGCGGTCCCGGTCACCCGCAAGATGCGCGGCGATCAGCGCACGCAGGTCTTCAGCGCTCAGCAATGGCTGGTCGCCCAGGCCGATCAGAAGAGGCAAATCCGCTGGCGCCGCGCGCAGGCCACAGGCCACCGATGTGGGTTGGCCCTGCGCGTAATCACGGTTGAAAACGATGTCCGCCCCGCTGCCCGCCAACGCGGCTTCGATCTCGGGCGCCTCGTGGCCGGTGACGACGATGACAGGTCGCGCAGTGATCCGGGCATAGACACCCACCATATGGCGGATCATCGGCAAGCCCCCCACGGGCAGAAGCAACTTGTTGCGCGCACCCATGCGCCGCGACAGGCCCGCCGCCAACACGATGACCGCAACGTCATGCTTCGGCATGTTTCACCGCCACCCGGCGCGTCTGCACCAGTTGCGCCAGGATCGACAGCGCGATCTCTTCCGGCGTCACGGCCCCCAGGTCGAGCCCTGCTGGCGCCTGCACCCCGTCGATGCCGCCCTGATCCACCCCCGCCATCGCCAGCTTCTCGGCCAGCACGGCATATTTGCGGCGGCTGCCCACAAAGGCCACGTAGTCGGCCCCGGCGGCGAGCGCCTGGGTCAGGGCGTCCAGGTCGCCCTGCCCTTGGGTCGCCACCACGATGAAGCGCTTTTGGCCCGGCTTCGCCACGCTTGGATCGGCGGCAATGGCCCAATGAAACTGGGGTGCCAGTCGGACCAGTGCCTGCGCCACCGGCGAGGTTCCCATGACCACGAGTTGCGGCGTGGGCAGGCACGGCTCGATAAAGATGTCGACCGTGCCCCGCGACGGGCAACCGTTACGTGCGAACCGAGTGCCGTCGACCTCGTCCCCGGCAGCCACGCCCTTTTCGGCCAACAAATCCTCGGGCGCGACGGACACGAGTTGCGGTACGCCGCTTTTCAATGCCTCCAGCGCGGCACGTTTCACCGCGCCCCGTGTGCAACCGCCCCCAAGCCAGCCCTGCACGATAGTACCATCGGCGCTCAGCAAGGCCTTGGCCCCCGGTTTCGCCGCCGTGGATCCCGCCGTACGCACGATGGTGGCGAAGGCAAAGGCCTCGTCCTTGGCGCGCAGGGCCGATGCCGCTTCGGCCAGATCGTCGGAAAGGATCTCTGCGGGCGTCATAGGCTGGCCAGCTCCGCTTCCAGGGCCGCAAGATCGGCCAGCGTATTGGCCGCCTTGAAGGCGGCCAGATGGGGCAAGGCTGCCGCCATACCTTCGGCCACCGGGGCGTAATCCGCCCACCCTTTCAGGGGGTTGAGCCAGATGATCTTGCAGCCTCGCTTGCGCAGCTTTGCCAGGGCCTCGTCGATCTGTGCGGGCGGTTCGGTATCGTAGCCGTCCGACAGGATCAGCACCACGCTGCGTCCATCGACAAACCGCTTGGCGTAGGTGTCCGCGAACCGCATCAGCGAGGGTCCGATCCTGGAGCCGCCGCCAAATCCATCAGCCATCAGCGACATTCGCCCGATCGCGCGCATCGCATCCTTATCGCGCAGCGCCTCGGTGATGCGCACAAGGCGGGTGTGGAACAGGTAGGCATCCGCCGCCGTGTCAGCACGCAAAAGGCCCGCAAGAAACGCCAGGAATACCTGCGCATAGACGCTCATCGAGCCAGAGACATCGCACAGCGCCACGATCTTGCGGGTCCGGTCCGGGCGCTTCTTACGCAATAGGCGCAGGGGCTCGCCGCCAGTCGCAAGGCTCTGGCGGATGGTCTTGCGGAAGTGCAGCCGGTCGCCCCTGCGCGCCGCGATCCGGCGGCGAGAGCGTCTGTCGCGCAAGGCTGCGCCAAGGCGGCGGGCGACCGCTTCTGCCTCGGCGATTTCCTCAGGGCGCACCAGATCACGCAGGTCGCGGCGATTGAGGTTGCGCTGCCGGGTCGCGATCAGCTTTCCGGTGCCGTCGCTGTCGGCCTCTCCGCCCTCGGCATCTGGCGCGGTGGCGCTGCCGCTGGCGCCTGCGTCTTCGCCCTGGGCATCGCGCGAGGAATGGACATCATCGTTCGCCGTGGCGGTTTGCTTCGGGATCACCTTCTGCTTCACCCGGCCCATGTCCATCCAGAAACCATCGAAGAGATCATCGAACCGCTCGGCCTCTTCCTTGCATCCGGTACAAACGGCCCGCAGCGCACGGCGCGCGTCGTCGGGGCGAATGGCGTTGACATGGGTCAGGGCGGCCAGGGCAACGTCGGCCTCCGCCACGCCCAGGCGCAAACCATTCTGGCGCAGATGGGCGATGAAACCCGCGACGCGCGCCGCGGGACCGGGGTCGCGACCGGCGAACTTGGTGACCCGGCTCATGCCGCCTTGCCCGCAATGCGGCCCGCAACCTCGGACGTGATCTGCGCCTGGTCGCTTTGGGTCTTCAAGAGCGTGGTGAGCGTGGATTGCAAAATAGCCGGATCATCGGTCAGGTCCGCAATGCCAAGCCCCATCAGCGCCGCCGCGAAGTCAAGCATCTCGGCCACACCCGGCGTCTTCTCCAACTCTTCCTCGCGCAGCTTTTGCACGAACCCCACGATCTGATCGGCGAGCCTTGCCTCGACCTCTGGGCAGCGCGCCCTGAGGATCGCCAGCTCCGTCGCACGATCGGGATATTCAACGTAGGTATACAGGCACCGGCGGCGCAGGGCGTCAGACAGATCCCTTGTGCCATTGGAGGTCAGGATCACAATCGGCCGGGTGGTGGCCGTGATGGTGCCAAGCTCAGGAATGGAAATCTGAAAATCCGACAGGATTTCCAGAAGGTAGGCCTCGAACTCCTCGTCCGCGCGATCAATTTCATCTATAAGAAGAACGGGTGCGACGTCCTGCGTAATCGCCGCCAACAGCGGACGTTCCAACAGGAATTCCCGTGAAAAAATGCGCTCTTCCACGGTTTTACCCGTTTCTCCAGCCTCGGAAGCCGCGCGGATCGTCAACAATTGGCGCTGGTAGTTCCATTCGTAAATCGCCTGTGCCGCGTCCAGCCCCTCATAGCACTGCAACCGGATCAGCGCGGTGTCCTTGACCGTGGCCAGCGTGCGCGCGACCTCGGTCTTGCCAACGCCCGCCGCCCCTTCCAATAACAACGGCCGCCCCAGCGACAGCGCCAGTTGCAAGGCCACGGCCAGATCGTCCGAGGCAACATACCCACAGGCCGCCATATCTTCCTGCAATGCGCGATAGGTCATTGACGCTCTTGTCCCTTTCATCTTGCCAGAAAAACTCCGGAGGGGGTCCGGGGGAGGCAGCGCCTCCCCCGCGTGGTCGGATTTCGCGAAGCGAAATTCGAAGCCTCTAGTCGTGCAAGCCCAACTCGTTGGCTGTGCGCCAGATGCGCCAATGATCGTGGGGCATGTTGGTATGCGTGTTGCCGAAGGGCCGGAACGCATCCTGCACCGCATTGGAGAAACACGGCACGCCGCCCACGTGGGGGCTTTCGCCCACGCCTTTTGCGCCAATCGGGTGGTGCGGCGACGGCGTGACGGTGAAGTCGGTCTCGTAATTCGGGACCTCCCAGGCTGTGGGCAAGAAGAAGTCCATCAGCGTGCCCGTCTTCACATTGCCCATGTCGTCGTAGGCAATCTCCTGCCCCAGGGCCACGGCGAGCGCCTCGGTCAAGCCGCCGTGAACCTGCCCTTCGATGATCATCGGGTTGATCCGTGTGCCGCAGTCATCCAGCGCATAGAAGCGGCGGATTTCCGGCACGCCGGTGTCCACGTCGATATCCATGACACAGACGTAGGCGCCGAACGGATAGGTCATGTTGGGCGGATCGTAGTAGCTGACCGCCTCCAACCCCGGCTCTAGTCCCGGAATGGCCTGATTGTAGGCCGCGAAGGCGATTTCCTTCATCGTCTTGAACCGCTCGGGCGCGCCCTTGACGACGAAACGATCCACGTCGAATTCCACGTCGTTGTCGTGGACCTCCAACAGATAGGCCGCGATCATCTGTGCTTTCGCGCGGATCTTGCGGCCTGCCATGGCCGTGGCCGCCCCCGCAACGGGGGTGGAACGCGACCCGTAGGTACCAAGGCCATAGGGGGCCGTATCGGTATCGCCTTCCTCGATGGTGATGCTGTCGGCTGGCAGGCCGATTTCCGAGGCGAGGATTTGCGCGAATGTCGTCGCATGCCCTTGCCCTTGGCTGATCGTGCCCAACCGCGCGATGGCCGAGCCTGTGGGGTGAATGCGGATCTCGCAGCTGTCGAACATGCCGAGGCCGAGGATATCGCAGTTCTTCACCGGGCCTGCACCCACGATCTCTGTGAAGAAGCTCAGGCCAATCCCCATCAACTTGCGCGTCTTGCCCGCCTTGAAGTCTTCGACCCGCTGGGCTTGCTCTGCCCGCAGCCCGTCATAGTCGACGGCCTTCAGCGCCTTGTCCCAGGCGGTGTGATAGTCGCCGGAGTCGTATTCCCACCCCAGCGCTGCGGTATAGGGGAACTGCTCTTTCTTGATGAAGTTGATCCGGCGAAGCTCTGCCGCGTCCATGTTCAGCTTGATGGCCAGAACCTCGACCATCCGCTCGATGAAATAGACGGCCTCCGTCACCCGGAAGGAACAGCGATAGGACACGCCGCCAGGCGCCTTGTTGGTGTAGACACCATCGACCTCAAGGTAGGCGGTCGGAATGTCGTAGGACCCGGTGCAGATGTTCATGAAGCCCGCCGGGAACTTGGTGGGGTCGGCGCAGGCGTCAAAGCCGCCGTGGTCGGCTGTCACGTGGCACTTGAGGCCGGTGATCTTGCCCTCTTTCGTCGCGGAGATCTGGCCCGTCATGTGGTAGTCGCGGGCGAAGGCGGTGGTCATCAGATTGTCCATCCGGTCTTCGATCCACTTGACCGGCTTGCCCGTCACGATGGAGGCCACGACCGAGCAGACATAGCCCGGATAAGCCCCCACCTTGTTGCCGAAGCCACCGCCGATATCGGGCGAGATGACGCGGATGTTGTGTTCCTCGATGCCCGAGATCAGCGACACCACCGTGCGGATCGCGTGGGGGGCCTGGAACGTGCCCCATAGCGTCAGCTTGCCGTTGACCTTATCCATGCTGGCCACGCAGCCGCAGGTTTCCAGCGGACAGGGATGGGTGCGGTGGTAGTACATGCTTTCTTCGGCCACGACCTCGGCGTTGGCGATCACCTCTTCGGTCGGGTCCTTGTCACCCGCTTCCCAGGTGAAGATGTGATTGTGGTGCTTGCGCGGTCCGTGGGCACCCGGCGGGATGGTCCCATCCTCGGCCACCAGATCTTCGCGCAACACGACGTCTGACTTCAGCGATTCAAACGGATCGACGATCACGGGAAGCTCTTCATAGTCGACCTCCACCAGTTCGATCCCGTCGGCGGCGGCGTAGCGATCCTCGGCCACGACAAAGGCGACCTCCTGGCCTTGGAACAGCACCTTGCCGTCGGCCAAAACCATCTGCTTGTCACCTGCCAGCGTCGGCATCCAATGGAGGCCAAGCGGCTCCAGATCCGCAGCCGTCAGAACGGCGAGGACGCCGGGGACTTCCATGGCGGCAGAGATATCGATGTTCTTGATCCGGGCGTGGGCATAGGGCGAGCGGACGAAATCGCCAAACAGCATCCCGTCCAGCTTGATGTCATCGACATATTTGCCTTTGCCTTGGGTGAAACGGGCGTCTTCGACGCGCTTGCGCGAGCAGCCCATGCCTTTGAGGTTATCAATACGATCCTCGCGTGAAACTTCGTCCTTCATTCCGCAGCCTCCTTTGCAGCTGACATTTCAGCCGCGGCGGCCTGAATGCTTTTCACGATGTTCTGGTAGCCGGTGCAGCGGCAGAGGTTGCCGGCCATCCCGAAGCGGATTTCCTCTTCCGTGGGGTTGGGGATTTCCTCCAACAACTTGGTGGCCCGCGTGATCATGCCCGGCGTGCAGTAGCCGCATTGCAGGCCATGGTGTTCCTTGAAAGCGGTCTGCAAGGGATGCAGATCGTCCGGCCCCCCGATCCCTTCGATCGTCGTGATCTCGGCCCCTTCGGCCTGGACGGCGAACATGGTGCAGGACTTCACCGACTTGCCGTCGATCGTGACCGTGCAGGCCCCGCAATGGGACGTCTCGCAGCCAATGTGCGGCCCGGTGATGTTGAGCCGCTCGCGCAGGGTGTAGATCAACAGTTCGCGCGGCTCGGCCAGGAACTCTTCCTCTTTGCCGTTCACCTTCAACGTGATGTGCATCTTTTTTGGCATCTGCTTTCCTCCCTTACGCCCGCGACCAGGCGCGCTCGATGGCGCGGCGCAGAATGACGCCCGCCACATGGTTCTTGAATGCGACGGGGCCGCGGTTGTCCTCGGTCGGGTCGATGTCGCCCAACATCGCTGCCAGAGCCGCCTTGAGGGCTGCATCGTCCAGCGAGGTGCCGACCAGCGCAGCACCGGCCGCTTCGGAATAGATCGGCGTGTCGCTGAGGTTGGTCATCGCGATCGCTGCCGAGGCGCAGGTGTCACCTTCCTTGACGATCTGCACGGCGGCGGCGGCAGTGGCATAATCACCAATCTTGCGCTTCTGCTTCTCGTAGGCGTAGCCGCCCCTTGGCATCGGAAGCGTGACCTTGGTCAGAACTTCGTCGTCCTCGCGGGCGGTCATGTAGGCCGCCTCGTAGAAGTCCCGAGCCGGGATATCGCGGGGACCACCGCGCCCGACGACGGTGAACACCGCATCCAGGCACTGCATCAGGCCGGGCATGTCGTTGCCGGGGTCGCCATTGGCGACATTGCCGCCGACGGTGCCCATGTAGCGCACCTGGGGATCGGCGATCTGCAAGGCCGCCTCACGCAGGATCGGCGCCGCCTCGGCCAGGGGGCCGTGGTCGATGATGTCCGCCTGGGTGACCATGGCGCCGATCGAAATCGCGTCGCCGCCGATCTCGATATCGGACATGCCGCCCACATCCTGAAGATCGATCAGATGCGGCACGTCGGCCATGCGCAACTTCATCATCGGGATCAGGCTGTGCCCCCCCGCCATGACGCGCGCATCGTCTCCGTGTTCTTCAAGAATAGACAGCACGCCGTCCATGTCCTTGGGGCGATAATAGTCAAATGCCGCTGGAATCATCGGCTTTCTCCTCCCTTGAAGCGAATGTTCTGGCTTGAAGGAGAAGCTGCATACCAAGGCATGCGAGGGCACTAGAAAATCAATGAAATACTGCTCTTTTGCACGAAATGCGCCCGCTCACGCACCAATTGCGCCGGCCTGTAGTGTCAGCGCATCTTGGATCAGCTTCAGCTTGGAGCGGCTGACCGGGGCGGGCGGCATGCCGTCGCCCTCGAAGATGCACCGCCCCTTGTCCTTGGTCCTCTCGAACCGCGAGACGCGGGCCGGATTGACCAGATAGCTGCGGTGCGTCTGCAAGAACCCGACAGGCAGAAGGCGCTTGCACGCCTCGGTCACGGGCCACGCGCAAAACAACCGCTCGGACCCGGTGTAGATCTGTGTGTAATGGCCATCGGCCCGCACGAAGAGAACATCGTCGGAGCGGATGAAAACCTTGGCGCCATCCCGCTCGCAAGGGATTTGAAGGCCATGGCCGCGCGCATTGGGCACCGCGGCGGCTGTGGGCTGGTTTTCGGGCGCGCGGGACGCGGCCTCAGCGGGGACCAGATACGTTACGCTGACCCAAAGGCAGGCCCCGAAGATCACAAAGCTGAAGAAGATCACCCCAAGCGCCAGCGTCTCATTGCTCATGGCGGGGCCGAACTCGGCCACGCTTGGCTCTGCAACGAAACGGGTGCCCGACACCGCCAGAAAATGCACCGAGCACACCGCAATCGCAAAGCAGATCGTCCCCAGCACGATATTGCGTTTGGTCCGCTGTCCGTAGGCGATCCAGAACGCCAGCATGCACAGCCCGATCGCCACGACCGACGAGAAGACGACCCCCGGCACCGTGTAGGTGGCGCGGCACATCTCCAATCCCGCCATCCCGATGTAGTGCATCACCAGGACGCCCACCCCAACGATCGCCCCCGCTGCCGCAATCATCACAGGCGTGCGCTCGGTAAAATGCAGCAAGATCAGGGCCGCCCCCACCAGCAAGATCGCACAAAGCGCCGAGACCAGCGTGATCGCCGCGTCATAATAGAATGGGATTGGCATCTTCAGCCCCAACATGGCGACGAAATGCATCGCCCAGATGCCGCCCCCAAGGGCCACCGCCGCCAGCGCGATCGACGCCTTCTTCTGGAACAGCGGCTTTTTCGAGAGGTCGCGCGTCAGCGACAGGCCTGTGAATCCCGCCACAAGCGCCACGACACAGGACATCGCAACCAAAAAGCCGCTGTGACTGACACTCAGGATTTCCATATCGCACAAGATGACCAAATCTTGTGCGCTTTGCAAACCCCGTAAGCCCCACGCCAGTGCCGGATGCCAGACGACACCCGGGATCAAGAGAAGAGAGCGGCGGACAATGGCCACAAGCACGCCGCCAGGCGCGGATTGCGTCCCTGAGTATCAGATTCGTTTCATTGTCAAGACCGGACTCCCTTCGTTGCGCGAAATGGAGTATTGTAGCTTTGTATGTTCATCGAAATTGAAGACTGAAGGACTTTTAAATGACTGACAAAGCGAAAACCGAAACTCTCACCGACGCAGATCTGGACGACGTTCAGGGCGGCTATGAGAAAATCGAATGGACCGTTCGCAAGGACTCGGGCGAAGCCCACTTGAAAGGCGCCGACGGCAAAGGCCTGAAGCAACAGCGCGATGGCGACGGTTATCTCAAGATCACGATGGAGAATTGATCGCAGGCGATCACACCACGCGCGCCATTCGATTTTCGGGTGGCGCGGTTGGGCTTTATTTAAAGGATCGATGCCATGACCGATAAACCCGAAACCAACGACCTGACCGACACGGACCTTGATGGCGTTCAGGGCGGTGGCCTTCTGCTGCCCGCCGTGCAAGCCGCGCGGGACAGCAAGGCCGTCTTGCAGTTTGACGAGGCGGACGCGGTGAAGCGCGCCCCGCGCGACAAGCGCATCGTGGCCCAATCGGGCGACGGCAGCATCTAGCGCGGCGCTTGTTGCGCTGACGGCGAAATCCCCTCTCAGTGACCATAGGAGATATCCCATGACCGACACCACGAAACCCGCAAAGCCACAGGTCGAAGACCTCACGGCGGAAGAGCTCGACTCCGTCACCGGCGGCTACCTCAAGATCGGCGATATCGCGGGGGAGTCCATGAAACTGCGCCGGAGCGTGGATCGCAAAGGCATGATCCTGTCGCGCGATGGCCGGAAGCCCTACATCGGCGAGACCGAGAAGAACATCGTGGCCCAAGCGGGCGATAACGAAATCTAGCGCTGCTGCCCTTCCAACAGGCTGATCAAGCGTAGCATCCGGTCGCCTGCGACATGCAGCGTGTCCAACAGGCCCTCGTCCAGCTCGTCCGCGTCCGCACCCGGTGCCATGGACCGCAAGCGATCCGACAGGAACACCGCCAACGCGCGGTAGAAGCGGGCGGCAAAGCCTTCGTCATCGCGAAACTGCGCCAGTAGCGCCTTTTGCGGGACGGCCAGAACGCGCGAGGCCTCCGCCACCGTGATCGTGGCGCTGGCGCCCGCCTTTTCCACGAACGACATCTCGCCCATGATATCGCCGACGCCAAGCTGCGCGACGCGGGCCCCCTGCACCGTGACGTCGCAGCCGCCTTCGGTGATGATGAACAGATCGCTCACCTGCTCCCCCTCCGTGATCAGACGGTCGCCTGCCGAGAGCCGCCGCAGCGTGCCGTTCTGCGACAGCCAGATCAGGTCCTGATCCTTCAGATCGCCCAAGATAATCAACCCCTTGCGCATCACACGTCCTCTTCCGTCAATTGCCGTCGCGCCAAGTCAGCGAAGCGCCCGTTCTGGGCCATGAGATCGTCAAACCGCCCCTGTTCGACGAATTTCCCGTCTTCCAACACGCAGATCTGGTCCGCGTGGCGCACGGTGGACAGGCGATGCGCGATGGTGATGCGCGTGACCTGAAGCCGATCGAGCGTTTCTGACACGACGGCCTGCGTGGCGTTATCCAGCGCCGAGGTCGCCTCGTCAAAGAACAGGATGTTGGGCTTGGCCGCCAAGGCCCGCGCGATCAGGATGCGCTGGCGCTGCCCGCCCGACAGCGTGCTGGCGCCTTCGGTGATCGGCGTGTGGATGCCCATGGCGAAGTATTCCAGATCCCGCGACAGCCCGGCCTGATCGGCGGCGCGCAGGCAGTCTTCAAGATCCGTGTCCGAAGCCCCGCGAATGTTGTCGAGGATCGACCCCGCGAACAACTCGGAGGCTTGCAGCACCACGCCGATCTGGCCGCGCACGCGGGTCAGGTCGAGGTGGCTGAGTTCCTGCCCATCGTAAAGGATGGTGCCGGTCTGGGGGGATTCGAACCCCAGCAACAGGCGCAGAAGTGTCGATTTACCGGACCCAGATGCGCCGACAACGGCCATGTGCTGACCGGGTTTGACCTTGAAATCCAAGCGGTTCAGCACCGGCGCACTTCCCGGCTGGTAGGCGAAGGTCAGGCCCGAGGCCTCCAGTTCGCCGCGCAGGACACCGGGGTCCTTGCGCCCCAACGCGACCTCGGGGGCGGCCTCAAGGATGGGGCGTGCACGGTCCATCAGGGGTTGGGCTGCGTAGATCTCCAGCAGCGCCGACGACAGGCCGATGAAAGCCCCCTGGAACGCCCCGAAGGCGGCCAGAAAGCCGATGAAGACACCCGCCGGGGCGTCCGCTGCCGCCAAGGCGCCAGCCCCCGCGAAGAGGATCATCAAGGTGATGGTCTGATACGCGTCCGAGAACGCGCCAAATCCCACCCCGATCTTGCCGGCCTTGATCTGCACCGCGCGTTCCTTGGCATAGACATCCAACCAGCGAGCAATGGCGCGATCCTCGGCGGCAGAGGCGCGCAGCTTGGCGACCCCGTCCAGCGTTTCATAGGTCAGCGCCGAGATATCGCCATCCAGCGCTGCCGCTTCGCGCAGCGGCCCCATCTGCAACACCCGCGCGATGGCCACGGCGACGATATAGACGGCCACAAGGCCAACCCCGATCAGCGCCAATTGCGGATCATACGTCAGCAGGACGGCCAGATAGACCAGCGACAGGACGGTCGTCAGCACAGCGCTGAACGCGATGGAGATCACAAGGCCGCGCATCTGTTGCAGGTGGCCGATGCGTTGGTTCAGGTCGCCCGGCGCGTAGCCCTTGAAGAAGCTCGTTGGCAGCCTCAGCAGACGGTCCGTCACCGCTGAATCCAGCGCCACGGCCCCTGCCCCGCCAAGGCGGGTGACGGCCAGACTTTGCGCGGTGCTGAGCAGCGTGGAAAACAGCGCCGCCACGCCGAGGGCGACGGCCACGCCAAACAAGAGCCCCACCATGCCCGCAGGCACGATGTCGGACAAAAGCCAGACGATGGCCAGCGGCGTCAGGACACCGAGCCCCGCCATGATCAGCGCCGCGAAGGCCGCCACCATGCCGTCGCGCCGGTTGCTGGTGCGCAGCACGTAGCGCGCGAGGGACCAGAAGCCCAAGACGTCCTCGGGCAGCGGGGCCGAGACGGTGTAGGCCACGTGGTCGACATCCTCCGCCGCGCGCGCGCTCAGGCGCACGCCGTCCGGGTCACGGTAGCGGCGACCGTCCCAAATCAGGGCCTCGCCCCCCCCGGGCGTGGCGGGCGCGTGGGACGTGTCGCTGCGGCGAATCAAGAGCGGGCCTTGGTCGCGCTTGTGCCATCCAGCCTCTAGCACGACGGCGCGCGCGCGCAGTCCCGCGCGGCGGCACAGGGACGGCACCTGCCCGTCGGCACGCAACGCGGCCAGGCTGCCCGCCTCCATCGGCACCCCCAGCGATTGCGCGATGGCACCCAGCGCTGCCGCCGTGCGGTTGGCGGGCACATCGTCGTCGGCCGTGCCGCGGGACAGGCGCGACACGAGGCGTGCGTCCTCCCCTTCCCGGCCCTGTGCGTAGTCTTGCGCCAGCGCCGCAATGGCCGCCTCGGTCGCCTCGAACGGGTCCACGATATCGACGGCGTCCAGGTCTGAGGTTTCCAAGTCTGCGGTGTCCGGGTCGGCGGTGTCCGAGGCGGCGGCGTCCAGATCGGTGGCGTCCGGGCCGGGCATCAAAGCCGTCAGGCGATCCAGCCACTGCTGCGCCACGGCGCTGAATGCAGGGTCATTTTGGTCAAGGGAGGTCAGGCGCGCGGGTTCGGTGGCCACGATCTGCAAATGCACATCTTCCGGGCCGCGCATCGCCAGCAGCCCGTCGCCAACCGATAACTCGGCCAGAAAATCGCGCCCCGTGTCCCCAACGACATATACCTCGACCTCTCCGGCCTCGATTACCCAGGCGATGGACCCAATGGGCAGCACGATCGGCGCGCCCCGGTCCACCGTCAGGGGGGAGAGAGTGTTCGCAGTGGAGTTGGGAAAATCCATCATCCCTATGCCTCGATCAAATGGGCGTAGAGGCCCCGGGCAGCCATCAGGTCCTGGTGGCGCCCCTGCTCGGCGATCTGACCCTGATCAAGGACGATAATCTCGTCACAATCGCGGATCGCGGACAGGCGGTGGGCGATGACAATAGCGGTGGTGCCGCGCCGCCGGATCGCCTCCATCACCCGGTGCTCGGTCATGGCGTCCAGCGCCGAAGTCGCCTCGTCCAACACGATGACGGACGGGTTCGTCGCCAAGGCGCGCGCAATCTCCAGCCGCTGCCGTTCCCCGCCCGAGAAGTTCTTGCCGCCCTCTGTCATTTCGGCGTCATAGCCGCCCGGGCGCTGCGCGATGGTGGCGTGGATCTGCGCATCATGGGCGGCGCGCACCAGGTCGGTTTCCGGGATCGTGTCATCCCACAACGTCAGGTTTTCGCGCACCGTGCCTTTGAACATCACCACATCCTGGCGGACGTAAGCCAGGCGCGCGGCCAAGGCCTCACGGGTCCAACCGGCATGGGGCCGCCCGCCGATCTCGACCGTGCCGGCGCTGGGATAGGCCATGCCGGTGATCAGCTTGCCCAGCGTCGATTTGCCTGACCCGCTGGTCCCGACCAAGGCCACCCGTTGCCCCGGGTGCATCGACAGGTTCAAACCGTCCAGCAAAGGCGCTTCCAACGGGCTGTATCCGAAGGACACATCGCGCAACTGCACCGAGCCCGAGGGGACTGCATCCGCCCGCACCGGCCTGTCAGCGGCAAATCCGGGATCAAGGTCTTGCTCCATGATGTCATCAAGGCGCTGTGTGAAGGAGCGGACTTGCTGCAACTCGGCCCCGAAGCCTGCAAGGCCCGTGACAGGTGCGGCAAAGGACGCAGCCAGTGATTGCAGGGCAACCAACTCGCCCAAGGTCAATTGCCCCTGCATCACCGCGTAACCGCCCGCGATCAGCACAAAAATCCCGATGATAATCGAGACGAGCCCCGGAAGCGGCGAAAGCCACGCAGACGCGCGCGCGGCGGCCTGGGTGCCATTGGTTAGATTGGCCAACAGCCCGGTCCAGCGCGTGTAAAGCATGTCCTCCGCGCCCGAGGCCTTGAACGTCTCCATATCCTTGAGGCCCGCAACCTTGGCCCCGGTCAGCTTGCCGCTTTCGATCGAGATCTTGCGAAACCTCTCGGACATGAGGCGGGTCGAGACCGCCAGAATGACCACGTTCAGCGCCGCCAACCCCGCCACCCCCAGGGTGATCATCGGGTGATAGGTCAGCATCGCCACCAGAAACAGCGTCGCCGTGATGACGTTGAGGGCGGCGCCTGTCAGTTGCGCCGTCAGAAGCGACACGAGGTCTTCGTTAAGGCGCACACGATCCGCGATCTCGCCGGAAAAGCGTTGCTCGAAAAAGGCAATCGGCAGGCGCATCATGTGTTGGAACAGGTCTTGCCCATTCCTAAGCGTCATCGCCTCGCCCAATCGCAGAAGCGTCATGCCCTGAAGCTGGATCAGGATGAAGCGGGCCACCGCCGTCAGCCCCATGCCGATCAGCAAGGGCACCAACCAATCCTCCAACGACCGCACGAGGATGTAATCGACAAAGATCTGCGAGAAAAACGGCACCAGAATGCCCGGCACCACAAGGGCCAGGGACACAAGGAACGCAAAGAACAGCGCGCCGCCAAAGCCGCGCATCCGGCGTAGGAGCGACGGGATCAGGGCCGGACGCGTGTCGCCGCGCTTGAAGCCCTCGCCCTTGGCAAACGTCAGGACCACGCCGGTGAAACTGTCCGAAAACTCGGACAGCGTTTCGACCCGGCGGCCCGAGGCGGGGTCGTTGATGTAGACCCGGTTGCGCCGCACACCTTCGACCACAAGGAAGTGGTTGAAATTCACGAAGGCGATCATTGGGCCCTTCATCGTGCGCAGCGCCTCCGGCTCAGCCTTGAGGCCCTTGGCGGTCAAGCCGAAGCTGCGCGCGGCCTTCAGAAGCGACGATGCCTTGGCCCCGTCGCGCGACACGCCGCACAGCGTCCGCAACTCATCCAAAGGCGCAAAGCGGCCGAAATACCCCAGCACCATGGCCAGGGACGCCGCGCCGCATTCAGCGGCCTCAAGCTGCAAGACGCTTTGGGTGCGCGCCCGGCCCGTCGCCCCAAACATCAGGGGGTCGCGTCCTCAAGAAGCCGCGCCAACCGCACGGAGGCCCCGGGGATCACGAGATCGATGATCGGGCGTTCCTCCAGCACGATCTGCCCGCCCAGAAGCGTACCGGCATTCACCCCCGACACCGGCCCGTCCGAGGCCGACCACGCAAACCCCGTTTCCGTGTCCGCATCAGGCAACAGGCGGATGCGCACTTCGATCGGCGCGCCTTCCAGCGAAAGCTGCTGAACCAGTTGATCATTCTGCAAGACCCGGCGCATGCCCTCCGGCGTTGCCGGAAGTTCCGAGACGGCAATCACCTCGCCGTGGATATGCCCGAAAACCTCACGTTCGACCGTTGTGGGCGCGATCTCGGCCAACATGCCGGGCTCGATCCGTTTGCCCTCTTCCGGTGGCACGAACATCAGCGCCACCAAGGCGCGCCCCTCTCCGGTTTGGGTCAACGTGGCCAGGGTGCCGCCCAGGGGCAGCACGTCGCCCGCGTTCACCTGCAATTCGACCACACGGCCTGTGTAGGGGGAAACGATCACACGCTCTTCGGACAATTGCGCCTCCAGGCGGGCAATCACGCGGACCCGTTCATCAATCGCCAGGCGTTCTTCGAGCAATTCGAATTCGCGCGTGGCCTCCCGTTCGCTGGCCTGAAACTCGATATCCTGCGCGTCCTCCACCAGGTTGGATATCCGCTCTTCCAAATCCGCCACCGCGATCTGCGCTTCAAGCAGACGGCTTTGGGGGACCACGTTGCGCTCGGCCAGGGGCACAAGCTCCAGCGCCAGTTCTTGCAGGACCGGAAGACGTGCGCGCAGGGCTTCCAAGGTCCGCTCCAACGCGGCCAGACTGCGGGCATCTGCGCTGGTCTCGCGCGCCAACCGCGCGTCCTGGGCCGCAAGAAGCTGGCTGTAGCGTTCCTGCTGATCCGCCAGAAGCGCCTGAGCACCCGCCAGTTCGCGGCGCAGTTCCGAGCGGGACAGGCGGGCGACCACTTGCCCTTCCTCGATCAAATCCCCAGGCGCGATGTCGATGGATTGCAGCAATCCGCCCTGTTCCGAGACGAGTTCCACCAGCCCCGCCTCATCGATCAGGATCCCTTCGCCCCGCACCTTGATCGGGGCCATTGTCACGCCCGCCCAAAACACGCCCGCACCGATCAGTGACGCAAGGCACAGAAGGACCAACCAACCCGACGCCCCAACCAGTCGCACCGGCCGATCCAGTCGTTCCGGGCTGGCCATCCGTTCCAGCGCAGCTTGGCGAAAAATCTTGCGCGCCACCTAAATCTCCTCAAACAATGGAGGGGAGTGTAAACAAAAGGCGTTACATCACAATAGGTAACGGCGCGTTGTTGCGGCCCGCAGAGCGGTACCGGTTGCAACCAACGTAATCGAGCGGGCCCCTTCGGTGGTGCAACAGCCGAACCATGACAGCGCAGGCGGATCGCGACAATGTCAAATGAGCTTGATGGATACTTCTCTGAAACCGCCTACCCCAGCCTGTTTCATGAACGTCTGACCCCCGCCAATCTTTCCGCCATGGCGCGGCGGCACGGATGGGCCGCCCCCGACCTTTGCCGCGCCTTCCGAATGCTGGATATCGGTTGCGGCGACGGGCTTGGATTGGCGCTTACGGCGGCCAGCCACCCGGAAGCACGGTTCGAGGGGCTTGACGGAATGGCCGAGCACATTGCGCGGGGACGCGCCTTCGGGGCCGGGTTGGACAACCTGGACCTGACCCACGCCCTGTTTGACGAGGCGCTGGCGCAGCAGGGCCCGCCCTGCGATTTCGTCACGATGCATGGGGTGATCGCCTGGGTGCCGCCGCTTGTCCGCGGCCAAGCGATGGATCTGGCGGCGCAGCGCACCGCCCCCGGTGGCATTTGCGCAATCAGCTACAACGCACTGCCGGGATGGACCGACGATCTTATCTACCAGCACACGGTGTATAATTTGGCGCGCAGCAAGGACGGCAGTGGGTTTGAACGCTTTCGTGCCGCCCATGATCAGGTCCGCGCGATGGCAGAGCTGAATTTGCCGGGCCTCGGCGCAGACGTAGCGGATCGCGTCGAAGAAACGTTCGCGCAAATGCCGCCCGACTATTTTCCCCACGAATACCTCAACGACGCGTGGCAGCCGCTCTGGAGCGCTGACGTCAAAGCACAGATGGCCGCGCGGGGGCTGACTTACCTAGGCCAGGCCATCATGGACCGCACGCGCCCGGACCTGACCCTCAGGTCCGGTCAACGGGCCGCGCTGGAAGAGGTTGAGGATGACATTTATCGCGATAGCCTTGTGGACGTGATCCGAAACACCCGGTTTCGCATCGACCTTTACGGCAAGGACCCGCAGCACGAAGCGCCCGAGGCATTCGATACCACGTGGCTCGTTGCCCATTGTGACGCGGATGTTGAGCTGATGGTGCGCGGGCCTGCGGGCACGATCCGCTTTGACAATCCCGCCGCGCGCGGCGTCGTGACAGCGCTGCAAAGCGGCCCCGCGCGGCTGGATCGCTTGGCCGAGGATCTTGGTCTTGGGCTACCCGATATCCGCAACGCGGTCGACTGCCTGCTGATCGCGCGCCTTGTGAGACCTGCGGCACCACCCGCTGCGACGGAGGTCGCCGAAGCGCTTAACACGCGACTGGCGAATAGCGCGCTGACGCCGCAAGGCCCCGATATCCTTGCCTTGGCCGGAGCCCATGGGCCAATGGACGCGCGCGCCATCGAGGTTGCCTTGCATGCAACGTCACCCGCAGACATCCTGTCTGCCGCCGCCTCGGAACCGGTGATCCGCGCGCGATACCTTGCATCGGATGCCGATCTGGATGACCCAGAAACGGCGATTTCCGCCGCCGAGATCAGCCAGGAAGTCCGCCGCCGCATGATCCGATTGGGCGTTGCGGTAAGGAATTCCTCCCTCCCGGAACCGCGGGCGGCGCGTTAAAAGTATTGATGCGTGCGACCGGCCTGCATAACGTTTCGCCCGCAAGATACAGCCTTTGAAAGATACCATTTAGTTAGGAGATTGCTATGAGTGACATGAAAAAGACCACCGAGAACAGCAAGGTCGAGTTGACCGACGATGAACTGGACGGCGTCCAAGGCGGCTACACGGCTGCGGATGGCGCGCACAAGGGCGGGACGCCACTGCGGGGTGGCATCATGAAAGAGCACGACGTGAAGGGGTACACGGAAAATGACAGCAAGGGCAAAGGCGGCAAGTCGTTCCAGGACGGCTCGGACCTGCGCATCGGCGCGTCCAAAGAAAGCTTCCTGAAGCGCTGATCGGTACGGACCGCGCAAGCGGATATCGCCAGTCGATTGACCAACACGCCCGCGCCCCCGGTCCCAGACGGTTTCATCTCCGGGGGCGTCGCTGTTTCAGGACACCGCAAGGCTTTGGTCTCGGCGGCCAACAGCCTCGGACCCCTCCATCCGAACGCGTCGCCTGAAGGTGGTGTCAGCAGGTCAAGTGGGGACGGAGTAAAAAAGGACGACCTTCGAAACAAGCACCATGCGCTCAAGCGGTCGGAGGCGGCAGCGCGATAAGGGAAATGGCGGACAGACAGTCCGAAGGCAGCAAACCTGAAAACAACTATATTATTGTTTTAGTTACATTTGTTCAATCTGCGTGCTGCAAGTTGTGCAGCAAGAAATGACGAGGGAAGATAGGGATTCAAAGACATTCGGGCTGGAAAAGCCCTGTCGCCTTCGAACGGAAGGTGGCTTAAACGAGCGCTAAGGACGGCATAAAAACGGGACAGGTCGACATTGCTGGTCGTGACTTCGACAGCCTGAACCTCCAGCGTTTCTTCGTCGATCCCCGTATGTATCTTGCGCCAAATGCGCCGCTTCGAGCCGCCATGTTTGCGGGCGTTTCATTAACTACCCGGAAGGCGCATGCAAGGCATGTTGCCGAGAGGGCGCCTTCCCCCTCAACCTTGATACCGGAGCTGTCGATGAGAAGATTAAGCGGGCCGGTTCCACCTCTATATGGACGACTGACATTCAGTTTCTTCGGGCCCCTCTCACACATGTAGCATGTGTCGCCGGACAATGGACGGCACAGCGTACTGAAATCAGGCGCAGCCCAATCCAGGCCGACCAATTACAGTAAGATTTCCACGAAGCCAGTCGTCTGCCGCAGCGGTAGCCCGAACGGCAGCTTCAAGCTCAGACAGGTTTGGATCGCAGCATCGCCGAACTGCTGCTGCCGACCACGTTTGCCTGTCGGCACTGGCATCCAGATCATTTCAGGATCAAACCAAATCGACAACGATCCGTGCTGCTTCAGGCTAGCATTGTAGGACGACCAATTCGTCGTCTTGTACTCGTACGGGTCCAACTGCTCATGGCTACCAGCTATCATGCTGTACTCGCGAGATGAATCCCCTCATTCCATTTGTGCAAAAAGGCCCGCGCGACAGTAACAGTGCTTATTTGCGCGCTTGAGATGACTATGAATTCTGTACGTTGAAGCTGACCGCCTCAGATACGACTGGTATGGCGCAGATAGGGAATTGGTCTGCCTCGTCCGAGGCATTGGAGCGGCGCGTTGAGGCGATTGAGACCAGCGATTACACCACCCACGGATGCGCCGAAGGCGACCAGAGCCATGGGCGCGTTCCGGTCCGAAGATCCGTTTGGCCATTTGTTTGAGATCTATTGCCACACCAACCGCAATAGGGCCAATGACACCGATCAAAACGGCACTAAAGAACCCCGCCCAAGCGTTCACAAGGGCAGCCCCGCGGCGGTCCGACAATGGGCGCATCGGTGCGTGCTGGTTCACGATCAACAACAAGACGTAAGATCTTGCCTGCACCGAGTAACAAGGCGATGCCAAGGGTCGTCCGCACCAGTCACCTACGCCACCGATCAGCGCGAAAGCACTCCACGCGCCGCTGACATTTTTCTGCAAGACGGTATCCATATTGAGACGAGCCGCCATAAGCATGCCATTCAAGGCACGTTCTTTTTGTATGTAAGGGAACCTGCGGGCAACCGGAAGGGGTTGGCAAATGCGGGCGCACGCCTGATCCGAGCGCCGGATTGGGGAACCAGTGTGCTGGACCGAGACGGACCTTAAGAGGGGCCACGCATGGGGCCTCGAAACGTTCGAGGCATTCCAAACCCACGGCACGCCGCCTGCCAAGCGCTAGTTGATCATCGCGTTGGGCAGCATCAAGGCAATCTGCGGGAAGGCCAGCAAGATTAGGATCGTCACCAACATCATGAGCCAGAACGGGATCACGCCAACGAAGATGTCTGACAGCGGCACCTTGGGCGCCACGGACTTCACGATGAACACGTTGAGGCCCACAGGTGGCGAGATTAGTCCCATTTCAAGCGTTAGCACCACAAGTACGCCGCACCAAATCGGATCGATGCCTTGCGCCACGATGATCGGAAAGAAGATCGGCAGCGTGAGGACCAGCATGGCGAAGCCCTCTAGGAACGTGCCGAGGATCAGATAGATCAGCAAGATCAGCCCAAGGATCGCCATCGGCGACAGGCCCAACGCGTCGATGAACTCCCCCACTGCAGACGGGATATGGCTGAGCGCGAGGAACGGGTTGATCATATGGGCGGCGATCAGGATCAACATGACCGTGGCCGTCGTGACAACACTGCCGCGCAGAGCCTCAAACAGGATTTTGAACGTGAGTGTACGGCGGATTAGGGTAATCACCATCACCGCCCCGACAGCGGAGGCCTCGACGGGTGAGAAATAGCCGCCATAAATGCCACCGATGGTCAGCGCAATAACGCCAAGGATCGGGGCGGCAGCAACAAACGCGCGGGTCTTCTCGGACAATGTGGTGCGCGGGCCAGCGGGGCCGAACTCTGGCTTGATGACACAGATTGCGGTGATCGCCAGTACAAACAGGGTCAGCAAAAGGATGCCCGGTAGGATGCCCGCAAGGAACAGGCGGCCGATGGATTGTTCCGTGAGGATCGCGTAGATCACGAAGCCCGTCGACGATGGGATCAGGATGCCAAGTGTGCCGCCAGCTGCCACAGCTCCCGTGGACAAGCGTTGGTTGTAGTTGAAGCGGTCCATCTGCGACAGCGCCACGCGGCCCATGGTCAGGGCCGAGGCGACAGATGATCCCGACAGCGCGGCGAAACCTCCGCACCCCAGGATCGTGGCGGACGCCAAGCCGCCTTTAACAGATCCAATAATCGCGTAAGCAGCATCGTAAAGCTGTCGGCTCATTCCCGTGGCAGCAGTGATATTGCCCATCAAGATGAACAATGGGATCACAACCAGTTCGGGCGACGACGCAAGGGTGAAGCTTTCAGATGCCATCAGGTTGAAAGCCGACGACATGCCGTTGAGCACCGATATTCCGATAAATCCTACCAAAAAAATTGCGAATGCCACGGGCACCCGCAGCATTAAGAGGATCAGGAGGGCGCCCATTCCGAGTAGCCCGGTTGCGGTATCTGTCATTGGAGGTGTGTCTCATCACGGCGCACGTCGCGCCCAGTGAACGCGATTTCAACCGCGCGAAGGACCATGCCAAGAGCCGTGAATATCGCCAATCCACACAGGGCGTATTGGAACCACGCCTTAGGCAGGCGCAACAGGTTAGTGGAGAGGTTCAACATCTCCGAGATTTGGGCGCTCTCGTATACGGCCCAAGCTAGTGTCACAAAGATCACGGCACCTAGAACGGCGGACCCTGAATCAATGGCGCGGTTCAAGGCCGGCGGAAAGGACCGCTCCAACAGATCAACTGAAATATGGCCACCGCGACGGTCACACAAAGCCATGCCACCAAAGACGACGATAACCATGGACATGATCGTGACATCCAGCGCCCCATAAATCGGCATACCAAATTGGCTGCCAATGACATCCGCTAGAATAACGCCCACCAGCACCGCCAACGCGATTGAGCCGATAAGCGCGGACAGGCCGATCAGCCTGTCCGCAATGGTTCTGACAAGGTCCATAAGGCCCTCAGTTGCCGTTCATCGCGGCCAACGTCTCGGCACCACCGACGGCCTCAACGTAGCCGTTGCTCACTTCCGAGACGGCTGCCGCGAAGACTGCAATTTCTTCCTCCGTCAGATCAATGATGACGTTGCTTGCATCGGAGCGTGCTGCGATCATGGCTTCATCTGCAGCGGCATACCATGCCTCTTCCGCGGAGCGGGACAATGGCATCCCGATAGAGGCGTCCAATGCCGCGCGGTGCTCATCTGACAGGCCGTTATAGACGCCTTCGTTCATCACGGTGAAGACCGTCAGACGGCCCAAAGGCGCGCCTACGGTGATCGAGTCCGCGACTTCATCCAAACGGAAATCAATCAGCGTCGAGGCTCCCGTAATCACGCCGTCAATCTCGCCCGTGTCCAAGGCTTGGTAGACTTGGCTGATCGGCATCTGCTGCGGCGTCGCGCCCAAGGCCACTGCCACATCCGCCGCCGTTGCCCCCGCCACGCGTGTGTCGAGGCCAATCAGATCGGCGGGCGAGCGGACTTCAACGCTGCCCATTATCAGCACGTTCGGCTCGGACGTCCAAAGTGCCAATGGCACGGTACCGGGGAATTCACCTGCAAGGTGATCTCCGTAGGCCGCCCAAAGCGCTTCATACCCCGGCAAATCTACAGGGATAGCGCCCGGAAGTTCGGCAATCATCGTCTGCTCAAACTGCGAAGAAGTGTAGCCCGGAAGAACCCATGTGATCTCAGACACGTTTTGCAACGCGCGCACGTATTGCTCCACCGGCCCGGCGCCCAATTCGCCGCCGTGATAGCCGCACACGATCAGCTCTCCATTGGTGGCAGCAGTCACCTCGGTGTTCAACCGCTCAATCACGGATGCGTTGATGGTGTGAAAGGGCGGCGTGAAATTCGCGAACTTCAATTCTTCGGCGTAAACGGCTGTTGTGGCGAGCAAAAACGCCGCCCCAGCCAGAACTGGTTTGATGAACATTGGTATCCTCCCGGTGCCCCCAATTGGGGACCTGTTACCGGGCCACGGCCCCGGTGCCGTCACCATGCTGGCCTGAGTGTTCCCGGTGCTGTCACGATCGTCGTTGATTGGCCAGATGCCAGGCATTAGGCCGATGAGTTGTTTGATCGGACACACCCCTGTCCGACCAGAATGCGCCCCACGTTCAAGCTATAGCATAGGCTGGCGTCCCCAAGAACTGACCATGCTCTGTTGCACGCTGTTGTCTGAACTGGCTCCTCATGACTGCGCACCAATTGCCATCCGCAGGATCTGGTCCGCATCGCCGGCTTGTCCGCACCACGACACAAATCCATCTGGCCGCACGAGGATAAGCGGCTGCACGTAATCGCGCCGCTCCTCCTCAAATGTGTCCGCCACAATGGTCAGCGGAATGCTCAAGGCCTGCGCTGCCTCGGCAAAATCCACACTATCCACCCCGAAGGCAAACAAGGTGAAGCCAGCGCCCAAGGTCTGATAGGTCGTGCGCCCGTCAGACAGGGCGCGCGGGGCGATGTGGTGGCCCGCGCGGGCGTCAAACCTGTGGTCGCCGCGCGCGCTCGGAGTGCCATCCCCGTCTACAATGGGCGAGCCTTGGTAGTTAGGCTCGTACGCAAGAACCTCCTCGTCGCCCTCATTGCGGGCGCTCCACTTGGTGGCAAATTCTGCCGGGTCCTTCTCCGGACTATAGGTTTGAAGGAAGTCACGGTCCTCCTCGATGAAGTTTCCGATGAAGTCGCGCCCGAGGGAAGCGAAAACGGGTCGGCGTTCTGCGTCGTAACTGTCCAGCAAGGCGTCACCTGCCCATCCATCCAGCGCGGCCGCAAGTTTCCAGCCAAGATTGCGCGCATCCTCAAACCCGGTGTTGATCCCATAGCCGCCGTAGGGGGGGTGACTGTGGCTGGCATCCCCCGCCACCAACACACGATCCTTGCGATAGCGATCGGCCAGCGCAAACCGCAGGTCCCAAAAGCCAACGTAAGATATGTCGATCTCAAACGACGCGCCGACAGCCTCTGTCAGGATCGCCTCGAAGTCCGTATTTTTGCGTGTCGTGTCCGTGGGCACGGGGGCATGGAAAAACCACTCCGTCACACCATCGACGCGGCCCAAAAATTTCCAATAGCCGTTCAACTCTGGATCGAGCGCGTTGTAGAAGGACCGGGGCGGATGGTACTTGGCCAGCAGATCGCTGAGGTCGGGCGATTTGAAGACGATCAGAACCATCTTGCGGTCGTGAGCAGTAATGGTCTGCGTGATGCCCGCAGCATCGCGGGTGGCGGAGTTGCTGCCATCGCAGGCCACCGCATATCGCGCGCGCAGGACACTGCCGTCATCCGCTGTGATCATCACGCCGTCGTCGTCTTGGTCCAGCCCTTTAAACGACAGCCCATAGCGTAAGTCTATTGTATCGAGCTCCGCCGCACGGGCGCGCAACACCTTCTCCGTCTGGTATTGCGGCATTCGGTCCACGCGCTGCCCGTAGTAGGGCTGCACATTTTCTCGTGCCAGCCAATCATAGGCGTAATCGCTTAGGATCGTGCGGTACGTCACCAGCCCGCCGTTGGCCAACCCCGGTGGCATCACCCTTGCGGCCCGCATCTTGGGCTCACATCCCCAACTATCGATATTTTCCAAGGAGCGTTGGGTCAGGTTCTGACCCTTTGGCACCATCTGCGGTTCTGGATGGCGTTCCACCACGGCCGTTTTGATGCCCCGTTGGCCGAGGTCGATGGCAAGTCCCATACCCACAGGGCCGCCGCCAATAACGATAACTTCGTGGGTGAAATCCATTGCTAGACCCCCTGCCCGACCGTGCCGGGTTCAAAATAAACATGTTTGGTCTCAAGAAAATCCGACAGGCCCTCGCCACCATGTAGCCGGCCCATTCCCGACTGCCCGAAACCACCGGTTTCCGCTTCGGCAAACAGGCGAAGGTGTGAATTCACCCAGACCGTGCCAGCGCGTATGGCCCGGCTAACCCGCATTGCGCGTGCCACGTCTGTTGTGAAGACCGACGCCGCAAGGCCGAACACGGTCGCATTGGCCTTGGCAATGGCTTCAACTTCATCTGCGAAGGTCTCGATGGACACGATGGATCCAAAGAGTTCCTCTTGAATGAGGCTCGTTTGCAAGTCATCGATGCGGAACAGCGTGGGTGACAGGAACGCGCCGATGCCCTGCGCTTCGCCACGCAGAACCATCTGTCCCTCATCGCCTGCTTGCTCGATAAGCCGCAACAGACGCGCTTGATTGGGCATATCGATCAACGCGCCCATCTGGCTGGACGGATCGGTGCCGGGACCCACGCGCACCGCGCGATACGCAGCGATCATTTTGTATTCGAACGTCTGAGCTACGCTCTCGTGGACCAGGAACCGTGCTGCCGCGACACAGATTTGCCCCGCCATGTTGAGCGACCCGTGAGTCAGTTCGCGCACGGCCTTGTCCAAATCCGCATCGGCGAAAATGACGGCGGGCGCTTTGCCTCCCGGCTCTAATCCGACCCGTTTCAACGTCTTCGATGCACCTTCCATGATTTTCTTGCCGGTGGCGCTCGACCCGGTGAAGGAAATCACGTCGATGTCGGGTGAGGCGACCACGGCTTGGCCCACTTCGATCCCGTTTTCGTTAACGGAGTTAACCACCCCTGCGGGCAGGCTCGGTGCGCCTGCGATGCATTGCATGATCCGCGCATGAACCAGCGGCGTCTGAGCGGCGGGCTTGATCACGCAAGTGCACCCTGCGGCCAAAGCAGGCGCCAGTGAGCGCACCAAAAGCGTGACCGGCGCGTTCCACGGCACGACGATCGCTGTTACGCCAGCAGCTTCGCGTGCGAACAGCGACATGGCACCGGGGCCGATTTCCTGCATGGTGCCGCGTACGGATCGCGCGAGGCCTGCATAATATCGCATCTCGGACACACCGGCCATGGTCTCACCCATGGCCGCTGCGCGCAGTTTGCCGTTCTCTGCCACGACCAGTGCTGCTATCTCATCCTTCGCGGCCTCCAATGCGTCCGCAATCTCATACATCGCCGCTGCACGAATACGGGGGGACGAGGCCCATGTACCTTCCAGGAAGGTGGCGCGCGCAACTGTTGCAGCCTCTTCCAACAACGCAGCTGATCCCGGCAAAAATTGCCCCACGACCGAGCCGTCGGCCGGGTTCGTGCTGTCACAGGGCGCGCTGCCATCGTCGCGCCATGCGCCCGCAATGAAATGTTGTGCGATCCGCGTCATTCTACAGCTTCAACCCCAACAACTTCACCGCGTTGTCTTGGAATATCTTCTGGCGCTGCGCGTCAGTAATTTCCAATTCTTCAATGATCTTAATGGTTTCACGAATGTACATGGGACCTTGTTCGGGATCGAATGGCGCATCAGACGCAAACAACACGCGATCATCCGAAAAGAAATCCATGGCATGGGTGATAGCGCGGGACGATCCAAAGGTTGCCGTATCCGCGTAGTATTCCTTGAAATATTCCAGATGTGGCCGCTTCAATCCGCGCCGCACGGCGGCAAGGTCTTTGTCGGTCGTCCGCGCCCCCATCTGGTCCCAACCGGCGCCGACACGGCCTTCAAAAAAGGGCACCATGCCGCCTGCGTGGTGTGTGATGATGTTGAGGCCGGGGTAGCGGTCAAAGTGGCCTGAGAAGACCAGCCGTGCCATGGCGGCAGAGGTCTCGTAAGGCCAACCAAACGTCCACCAAATCTCAAACTCCGACTGCTCCTCCGCCAGATAATCGGTGAAGTTCGCCCCGCGTGCTGGGTGCATCCAGATCGGTTTGCCAGCCGAATGCATGTATTCAAAGAACGGCTCGAACTCAGGGCGGTCCAATGGCCTGCCAGATACGTTGGTGAAAACCTGCATCCCACACGCGCCGAGGTCCTCGATATTGCGGCGCGCGTCCTCCACCATCGCGTCAGGGTTCGACATCACTGCCGTGCCGATAAAACCGGGGAAGCGGTCAGGATACTTTTGGCACAACTCCGCCATGCTATCCGATGCTATGGTCGCCAGTTCCAGCGACTTTGCGGGGGCCGCGTATTTCTCATAGGGAGGTGACGCGATGGAGAGGATTTGGCAGTAATCATCGCCGAACATATCCATCACCTCGAACCGGCGGTCGAGGTTCGTCATCATCGGTACAGCCTCAGACCTGCGCGTGATGTCGGTTGTGGAGCCCAGATGATCAATCAGCGCATCGTGGAATGGCTTCGGCCAGATGTGGTTGAATACGTCGATCTTTTTCATGTGAATTCTCCGACAGATTTTTGGGCAAGAGGCTGCTGTGTGTCCGCCATAGCGGCGCTAATGCTTTTGGTGGCCGCGCGAAGCGCGGAATGAAGCGCGGCATGGTCAATCCCCGAGTAGTCTGCCTCCTCCATGCTGACGCACAGCGACGCGATTGGGTTTTCTCCGGCGTCAAAGACTGGCGCTGCGGACCCGACGATGCCGGGCGTGACTTCTCCATGAGCTACAACGAATCCATCTTGCCGGATGGTGCGGAACACCTCCTGCACTTCAGCCTCAGAAGTGGCGATCCGGTTGGCATCGGGTCGTTGCGCCAGAATTTTGCGCTGTCGGCGTGGCAAGAAGGCCAAGATCGCTTTGGATGCAGCCCCCCCCAAAAGTGGCATCGGGCGCCCGCGTGGGTAGCTGGTGCGCGCCATGGCGTCGCGGCTGACGGAGGCGACGCATAAAGACCGTTCGCCGTACCAGCGCACCAAGAATGCGGTGCCGGGAAATTGCGCGGACAGGTATTTTAGGTGGTCCTGCCCGAAAGTGACCAATGGGTCTGATTGGCGGGCGAGAAAGTCCATTTCAACGAAGCGGGGGCCAAGCCCGTAAGCCGCCCCGTGAACTGGCGCAAGGAATCCGGTTTCCTTCAGCACCTTCAGGTAGCGGTAGAGGGTGGGACGCGAAAAGCCTAGGACCTCCATCATGTCCTGCGGGGTCCATTCCAGATGATCCTCGGTGAACAGATCCAGGATGCTTAGCAGCCGCTCGCCGCTGCCCGCGCTCATGCGCTTTGCTCCCGACGGGTGGCGCGGTTTCGAATGACATCCAGCGCCATAAGGCTTAGGCCGCCCGCAACGCCTACGATATCCGTGACAGCCGCACCGGGGAACGCCCCTGCTGGGACCAGGGCGATCAATCCGAACGCCGCAAACCCTACGCGCATCACCATCGACAAATGACCCGAGAAATAGCCCGCGAGCGCGCTTGAAACCAACCAAACGCCCATGCCCGCGCTGGCGATCGCGATTGTGATGTCCCAGCTTTCGCCTTGCAGCAACAGCGTGGGCGACAAAACGAACAGGACCGGGATCACATAGGCGGACCAACCAAACCGCATCGCGGCCCATCCTGTCGCCATTGCGGGCGCTTTGGCGATGGAAGCGGCGGCAAAGGCCGCGAGTGCAATGGGCGGGGTGATCATTGACATCATTCCGAAGTAGAGGACGTACAAATGCGCCCCAATTTCATTGATGCCGACTGCCACCAAGGCGGGCGCAACCAAGGCCGCCAACAAGACGTAGACGCCAAGTGTCGGAAGACCCATACCAAGAACAATGCAGACAAGTGCTGACAGAAACAGCAGCAGCGCCGCTGAGCCACCGCCGATTTGCACCAGCAGATACGTCAGGTTGAACGACAGTCCCGTGACGTTCAGGACGCCGATCACGATACCTGAAGCGGTTGAGATCAAGATGATCTCAGTCACGCCATGGCCGCACTTTGACAGGCTTCCTGCTATGGCACGCAAGCTGGGGCGTGCGCCGCGATAACCGATCAGCAAGGACGAGGCGATCAGCACAAGGCAGGCCCATGTTGCGGCCCTTTCCGGCTGATAGCGCAGCCAAAACAGCATGTAGATCAACGCGGCGAAGGCGAATGCGAAGTGGACACCGACGATAACCATACGTCCTTTGGGGATTTCAGACCGAGGCACAGGGCGGATGCCAAGGCGTGCCGCTTCCAGGTCCGCTTGGATGAACAAGGCCACATAATAGAGGATCGCAGGCACGAGAGCCGCCAAGACGATATCGGCGTAGGGAACGGCCAGGAACTCGGCCATCAGAAACGCAGACGCGCCCATCACGGGCGGCATGAGTTGCCCTCCGGTCGATGCGACGGCTTCAATCGCGCCAGCCTTGTGGGCGGGGTATCCGTCCCGTTTGATCATTGGAATCGTGACCACGCCGGTCCCAACGACATTGGCAACGGCAGAACCTGAGATGGAGCCAAACAGGCCCGATGCCAGAACCGCGATTTTCATCGAACCACCCCGGAACCTCCCCATCGCGATCATCGCCGCATCAGTGAAGAACTGTGACCCTCCGGTGATGCCCAAAAGCGTGCCGAAGAGGATGAAGGCGACCACGATGGTTGCGGCAACAGACATCGGCAATCCCAACATGCCGTTGCTGTCCAAAGCCATATAGCCCGCCAGCAATTGCCAATTCTGGGCACGGCCTTGCAATCTGCCGGGAAACACGTCTCCAAATAGCGCGTAGAGGATGAACACGGCGATGATGATCACCAAAGCCCATCCCGTCGCGCGCCGAAGCGCCTCAAGTGTCAATAAAACGATGATGAGGCCGGGCAGCCAGGCGTCCACGGGACGCGAGAAGATCGTCAGCACGAGGCGTGGATATTCGACCGCTACATAGCCCGCCATCGCCGCCGCAATCAGTGCAAGCGCGACGTCGGTGTAGGGCACGCGGACCCGCTGGGTCCCACGCACGCGGGGCAGTATCAAGTAGGATACCGCAAGTGTCAGTCCCAGAATGGCTGCGAAAAGCTGTTGCGGGTAAATGTTTAGGCCAATGACCCGCTGAAACGACACCGCCCACCCGATGGCCAGCAGCGTCATCAACGCGGCCAACACATCTGCGACCGGTCGCCAGATGTTGGAGGACAGGCCGGACCCGGCCCCTCCCCCCGTGATTTCAGGTGTTGCGTTCACCTATTCCAGTCCGACTTCTTCGAAGAAGGCCAAAGCACCGGGGTGATACTGGGTGACGCCCAAAGCGCCACGCATGTTTTCGGGCCGGAACGCACGCATTGGAGGGAAGGTTTCGCCCATGATCGTGCCGCCCTCATACATGGCACGTGCCATGGCGGCGACCACATCATCGGGCACATCTGCGTGGGTAAAGACGACCTGTGGGAACGCGATATACGTGGTCTCTTCCAAGACACCGGGCATGGCACCCTCAGGCAGCGACATGAAGAACGCGGTCGGCCAATGCGCCTGCGCGGAGGCCAAGGCTTCATCGCTGTCGTCGCCCACACCCAACGCGCGCAAACCGCCTACTGCGGCGTCCGCTTCACGTACCTTGCCCGCACCATGGGCGAAGATGAAACCAACGGTATCGCCCGCCATGAACGCATCTGCGCCCGCCACGACCGAGGCCACATTGACCGGAACAATGTCATCGCGGGTCATCCCTGCGGTGGCATAGAAGGCTGACAGCTGCGGCAGAATGGTGTTTTGCGCGGTGTAGCCATCCGTCATCGGCAGGCCGGCCAGGTCTGCGACTGACATGATACCGCTGTCGGCGCGTACGAAAATAGCCTCAACCAACGGCTGAAGGTGGCCAACGATGCGCAAATTCGGGTTCTCGACCCCGTTCCACCACTCCGCTCCGGTGATCGCGTATTCAACCTCTTGCAGATTCGCCACGCCAAACTCGATCCCACCAGTATTGACGAAGGGGATAAATTGGTTGGGGCTGGTGGCGGGTTGGATCGTGGCATTCAACCCGCTTGCGTTGGCCGCGTTTGCCACTGAGGTACCGATGTTGTGGAACAGTGATCCCGGGTTGGACGTCGCGATACCCACGGCTTGCTGTGCGTGCGCCGCACCACCAAGCCCAAGTGTAGTGGCGACAAACGCGCCGAAGAGTACCTTATTCATGGTCTATTTCCTCCCTGGAAAGTTGCGATCGCCCTCCCCGGAAACCGCAAAAATCTCACATAATGAGATTCGTGACGAATATTGCTTGCGAGAGGAAACAATTCAAGACAATTTGAGAGAGTGGCGGATTTTTGGGGGGCGCCGTGGACACTCACGAACATCACAAGCCAGCAACTGGGGCGGAGGCGTTGCTGACTGGTCTCAAGTCCAGCGGCATCGACTATGTTTTTGCGAATGCAGGCACGGACTTCCCCCCAATTATTGAGGCTATGGCCCGACTGCCCGTTGATGCCTCTCCGGTTGCAATCACCGTTCCCCATGAAACCGCAGGCGTCGCCATGGCGCACGGGCACTACCTTGTCACGGGGCGCGCGCAGGCGGTGATGTTCCACGTGAACGTCGGCCTCGCGAATGCGGTCATGGGGGTGATCAATGCCGCCAGCGACAATATCCCCGTCCTCGTCATGTCAGGGCGCACGCCGATCACGGAGACGGGTCGACCCGGCCACCGGGTGACACCGATCCACTACGGCCAAGAGATGTTCGACCAGACGTCATTGCTGCGCGATGTGGTGAAATTCAATTACGAGCTTCGGTACCCAGAACAAGCGGGAGAGCTGGTGGGCCGCGCCATGGCTTTGGCGAATTCTGCACCAGAAGGCCCCGTTTATCTGAGCCTCCCACGAGAGCCATTGGCAGAGGCCTGCCCCGACTGGAACAGCCCTCAGCCCACTACGAGACCAAGAGCGACGCCAGCCGCCCCTGATCCAGCCGCGATTGTGACGCTCGCCGACTGGTTGCGCGCCGCCGATAGCCCGACAATCCTGTGCCAACGCGGTGACCCAGACGGCCAGCTTGGCGCGGCGCTTTCTACCTTCGCCACTCACCACGGCATCCGCGTTGTCAGCCCGTTCATGACACGTAACCTGCTGTCCTCGGATCATCCAAACTTCGCGGGCTTTGCACCGGATGCGGTGTTCGATCAGACGGACCTTCTGATCGTTCTCGACAGCCCAACACCTTGGATTGCGGCAACTAATAGTCCACCGCCCAGTTGCAAAGTTGTCCACATCGGCCCCGATCCCCATTTCGCCCGGTTGCCGATGCGCGGGAACCAGACGGATATCGCAGTGCAGTCCGATCCGCTTTTGGCCCTTGCAGCGCTGGATGCGGCCCTTGCGGCACCCTTGATCAACGCAGACAAACGGAACGCTGCGCTGGCAGGTCAATCCGCTGCGCGCCGCACGAAGCTTGCCGCCGTCGCGCGCAATGCTGTTGGAGAGCCGATGGGCGCGGAATGGCTCAGTCACTGTATCAGTAACGCGATGGGCGACGACGCCGTGGTTTTCTCGGACCTCGGCGTGTTGCCGGGTTCCATGGACCTTGCCGGGCCGAACCGTGTCTTCATCAGCCCTCATTCCGGTGGCCTTGGATGGGCGATGAACGCAGCCCTTGGCGCGCAGCTTGCGGACCGGGAACGTTTGGTAATCGCATGCGTGGGCGACGGGTCGTATATGTTCGCCAACCCCGTAGCAGCCCACCAAATCGCGGAAGCCTTGCAGCTTCCGATCCTGACCATCGTCAAGAACAACGCGATGTGGAACGCTGTGCGCCGCTCCGTCATCGGGGCCTACCCGGACGGGGCCGCCGCCAAGGCCAACGAGATGCCGCTGACATCCCTTGCCCCTCTGCCCGACTTCACGAAAGTCGCACAGGCGAACCGTGCGCACGCAGAAAAGGTTGCGTGCGGGCAGGACCTGCCCGCAGCCCTCAAGCGCGCCATCAAGGTCATCCGAACCGAGCGACGCCAAGCCCTGCTTGATGTGTGTGTGGCCGTATCAGATGCCCATTGATCCATTGTCCATTGCGCTCGCGATCATAGGCATCGTGATTGGCGGCATCGTCAAAGGAGCAACCGGCGCCGGCGCGCCCATCGTGGCCGTTCCGCTCTTGGCAGTCGCTTTCGATGTGCCAACAGCAGTCACAATCTTTACGATCCCCAATCTGATTTCCAACATGTGGCAAGCGTGGCAATATCGCGAACATAACCTTTCGCGGCGCTTCATCTTGCCCCTTTTGATCGCCGCTTTTGTCGGTGCGGGACTTGGCACTGTGATGCTGATTAGTTTGCCATCGGAATTCCTGACCACGGGCGTCGCGATCGGGTGCATCGCCTACATCGCTTTCCGTCTTGCACGTCCCGATTGGAGCTTGTCGCTAAAGACCGCAACCCGCGTTGTTGCCCCCGTAGGGCTTGCCGCTGGGGTCCTGCAAGGTGCCATCGGGGTCTCTGCCCCGATTTCCGTTACCTTCCTCAGCGCCCTGAAACTTGACCGCCCCGTTTTCATCGCCACAATCTCAGCTGTGTTTGTCGCGATGTCTTATGCGCAGATCCCATTGATCGCGAGCGCAGGGTTAATGACGCCCACGCTGATCGTGTTCGGGTTCGCCGCGCTTGGCCTTGTGCTTATTACAATGCCGTTGGGCGCAGCCTTAGCGCAGCGCTGGTCGCCTGCGGTGTTCAGTAACATCATTCTGGTGATGCTGGCCGTTATTGCTTTGCGCCTGCTCGCCAACTTGTTCTGACCACTTCCCCGAAAGGATATGACATGGAAACTACCCCGGCAGTGGACCTCGCAAAAGCGGAGGCTGAAGTTGATTTGCCCGAAATCGGGGATCGTAGCCGCTATAACGCGTTGATGGAGGTCATCCGCAACCGCGTGACCGTGCGCAAGTTCGACCCGGATTACGTCGTCCCGGAAGAGCATTATGACATGATCATGGAAGCCGCCCGCCACGGCCCGTCAGGCGCAAACGCACAGCCGTGGCAGTTCATTGTCGTCAAGGAAGCGGACAAGAAGGCCAAGATGGCCGACTATTTCGTGGCCGAGCAACGGTTCCGCGCGAAGGCCAAGATGAAGTTCCCGACGCCTGATTATCGTGGCCTCGCCACGGCGCCCGGCTTTGTTGTCGTCTGCTCGGACATGCGGTGGGTTAACGCCTTCCCAATCCTGAACGACGGATCCGATCTGGACGCGCGCTACAAGGAAAATGCGGAGCGGATTTTGCTTCAATCCGTAGCCGCCGCGACGATGTCCGCCCATTTGGCCGCTGCATCCCTTGGCTATACGGTCTGGTGGGTCACGGCGATTGGACAGGAAGAGGCCCAAAAGGAACTGCGTCCTCTGCTTGGAATTCCGGAGGAAATCTCAGTCCTTGATATCTTCCTGTTCGGACCACCTGCGAGCGCACCCTACAAGCGTTGGCGCAGACCTATCGAGGAAATCCTGCATCAAGATACCTACAACACGGACCACTTTATGTCGGATGAGGATATGGCGGAGTGGATCAAAACCCGCCGTCACAGGGTGATGTTCAAGGATGCGTCAAAGATCGATTGATCATGCCAGACGAACTGGAAGGTTGATCGGTCCCCGAAATCCAAACCCGCGCCATTCCACCACAGACGGGTCAGGCAAATCCATATTGGGGAACCGCTCGAACAGCTTTGGCAGCATGATGTCAGCAATGGCACGACGTGCCACATGGGTGCCTTGGCAGAAGTGCGGGCCGTTGCCAAAGGCTTGGTGCGGCTTCTTTTCGCGGTAGACGTCATAGAATTCCCCGTCCCCGTAGATTTCTTCATCGCGGTTGGAGGACGCTTGGATCGTCATTACCGTGTCACCCTTGGGGATCACATAGCCGCGAATTTCCGTGTCCTCCTTTACCAGCCGAGACGACGCTTGGATCGGTGCCACCCAACGCACGCCTTCTTCAAACGCGCCACTCCAATTGTCGGTGCGCTTGACCTCTTCCAACTGATCGGGATTTGTCAGAAGTCCGTAGAGGATCGTTGACAGCGCATCGCGCGGCTCATTGATGCCGCCGCCAATGGCGATCTTGATGTTGGCGTAAATCTGGGATTCTGGGATCGGGTCGTCAGAATTGACCATCACCGACAGCGCCGAGGAATTGGGATTGGCGCGGTGGGCCACGGACACGCGATCAAACAGCGCATTCATCTCTGCATTGGCCTGGTCTGAGTGTTCAAATGGTTCGGGCCGCCAGCCAAAGTTACCCGATCCGTCGATCAATATCTGGCTCCACCGCTGCATCTCCTCGTCTGTGGCCTCAGGTATGCCCAACAGCACCGCCAACCCCCGCGCCGCGTAGGGCCCAGACAGAAGCTTATGCAGATCAACGACTTCACCCTTGGGCAAACGATCCAGATATTCGTCCGCGATGTCGCTGTAGGCGGGCATCCATTCGCCCTTGATGACGCGCGGATTAAAGGCCGGCGCCATCGCCATCCGTTCACGCAAATGCTCTTCCCCATCTTTGCGCATCAGCGTGTGCGCGTTGAACGCGCGCTGCATCGGCGTGTTGGGATCATCCGAGCTGAAAATTTCAGGGTGGTCTTTGACATACTTCGTATCCGCCGCCTTGGTCAGCAACGTGCGGTTGGCGGACTGGACGCGCAATACCGGCGATTGGGCACGCAGGCGGCGGTAAATCGGATAGGGATCGCGGTCCAACTGATCCAGCGATATCTCTGTATCAAGTGGTGCAAACGCGCTGTCAGCGGTTCGTGCTCCCATAACGATATTCTCCCGGTACGGCTTAAAGACACAGGAACGATCACTCGTCCACACATGCAGATCGTGCATATCAAAACGGCGTTTGGAGCGTTTCGTCCATAGCTAATGCTGCGATCCTTGCCGCCTATGATTTTTCAATCAGTTCCCGCGCAAAGATTCTTGACCTTGGATTGCGCCTAGAAAATGTCAAAGAGCAGCGCTGGGGGGGGACCCAGACCGGAAATATCCGAGGAAGCCAACGCGCGTAGTTACGGCCAATCGGCGTAGGTCCGCGATTGCAGGAGTTCCGCGACGTTGTCCCTACGCCGGATGGCTTTGCGGAATGCGCCCGGTGGAAATCCGGTATGGGTTTTGAAGAACGCGCTGAATTGCGGCGTGCTGCGAAACCCAAGATAGTCGGCGATCTGATCGAGCGTTAAGTGTGAACGTTGCAACAGGGCCTGCGCTTCCACTGTCAGCCGGTCCAAGACAAGACGCTGAGGCGGAATACCTAATTTGCGCGTGCAGATATCGTGCAGCCGGTCTGATGACATTCCCAACTCCTGCGCAAAACGTTGCACGGGCCAGCGGTCGCACAGATGCGACTCGACCAGATGACGAAACGTCTCCAACGTCAGATCCACATCGCGGTGATCGGCGGCTGGGGTAACGTCTGCCGTGCCCACCCGCCAAAGCGAGACCATCAGAATGCGGATCTGCGCCTCGATCACGGTATCCATTCCCGTCTCGACCGCGTCCAACTCCCGCAGAATGGCGGAAAAACAAGCGGCGAGGCTTTGCTCAATGTCCGACTTCATGGACAGATCGAGGGTAAAGTCGCGCGCTGACATCAACCGCAGGGCGGCGACTTCGGGTTTGTGACCTATGGCATTCGATAACGTGGCCTCCCCCAGCGTCATGATCGCCCCATTGCTTCCCGCATGGGCCCGAATACGAGTGTTTGCATCTTTCGGCCCCCAGATGATCGCGGGGGCCGCGACCGTTTCCTCTCGGTCGGCTTCAAGGCGCGTGATAGCCCCAGAAGAGACCATGATGCATTGTGAGGTGCGTCCTGGAAAATCGACAAGACCACCCAGAATGCGATCATGCAGCCCGCTGCGAAACGCCTCTGCGTGGATGGTCGATTGGTGCGCCAATGGCACGGATTTGAGGGAATGACATGAGTTCACCCCCCGATAATGACATTACTTTCCCGGATATCAATATTTTTTGCCCGATTTCTGGGGCGTAGGGTAAACGGACCGCGGTTCACAGTATCCGGCTGCGGGACACCGCGCTGCCATGGGAAGGCTTGCTGCGGAAATGGGGGAGGACACCTAGTGAGCGTGGCGAAGCCTGCTTTGGGCACATTGCAGACGAGCGGCACACATGTGGCCCCCTCGTCATCGCATAGTGTTGAGACCGCTACATCGGCTGCCGCGTCAGCCTTTGCCGATTGGTCCCATCGGCCGATTGCAGAGCGCGCCCGCACGATCGCGTCCATGGCTGATCTATTGGAAGACCGACGAGGTGATCTGTACGCCGTAGCCGAGGAAGAACTGGGCGCCACACGTTCGTGGATCGATTTCAACATCGACTTGGCCAAAGGCATCCTGAAACATGTTGCAAGCTTAGGTCCTGCCCTTGAGGACAAGACCGTGGTGCATGGAACGCCCGAGACCCGGTCTATCATTCGTCGTCAGGCGGCAGGTGTGGTTTTAGGGCTGGTTCCGTGGAATGCCCCGATAACGCTTGGCGTGCGCGCCGTGGCGGGGCCGCTGATGTGCGGCAACACGGTGGTGATGAAGGGTTCTGATATCTGCCCGCGCACCCATCAATTGCTGGTCGATATCCTAAATGGATCTGGCCTGCCCGAAGGTGCGCTAAGCTGCGTCGTCGGTACGCAGGATGATGCCCATGACATCATGGTCGCGTTGATTGCGGATCCTTGCGTGCGGCGGATAAATTTCACCGGATCGACCCGCGTGGGCCGCGATGTTGCGATTGAAGCTGCACGCCATTTGAAGCCTGCGCTTCTCGAGCTGTCTGGAAAAGCGCCGCTCATCGTGTTGGAGGATGCGGACCTCGACGCCGCAGTGGAGGCTGCTTGTTTTGGCGCCTACTTCAACCAAGGCCAGATTTGCATGTCGACCGAGTGGATTATTGTCGTGCACTCCATTGCAGACACCTTTGTGTCCAAGCTGACGTCCCGTGTGGCCCAGCTTGCGGCAGAGACCGGACCTGACCGTGGCCGAATGATCTCGGCCAAGGCAGTTGAACGGGTGCGCGCTTTGGTCGAGGATGCAGTCTCGAAGGGTGCTCGATTGTTGGTTGGGGGCGAAACAGCGGCCGACCAGATGCAGCCGACACTTCTGGATGGCATAGCGTCCAACATGCGGGTGTTCCGAGAGGAAACCTTCGGGCCACTGGCAAGTGTGATGCGGGTGCAGGATGCGGAAGAAGCGATTTCCATTGCCAACGCATCCGATTACGGCCTGAACGCCGCTATCTTCACCGCAGACCTGAACCGCGCGCAAGCGATGGCAGAGACGCTTGAATACGGCGTGGTGCAAATCAACGGACCCACAGTTCACGATGATCCCGCGATGCCCTTTGGCGGTATGAAATTAAGCGGTCACGGGCGATTTGGCGGCGAGAGCGTCATTCACGAATTCACCGAACAGCGCTGGATCGCGATCCACGAGGTTGGGAGCACACCAAGACTGTAACATCCCCGGCGGGCCCCTGCCCGCGCGAGGAAATATTGCAAATGGAGGATACGCAATGAACCGCAGACCATTTTTGAAGCTGACAAGTGCCATCGCAATCGCGGCGGCCCTGACAGGCACAGCCGCCGCCGCCGATACGATCCGAATTGGCGCTGTAGCGCCGCGTACCGGTCCACTTGCCGGTGGCGCGACCGTGACCCAATGGCCCTCGATCGAGTTGTGGGTCCATCAAGTGAACGAGGCCGGCGGCCTCAATGTCGATGGCGAGATGATGCTGATCGAGCTGATCGAATATGACGACCAAACCAACCCCGGCGAGACGATCCGCGCCGTGCAGCGTCTGGCAACCCAAGACAATGCCCACTTCATCATCGCACCCTACGGCACAGGTCTGAACCTTGCCGCAGCGCCGTTGTTTGATCGCTACGGCTATCCACAGATCGCGGTTTCGGCCATCACCGACCAGCAAGGCGCATTGGCCGAGCAATTTCCAAACATGTTCTTCACATTGGGCACCACGACGGCCCTCGCATCGGACCTTGTGGATGTGTTGGAAGGCATGCGGGACGCGGGTGATCTGGGCAACCGGGTGGCGATGGTGAACGTGGCGGATGCTTTTGGGATTGAGCTTGCCACCGCAGCTCGCCCCCTGTTTGAAGAGGCCGGGTTCGAGATTGTCTATGACACCTCCTATCCCCTTGGAACACAGGACCTTTCCCCGGTCATCAACGGAGCGGCCGCGGCGGAACCTGATGCGTTCGTCGCGTGGTCCTATCCACCCGACACATTCGGTTTGACCGAGCAGGCGATGATCGCAGGGTTGGATGTCGACGCCTTCTACACCGCCGTGGCCACCCCCTTCCCCGGCTATGGCGCACGCTTCGGTCCGGCGGCTGAAGGGGTTCTGGGCGCGGGCGGTGTGAACCCCGACAGCGAAGCATTCCAAGCCTATGCGGCAGCGCATCTGGAAGTCACGGGGGCCGAGCCTGACTACTGGGCATCGGCCACCACCTACGCTTCGCTTGAGATCCTGGCACAGTCGATTGAGGCCGTCGGCCTCGACCGGGCGGAGGTGTCTGACTACCTGCGCGAAGCCACGTTCGAGACCATTCTTGGCCCGATCAGCTTTGATGAGAACAACTCCAACGCGGCCTTCTGGACCGTAGGTCAATGGCAAGGCGGTGTGTTTCGCGGTGTCGCATCACGCGACCGTGACGGGGCTGTTCCGGTCATCCTGAAAGATGGCTGGGAGTAAACCTCAATCTTCCGGGGCGGCGAAGGTTTCGCCCCGGCTTTCTTCTTAGATCATGGCGGTTGCGCGTGGAAATTCTGATAACAGGTCTTTTGCTTGGCGGCACCTACGCACTGATCGCGATGGGGCTGAACCTGCAATATGGCGTGGCGCGGATCATGAACCTCGCCAATGGCGAGATTCTGGTGGCGGGCGGCTATGTGGCCTTCATCGCCTATACCGCCGCGCAGTTAAGCCCGCTTCTGACCATCTTCATCGTGGCCCCGCTGGCATTCGGAATAAACTGGCTGATCTACCGCATCATGCTGCAACCGCTGGTCACACGTGCCAAGAACCGCGGCCAGCTGGAGACCGATAGTATCCTTGCCACCTTCGGGCTGTCTTTCATCGGCGTGGGCCTGATGCTCAGCTTTTTCGGCGGTGATTACTTTTCTTACAGCTTCATGGCGGTCCCGGTCGAACTTTTGGGCAATTCCTATGGCGCGAACCGGGCGATTTCCTTCGCCATGGCCGTGGTGATCTGCGGCGCGCTTTATATCTGGCTCAACCGCTCCCGCGCGGGCCTGTCGATCCGTGCGATTGCAACGGCCCCGGCGTCTGCACGGCTGGTGGGCATCGACGTCAAGCGCTTGTCGGCACTGGCCTTTGCCCTTGGTGGCGCGGTGACGGCGGTGGGCGGTGCGTTGATCTCCACCTACCTGACCTTGGACGCCTCCACCGGCGTCGTATTCACGCTAAAGGCGCTGATCATCGTTATCATGGGCGGGGTCGGTGACGTGCGCGGCACGATCGTCGCAGCGCTTCTACTGGGAGTGCTGGAGACAACCGTGGCGACGCTGATTGATCCCGGTCTCACCCTTGCAGCGGCCTACGTCATGTTCCTCGGCATCTTGTTGTTCCGCCCACAGGGCCTGTTCGGAAAGAAGACAACGTGAGCCTGACTTCAGTCGATATCCGTACCCTTGTACTGGCTGGATTGGCACTGGCCATTTGCGCCGGTTTGCCCCTGATTGATCAGGGCTATTGGCTAGGCCTAGGCGTCACGGTCATTATGTTCACCGTATTGGCCACATCCTGGGCCCTGTTTTCAGGGCCGACGCATTACATCAGCCTCGCGACTGCGGCATTCTTCGGGGTTGGCACCTATGTCACTGGATTGGGGTTCGATACGCTGCCGTTCTGGTCACTGGTGGGCATTGCAGGGATCATCGGGGCGGTATTGGCGGCCCTTGTGGGGCTCGCGACACTGCGCCTGTCGGGAGTCTACTTCGTGATTTTCACGCTGGGTCTGGCCGAGTTGGTGCGGCAGGTGATCACATGGGTTCAGAACTCCACCGGCGCACGCGGGCTCTATGTCCTGATGGATCTGGATGAGGCCGATATCTACTGGTGGTTGCTGGGTCTGGCTGCCGCGGTCTTCCTGACCGGTTGGCTGGTGGGTCGATCCCGCCTTGGGTTCGCGCTGCGTATCATTGGCGATGATGAAACGGTTGCCGCCCATTCCGGCATCAACACGGCGCGCGCCAAAGTGCTGTTGTTCATGGTGCCCGGTGCCGTCGCCGCAATGACCGGCGCGATCCTTGCGCCGCGCTATGTCTATATCGAGCCGTCGCTGGCCTTCGCCCCCATCCTGTCTTTTCAGGTGGTCATCATGGGGCTTCTGGGCGGGGCCTCGCGCCTCTGGGGGCCACTGTTAGGTGTGATCCCGTTCACCATCCTTTTGGAGACCGTCTCGTCTAACTTCCCGAACCAGACGACACTGGTGATCGGCATCGCGTTTCTGGTCATCGTCTATGTCCTGCCCGGCGGGTTCGTCGGCCTCATGGATCGCGTCACAGCGCGGATCAACCAACAGGGAGGGTCGTAGCCATGACGCAGACTGTCTTGTCATTAAGCAATGTGACCAAGCGTTTTGGTGGCCTGATTGCCGTGAATGCGATGGATTTTGATGTGGCCGAGCATGAAGTTCTGGGGCTTCTCGGGCCTAACGGTTCGGGCAAATCAACGACGCTCAACCTGATCTCGGGTGCCCTGCCCTTGAGTGGCGGACATGTCAGTTTGTGGGGCAACCGGATTTCGGGCCTGCCCGCGCAGACCATCACCCGCAAAGGCGTCAGCCGGACGTTTCAATTGGTCCGCCTGCTTCCGTCCATGAACGTGCGTGACAACGTGGTGGCGGGCGCGGTTTTTGGCCATCGCCGCCGCTGGGGGCGCGAGGCGATCGATCATGCGGATATGTTGCTGGAAAAGGTCGGCCTTGGTGGCAAGGGCGACATGCCGATTGGGCAACTGACCTATATCGATACCAAGCGGGTCGAATTGGCGCGCACCTTGGCGAGTGATCCAAAAGTGCTGTTGCTGGATGAATGGCTTGCGGGTCTGAACCCCACGGAATTGCAGATCGGCATCAGCCTGATCCGGTCTTTGCGGGACGAGGGGCGGACGGTCATTCTGGTGGAACATGTGATGGATGCGATCCGATCACTTTGCGACCGGTGCGTGGTCATGGCGGCGGGCGCGAAGATCGCGCAGGGCACGCCGACGGAAGTGTTGTCAGACCGCGAAGTGATCCGTGCCTATCTGGGAGACGACGATGCTTGAGTTGCACGATGTCACCGTCCGCTATGGCCAGCACCGCGCGCTGGAGGGGGCCTCCGTCCATGTGGCGAAGGGTGAAATCGTGGTTATTCTTGGCGCGAACGGCGCGGGAAAGTCGACGCTTCTGAAGGCCGCCAGCGGGATTTGCGAAGGGGTTGTCGAGGGCAGTGTCCGACTGGATGGGACCGACCTGACGCGGCTTGCGCCCAACAAGATCGTGGATGAAGGGCTTGCGCTGGTGCCAGAGGGGCGCGGGGTGTTTGCCGATCTGACCGTGCGAGAGAACCTGACATTGGGCGCCTATTCCGCGCGCGCGCGCCATGAAGAGCAGGTGACGTTGGACCGGGTGTATTCCCTCTTTCCCAAGCTGCGCGAACGCGCCAGACAAATCGTGAGAACGATGTCTGGGGGCGAGCAGCAGATGGTCGCCATCGGGCGCGCCATGATGTCAAACCCTACGATCCTGACGCTGGATGAGCCGTCGCTTGGTCTGTCGCCGCTCTTGTCGAAGGAGTTGTTCCATAACCTCGCAAAGGTGCGCGACCTTGGGATCGGCGTGTTGATGGTGGAGCAGAACGCCAAGCAATCGCTTGGCATCGCGGACCGGGGCTATCTGATCGAGAACGCCCATGTCGTGCACGAAGACACCGCGGACAACCTGATGAAGGACCCGGCGGTCCAGGCGGCCTATCTTGGTGCGGGCAGTGACGCCCCTGCTTCGGTGGCAGAACCTGATATGCCGGAGACGGTGGTTGAGGCCTTCGCGATCAAGCCGCGCAGTCAGCAAACGCAATCAGCGGACGCGATCCTCGGTCGCTCCGTCGCCGACATGGTGGCCGCCGCAAGCCAACAAAGCGTGACAGCGACGGCGGTGAAACGCCCAACAACAAGCGTGCCAAGCCAGGTGCCAACAGACCGCCTCGCGGGCGCGATGGCCGAGATTGAGCGTGCAGCAAAGGCGGCCCGCAATCGACCCCGAACCGCCGCACCTACGCGCAGTTCGCAGGCCCCTGCCCCCGCGGCACCGCACCCGAGCGCGCCGCAGGACAAACCAACGCCTGTGATCGAAGTCTACCGCGCGCCGCGCGTCGAAGTGTATCGCCGACAGCCAGACGGCGCCGGCTTTGAGAGGACCTGAGATGTTAGACAGCCCAAGCAATTCCGCCCATATCAAGGGCATGTTCATCGGCGGTGACTGGGTTCCCGGCACCCGCACCTTTGAGGATATCAACCCTTCCACAGGGGCGGTTTGGGCCCATATCCCCGATGGGGGGCGCAGTGAAACACGCGCCGCCATCGACGCCGCGCAGGCCGCGTTCCCCGCTTGGGCCGCGCTGCATTTTCAAGAGCGCGCGATGATGTTGCTCAGGGCCGCCGACATCTGGGACCGACGGAAGATGGATTTCGTCGCTGCCGCCCAGGCGGAGGGTGGCGGCTGGTTTGGCAAAGGCATGTTCGAGGCGGGCTATGTGCCCGAAGTGTTCCGGGCAGCTGCTGCAATGTGCTACAATGCGATTGGCGAAATGCTGCCGTCGTCCCATGGCAAGGTTTCAATGGTGGAACGGGTGCCGATGGGGGTGGTCTCAGTGATCAGCCCCTGGAACATGCCCGGCATTTTGACCGCGCGTGGCTTCGCCTTTCCCCTGGCGGCAGGCAATACGATTGTCCTTAAACCATCTGAGGATACGCCCTATGCGGGCGGTTTGTTATTTGCCGAAATCATGGAAGAGGCGGGCATCCCCAAGGGCGTGTTCAACGTCATCACGTGCTCGCGTGACCGCGTATCGGAGATGGGTGACGAGATGGTCGAGAACCCGCAGGTTAAAGGCATCTCGTTTACCGGATCAACGCCCGTAGGTCGCCAAATTGCGGCCAAGGCTGGCGCGCACCTTAAGAAGGCCTGCGTGGAATTGGGCGGCAAGGACAGCCTGATCGTGCTGGAGGATGCGGATATGGACCGCGCCACATCCGCCGCCAGTTTCGGCGCGTTCATGCATCAGGGCCAGATCTGCATGTCAGTCGAAAAAGTACTGGTGCAAGAGAGCATTTACACCGATTTCTTGCGCCAATTCGTAGCCCGCGCGGCCAAACTGAAAAACGGCGACACCGCCGACAAGGACAATGTCATTGGCCCGCTGATCAATGACCGCCAGGTGGAGCGTGTGAAGTTTCACATCGAAGATGCACTGGCCAAGGGGGCCGAGGCCGTGCTGGGTGGCCGCGTCTGGGACCGTTTCGTTGAGCCTACGATCCTGACCAACGTAACGCCCGATATGGCCGTGTGGCGGGATGAGACCTTTGGGCCGGTGGCCGTCGTCGTGCCCTTCAAGACGGACGCAGAAGCCATCGCGCTGAACAATGACACCGAATATGGGCTGAGCTCCGGGATTATCACGGCGGACGAGAACCGCGCGCTGGAGATGTCCCGAAAGTTGGAGACGGGCATGTGCCACGTCAATTGTTCCTCCGTGAACGATGAGCCGCACGTGCCGTTTGGCGGGTCCAAAGCGTCTGGCGTCGGCAAGCACGGAGGGAAATGGTCGATGGAAACCTTTACCGAGACGCGCTGGATCACGCTTGATCGCGGCCATCGTCCGTTTCCGCCGGTGTTTTGATGGGCTGGGAACGGGCACAGATCCTTGAGGGGAAGACCATCCTCGTCACCGGGTCAGCCTCGGGCATCGGGCTGGAAACCGCGCGGGTCTGCACCGCTATGGGTGCGCGCGTGTTGGGCGTAGATCTGACAAAGCGCTTTGACCACGTGGAAGAATTCTACCGCGCCGATCTATCGGACGGCGCCACAATCGACGCGCTGATCGATGTCCTGCCCAAGGGGATCGACGGCATCGCGAATATCGCGGGCCTGCCACCGACCGCACCTGCAGATAAGGTGCTGGCCGTGAACCTGTTCGGGCTGAAACACCTGACGCTTGGACTGATCCCCAAGCTGAATGACAGCGCCAGCATCGTGAACTTGGCGTCCTTGGCAGGCTTCGGCTGGCAAGGCTCCATCCCTGCAATCCGCGCCAGTGAAACCGTGCATGTCGACGGTGCCGCGCGCTTTGCAGCAGAACATCAGATCACCAATGAGGGCGGGCGGAGTTACTTCTTCTCCAAGGAAGCGCTTGTCACCTGGACGATGCAAAATCGCTGGACTTGGCGGGATCGCGGTATCCGGATGAACAGTCTTAGCCCCGGCCCGGTCGATACGCCGATCCTTGGCGACTTCCTTGAAACGCTCGGCGCGCGCGCAGAAGAAGACGCGCGCGTCATGGATCGCCCCGGCACGCCTGCCGACCTCGCCCCTATCATCGCATTTTTGCTGTCAGACATGACCGCATGGATTCGCGGCACGAATATTCCCGCCGACGGCGGCATGTCATCCAACATCCTGTGCGAAATGCACGGGCTGTCATCTTGAACCGGAGGCCTCACCCATGACCGCACTGGCTTGGATTATCATCATTCTGGTCGCTTTGGCGATCATCATCGCACTGGCCGCAACCTTCTATCAGCGCGCCACGAACGAAGTCGCTTTGGTGCGCACTGGCTTGGGCGGCAGGCGCGTTGTGATCGATGGCGGGGTCTTGGCGATCCCGTATTTCCACGAGATCAACCGGGTGAATATGCAAACCCTGCGCATGGATGTCGCGCGATCGGGCGAGTCATCCCTGATCACCAAGGATCGCCTCCGGGTGGATGTGGGCGCAGAGTTCTATGCCAGCGTCACGCCCAATGACGACGCTGTTACCCGGGCCGCCCAAACCCTTGGCAAACGGGTGTTTCAACCCGACCAACTCAAGGGATTGATTGACGGCATGATGATCGACGCGTTGCGGTCAGTGGCGGCGCAAATGACCATGGATGAATTGCACGAAAACCGCTCTGACTTCGTGCGGCAAGTGCGCGATGCATTGACCGAGACACTTGCCAACTACGGCCTGCAACTCGACAGCGTGTCGCTTACCGCGTTGGACCAGACGCCTTTCGCGGCGTTGGATGAAAACAACGCCTTCAACGCGGTCGGCATGCGCAAATTGGCTGAGGTCATCGCCAAATCCAAAAAGGAACGCGCCGAGATTGAGGGAGATAGTCAGGTCTCCGTCGCCCGCGCCGCGATGGAGGCGGAGCGCCGCAAGCTGGAGATTAACCTTGACCAGCGTCGGGCCGAAATCGCCCAGACACAGGAGATTGAGACGCTGATCGCAGCGCAGATGTCCGAGATTGCTGCGCGGAAGGCCGATAGCGAACGCGCTGCCGCCCACTCACGAATCCAAATGGAACAGGACATCGCCAGTGCAGATATCGCTAAGGAGCAGGTGTTGCGACAAGCTGAGATTGCGCAGGCGCTCGCCTTGGAAGTGGCTGAGCAAGACCGAGCAATATCCTTTGCCGCCAAATCGCAAGAAGAAAGTCGCGCTCATGCGGACGCCGATACCGCGCGGATCGAGGCGGTGACCGCAGCAGAAGCCGTCCAGACCGCCCGCCAAATGGCGGAGGCGGAACGACGTAAGGCGCTGGCCCTGATCGCAGCACAGGAACAAGCCGAAGCCGCCGCAGCGCGCGCCGCCATCACGGCCGCCAGCGACAAGGCAACGGCCGCTGACAAGACCGCCGCAAAGCGCGAAGAGGCCGAGGCGATGAAGGCTATGCGTATGGCGGAAGTCGAAGCCAACCGCGCCCAAATTGACGCAGAAAATGCGCGCTCAGAGGCCCAGGTGGAGATGGAGTTGGAGCTGGCACGCCTGAAGGCGATGCCGCTCGTGGTTGCGGAAATGGTGAAACCTGCGGAGAAGATCGATGGCATCTCCATCAATCATTTCACTGGAATGGGTCGCACCGAGGACGGTCAATCCACCTCTCCGGTCAACCAGACTGTTGATGCAATTCTTGACATGGCTGTGTCGCTTCCGGCGATGCAGAAGTTGGGGGATGCCGTCGGCGTAAATCTCGAGAAGACGATGTCTCCCAAGCGCGGCAAGTATAAATAGTAACCGCGTGCCGGAGATGCGACTGGATTAACCCGACCGCAGACTTCGATGGTGCGTTGCACTATCTTCCGTTTCTGCTTGCGCTATGCAGTTTGGGGGCGTTGGGCCTCAACCACGATATTGGCGCTGCAATAAGGTAAAGAATTTGATATGTATCATGCTGCGCCAAGGCGCTCAGGGCGCTCCTCGAACCGTCTTTTTTGCAGCACAATTCGTTGGGCAATTTGCTGCAAAAACGCGGGTGTTTCCCGTAGCGGGCATCGCTGGACGGGATAGCCCCCTACTGACAGGAACAAAATTCGGAATGCGCGCTATAGCAAAAGTTTATCATTTGTCGCACGTTTCCGATTTCTATTCTCATGCGTTCTGAGGTCATTTTCGGATCATGGACACTATGCAGAGGCTGCCAATGGAACACAAAAAAACCGCTCTTGTCCTGTCCGCACATGCCGCAGATTTCGTTTGGCGGTGCGGTGGTGCTATCGCGCTTCATGCTGAGTTGGGGTACGATGTGACCATCGCGTGAATGTCTTTTGGTGAACGGGGCGAAAGCGCCAAACTATGGAAAGAAGGCAAGACACTGGATGAGGTAAAATCCATCCGCCGGGCCGAGGCGGAAGCCGCCGCAGATGCTCTTGGGGCAGCGCATCTGGAGTGCTTTGATCTGGGTGACTATCCGCTGGAACTGGACCGGGACGACAAGGGCAAACTCGTCGATCTGATCCGCAAGGTGCAGCCATCGTTCATGATGAGCCACAGCCAATACGATCCCAATAACACGGACCACATGTATTTGACGCAAGTCGCGCTGGAGGTCCGGATGATCGCACAAGCCTGGGGTCACAACCCCGGCGAGAAGGTCCTTGGTGCGCCGCAACTCTACCTATTTGAGCCGCACCAGACCGAGCAGATGGGCTGGAAGCCCGATACTTTCCTCGATATCACGCCCGTCTGGGACAAGAAGCGTGCCGCCATGGAACACATGCAAGGCCAAGTTCATTTGTGGGACTACTACACGCGTGTCGCGCAACAGCGTGCGAACCATTTCAAGCGCAACTCTGGTGGCATGTCTGGCGGGCGGGATTGCAAATATGCCGAAGGCTTCCAGTCGATCTTCCCGCGCACGGTGGATAAGTTATGAGCGGGCCGTGCACGGATATAGCCCATTTGGGCCAGGTGGAGATGTTGACGGATCGCTTTGAGGAAAGCCTGGACTTTTTCACGCGTGTCTATGGGTTGAAGGTGTCAGCGTTGGCGGGCGACAGTGCCTATCTGCGCGCGTGGGACGATTATGAGTTCGCCACTTTGAATCTGACCGCCTCGCACACAACCGGCGTGGCGCACATCGGCTACCGCGCCACCTCGCCCGAAGCGCTGGAGCGGCGGGTAGCGGCGATTGAGGCCAGCGTTTACAAAGTGCATGGCTGGACCGACGGCGACCAAAGCCACGGGCGCGCGTTCCGCTTTGAAGACCCGTTCGGCCATGTGTTTGAGATTTACTACGACACAGTGCGCTACCAAGCGGACGCCGCCGGCCGCCCTACCCTGAAAAATACTGCCTCAGCCTTCACTGGTGCCGCCCCAAGGCGGATCGATCACGTTAACCTTTTGGCCCCCGATGTCGCGGAGTTTCGTACGTTCATGGAGACGTGCTTGGGCAGTCGCGTGACCGAATATATCCAACTCGACAATGGTCGCACTGGCGGCGCTTGGTTCACGATCAACAACAAGACCTACGATCTGGCCTGCACGGAAGATCACTCGGGTGGCACGGCGCGATTGCACCACCTGACCTATGCCACGGACCAACGCGAGGACATCCTGCGCGCGGCCGATATCTTCCTGCAAAACGGTGTGCATATTGAGACAGGCCCCCACAAACACGCGATCCAGGGCACGTTTTTTCTGTATGTGTGGGAGCCTGCGGGCAACCGGGTGGAGCTGGCAAATTCAGGCGCGCGTCTGATCCTTGCGCCTGATTGGGAGCCCGTGTGCTGGACCGAGGCGGACCGCAAAAAGGGCCAGGCGTGGGGGTTGAAGACGATCGAGACATTTCACACCCACGGCACGCCGCCCGCCGCCAAGAAGGAGTGAAGCAATGGGTATAGTGAGACAGCACATTGACCGAGCAGACCCCGCAATCATTGACGCCTTGGGCCGCGCAGGCGTGGCAACGGTCCATGAAGCGCAGGGCCGGACCGGCTGCCTTGCGCCGCATATGCGGCCCATATTCCGCGGGGCGCAAATCGCGGGATCAGCCGTGACCATAAGCGCTCCACCGGGGGACAACTGGATGCTTCATGTGGCGATTGAAGAGCTACAGGCAGGCGACGTTCTGGTGCTCGCGCCGACATCCCCTTGTACGGACGGCTACTTCGGCGATCTGCTGGCCACCTCTGCCATGGCCCGGGGCTGTCGGGGGCTGATCATCGACGCAGGCGTGCGCGATGTGCGCGATCTGGAGGCGATGGGGTTTCCCGTATGGTCCAAAGCGATCTCGGCCCAAGGCACGGTGAAAGAATCGCTTGGGTCGGTCAATGTGCCATTGGTTTGCGCGGGTCAATCCGTAGAGGCGGGTGACGTGATCGTGGCCGATGACGACGGCATTGTCGTGGTGAGGCGAGCGGATGCGGAAGTGGTCTTGGCGGAGGCTGAAAAGCGCCTTGCGATGGAGGAGGCCAAACGTGTGCGATTGGCCTCTGGCGAGTTGGGTCTCGACATGTATGAAATACGCGAACGGCTAGCTGCCAAAGCTCTGCATTATGATTGAAACTTTTGGAAAACGCCAGATGCTTGACGGATATCTGTGGCATATCTCCGGTATATCCTGGCCGCGGGATGTCTGAAGGCGTGCGCTGCATGTGGATGCGCGGCGGTACGTCGAAGGGTGGCTACATTTTGGCCGAAGACTTGCCCAATGATCGCGATGCTTTTCTGATGCGCATCATGAGCAGCCCAGATCCGCGCCAGATTGACGGGATGGGCGGGGCTGATTCCCTGACGTCCAAAATCGCGGTCGTATCCAAGTCCGCGCGCGATGGTGTGGATGTGGACTACCTGTTCCTGCAAGTGGGCGTGGAACGGGAAATTGTGTCGGACGGTCAGAACTGCGGCAATATCCTTTCCGGTGTCGCGCCCTTCGCAATTGAGCGTGGCTTGATAACCGCGCAAGACGACTATACGCGCGTTGTGGTTTACATGGAGAATACCGGGCAGACAGCTATTGCGACGGTACAGACGCCGGATGGGATGGTGAGCTACTCCGGGAACGTTGCGATCGACGGCGTGCCGGGCACGGCCGCGCCTATCCCTTTGGAGTTTGTGGGCACAGCGGGCTCTACCTGCGGCGCACTATTGCCAACGGGCAACGTGGTGGATGTGATCGAAGGCGTGGACGTCACGATGATCGACAACGGCATGCCTGTGGTGATCTTGCGTGCTTCGGACATGGGCGCTACGGGCGCTGAGACCCGCGAAGACTTAGACGCCGACACGGACCTGAAAGCGCTGCTGGAGGTGATCCGGCTGGCTTGTGGCCCACTGATGAACCTTCGTGATGTCTCCGACAAAACGGTGCCCAAGATGACCCTCATCAGCCCACCGCAAGACGGCGGCGCGATCTCGACCCGGACGTTCGTCCCGCACCGTTGCCACGCCAGCATCGGTGTGTTGGGAGCGGTCAGTGTGGCGACGGCTTGCCTGCTCCCGGGCGCGCCTGCGGCGGAACTGGCACATGTACCGGCCGGCTCGGAAAAGGTCTTGGCCGTGGAGCACCCAATCGGCGCGACGAAGATTGTGGTGCAGGTCTCAGACGCCGGAGACGTCACCTCTGCCGCGATCCTGCGCACCGCGCGCAAGTTGATGGACGGCAAGGTGTTCACGTCATGACCGACAGGCCATTGGGAAGCAATGACCGAGAGGGAGCGATGCGACCTTCCACAAATGGCGGTCCAAATTCGGCGGCATCGAAGTATCGAATGCGAAAAAACTAAGGGGTGCTGGCGGCCGAGAATGCCAAGCTAAAGAAGCTGCTGGCCGAGCAGATAATGCACTGCGCGGCAGGCTAATTAAACCAACCAGATGAGCCAAACTCGCTCCTAGTTCACGTCGCTCTTGGTTCCAACAACCCTGACGACGGACAGCACTCCACTGGCACCGATATTGACTCACGATATCAGATAGTTGCTGGATTTTCCGGCACTGCGGGCTTCGACCCGGCACGCAAAAAATCAAACGACAACAACACCTTGGCACGCCACCGTGCCAAGCCTTTTATCTTGCGATACATCCTGCGATACATCCTGACTGTCCCGGCACACCCATCGACCGTGTCTGTCTGCTGCCGCCACGGGTGGAGCGCTTGAGAGATAAACCGTCCGATTTGTACGCCGCTTCTGGCCGTATTGCGACCAACGCGCTTTGGCCCTGCAAAGTGCCGGTCGATGGACCCATGCTGCTCAGTATGAAGACGCCGCTGTCCATTCGAAGTCCCTGTGCCAATCCGAGCCAGTCGGTCGATGCCGAGCGGATCGAGGCGGAGCTCCTGAAGGTGGCAAAGCTGGTGGCGCAGGACCCGGCCTTTACGCCGGTCTTCGAGCGGTTGGAGGCGGAGTTGGCCGCGACCGTGAAGGAGGATAGCCGGATGTCAGAAGCGCAGCGCCGGGCGCGGGCGTTGCTGGCTCAGAAGGCGATGCGTCCAACGAGATCCGCGACGTGTTCCAGCGACGCGCCTTTACCGTACCGCTCGCGGTCAAGTCGATGACCGAAGAGATCCCGACGGATGCGATCGTCGATGCCAGAAGCGAGCATGCGATCCTCGAAGGAATGACGCAGCGAGTAGAAGGAATGGCGCGGCGTCTCGAGCAGCCCATTGGTGCGCAGGAATTTGTTTACTACGACACTGAGGCTTGCACTGTTGCGATAGCGCGGGAAGCCGTCGGGGAAATTCTTGAAGGCTTCAAGCGAAACACCAGTAAGCGGGATCACCCGCCGCGCAAAGTGCGACTTCAGCTGACGGCCATCGGCTTCAATCGAGATATGCGGCACTTCGCAATCGAGCCGGATCGTGTCCGTCGACAACGCAGCCCCTTCAGAAGGGCGATAGCAGGTGTTGATCATTCCGAGGAAAATGCCACGCGCCTGATCGTTCAGCCCATTCAGCGCTCCAGGCACGAGCAGACGGATCCTGATCCAGTCTTCGCTGAACGGCGGACGGGTCCGGGCCTCACCCTGTTTGAACGACAACTCACCCAACGGCAGATCCAACCCGAGCCGCTTCATCGTGTTCTCAGTCTTAAGCACGTCACCCAGATGGATCAGGTCCTTGTTGGCCGAGTTCGCCGTGACCTCGCCCGCCTCGATCCGGTCGAGCCAGTGCTGCCGGAAGTCCAGCATGTCGTCACGGGTGATGTTGGCGATGTCTTTGTCGCCAATGATTGCGACGAAGTTTTTGATGGCCTTCTTGCGGGGCGCTTCCCAGCGGCACAATTGGTCCTCGCTTTTGCCAAAGGTCTTCTCGTGGGCAAGCGTCCAATAGAGATCGAGCGTCTTTGTGACCGTCATACAAGGCTGAGGAGTCGTCCCAAGAAGGGTAGCCCCGTCAATGGGGTCAGGTTGGTCAACCAGAGCAGGAATGGCCTCCACACGCTCGACAACGTCTTCTACAGGCAACTTCGCGACGGCACCGACGTCCAGATACTGAAAGCCTCGAACACGAGCCAAGTCACGTGCTGCCTCATAACACACTTCAGCATCTGCACTGTTCCCGGCCAAACGCGCTTCCCACGCCTCAATCATCAGGCTCTAGGACCGATCCGCCTTGCTTTGGGCGACAGTCTCCGAGTCTGTGTGCAAGCTGATCCAAACCGTTCCGCGCGGCTCAACCCCGCAATACCGTCGCGGAACGCGGCGGCGGAGATGGTAGAGACGACCTCTTTTTGTGATGCTCATGGCGGAAATTCTTCGCGTTTGTGCAGAAAATTGTGTAGCAAAATGTGCAGCATATCAAGCGGACCGAGAGACACCGTAAGCGCGAAAATGCCGAACTTCGCACTATTATCAATAGGTTATGCGAGTACTACAGAAGGGAGAATGGCGGACAGACAGGGATTCGAACCCTGGAGACGGTCTCCCGCCTACACACTTTCCAGGCGTGCGCCTTCGACCACTCGGCCACCTGTCCGTTGAAGGAGCGTTTAGCGGCTATCAGGTCATGTTTGCAAGGGGGCAATCCCGAGAAATATCAGCGCGGCGTTGCCTTGAAATCGCAACAGTGGCCGAAATGCAAAGGCGGGGCTGCCTGCAACGACAGACACCCCTGGCCAATAGCCCATCTGAATGCTCAGGATGCGAACGCGATGGTGACGCGGCGGTTCTGCTTGCCCTTGTTCTCGACCTTGGTGATGACCAGTTTTCCGACCTCTCCGGTACGTGCGACATGGGTGCCACCGCAGGGTTGCAGGTCCACCTGGTCGGTGTCCTCTCCGATCCGCACAAGGCGGATCCTGTCGGCCCCGCGCGGTGGCTGGACAGAAAGCGTCTTGACGAGGCCGGGGTTGGCGTCCAACGCCGCTTCGGTCATCCAATCGACGCTGACGGGCAGATCCCGCGTCACCAGCGCGTTCAATTTACCCTCCAGGATCTTCTTGTCCTCAGGCGCCTCCGGCATGTGGAAATCGAGCCGCCCCTTGTCAGCGGCAATCGAGCCGCCCGTCACCGGCAGAGGGATCACCACGGACAGCAAGTGCAGCGCCGTGTGGATGCGCATGTGACCCATGCGGCGGTCCCAATCGAGGCGCTGCTCGACCTCGGCGCCCACCGGCGGCAGGGACGCGGGCTCAGCGGGGACCAGAACGATGGTGCCCCCTTCCCCCTTCATCGCCGTGGCGATGGGGATACGGCCACCGTCCCAGATCAACGTGCCGCTGTCACCGGGCTGCCCGCCACCGCGCGCATAGAAGATCGAGCGGTCGAGGATTACCCCGCCCTCCTCGGACTGACCGATCACGCGGGCCGTGGCAGAGGTACGGTAGGGGTCATTCAGGAACAGGGTCTCGGTCGTCATTCTTCAACGTCCTTCACGGGAACGGGCTGCGGCTGCGGCTGGGACAGGGCCTCGGGGTTGCGCAGCCAGATGTCGCGCTGTGCGAAGGGGATCTCGATCCCTTCACGGGCCAGGGCCTCGGCGATGCGATGGTTCAATTCCGTGCGCACGTTACCAAACAGGTTGATGTCGCGTAAAATCACCCGGACGCGGAAATCGAGGCTGTCGGCACCGAACCCCATGAAATCGACGCCAGGTTCGGGGAATGTGACCACATCGTCGTGGCTCTTGGCGACTTCCATCAAGATATCGGCCACGCGCCTCGTGTCAGTGCCATAGGCCACGCCCACGGTCAGCATGACCCGGCCCACGGTGTTGCCGCGCGTCCAGTTGGTCACGGTGCCCGAGATGAAATCGGCGTTGGGCACGATCACATCGGTCTTGTCGAAGGTCTCGATCGTGGTGGACCGCACGGAGATGTCCTTGACGATCCCCATGTTGCCCGCAACCTCGATCCAGTCCCCTTCGCTGATCGGCCGCTCAATCAGTAGGATGATCCCCGACACGAAGTTCGACACCACGTTTTGCAGGCCGAAACCGATGCCAACGGACAAAGCGCCCACGACAAAGCCCAAGGCGGTCAGGTCGATGCCGGCGCTTGTCACGGCAATCACGCAGGCCAGCGCGATGCCGACATACCCTACCCCCGCCGTGACCGCATTGCGGGCGCCCACATCCAGCTTGGTCCGGGGCAGCACGGTCGATTTTAGCGCCCCTTGCAAAAGCCGCGTGGCCAGAAGTCCTGCCGCGAAGACCAGGATCACGGCAAGCACGACACCGGGGGTGATCCGGGTGTCGCCCACGGTGAAGCCTTCGATCACGCGGGCATAGAGTTCCCCCAGCCGTTCGGCCCGCACGCCCCATGCCAACGCCACCAGCGGCGCCGCGACCAGGAACAGGAGGAAGTTGACCAGCACAGGCAGCAGCGCCTCGGACGCGGCCTCGGGCGTGGCACGGAAGATCACGGCGTAAAGATCCCGCACGACCGCCTGCAATACCTGCAAGACACCCAGCGCGAATAGCGTAATCGCGGTGGGCACCATCAAGGCCTCGGCCGCGTTCAGATAGCCGATCAGCGACAGGATCGGTCCAACGACCGCCACCAGCGACAACGTGCGTCCAAGGATGTTCACCACCCCCAGGCTGAAGCTCGACACCTCGCCGTCGGACGCCTCGCCCCGGATGCGCTGCATCAGGCTGGCAAAGCGCCAATACATCCAGGCCAGGCCAACATAGACGGGCAGCACCAGAACGCCCCGCGCGTCGGGCGGCACGATATCAAGGGCCGCCACCACCTCCATGACATTGGCAAGGCCCGTGAACACGCCAATGAACACCATCGTGCGACGCACAGGCCCGCGCAGCAACAGCCCTGCCTCGAACAAGGCCGCGCGTTCTTCGTGCTTCGGAAACAGCCGGCCTGCCAGCCACAGCGCGGCATAGGTCGACAGAATCAGGCCCAGGGTGGCATCGGCCAGCATCTGCCCGTCCTCGGTCAGAAAGCCCGACACATCGATCGCGCCGACCAGCAAGACGCACCCGATCAAGGGCAGCAAAAACTGCCCCAGCGAAACGAGGAAGCCAAGCGCGACCCGACCGCGCCGATGGTCGGCATCCAGAAACCGGTCGCCGATACGCGCCACCAAAGGGCGCCCCCGCAGGATCAAGGCGATGCCGATCAGCAGCAGACCCAGGATCACCGGCGCGTTATCGACGATCTCGGCGCGGACTTCGGGGTCTTGCAGGCGCGCGTTGGTTTCCACCCGTTGCTCACCTGCCAGATCAGCCAGCGCAGCCAGGGCCCTGGCCCAGTTGACCGGATTGGCTGGGGTCGGTTCCAGTTCCAGCAATTCCTGCGTCTGGCGTTCTGCGACGATGGCATCGATCTCGGAAACCAACCCGTTCGCGCGGTTGAAGGCCTCATTTGCCTGCAAACTGGGGGCTTGGGCGGCGCGCAGGGCCTCGTTCAGGGCCGTGCGACGGCTGGCGATGGTTTCAGGCTCGGTTTCGCCCTCGGCAGGTGCCGCGCCAAGGGCGTCGATCTGGCTCTGGATCGTGGCGATGCGTTCATCGTTGCGCGCGTCCTCGGCCAGAAACCGGGCGCGCCATTCCACCAGATCACCACGGCGCGCGGTCAGCAGCGAGGTGGAGGCCCGCCCCCCCTCGATCAGCGCCTCGGTCGAGGCCGCCGCACGTTCCCACGCGTCATAATCCGGCTGTTCCGCCGCCGCGGTCGTTTGCGCGTGACCTGGCAAGGGCATCGCGGCAAGCGGCGCAAAAGCGAGGAACAGGGTCAGAAGGAAGCGAATGAGCGGCATAATCATTCCGCGAACACGGACGGCACGTCGCGGCCCGCTCCGTCCATCCACGGCGGCACCGGCAGGCCCTTTTCGCGCAGGAATTCAGGGTTGAAGAGCTTGGATTGATAGCGCGTGCCATAGTCGCACAGGATCGTCACGATCGTGTGCCCCGGCCCCATGTCGCGCGCCATGCGGATCGCACCCGCCACGTTGATCCCGCTTGATCCGCCAAGGCACAGGCCTTCATGGGCCAGGATGTCGTAGACAAGCGGCAGGGCTTCGGCATCGGGGATCTTGTAGCAGTCATCCGGCGTGAAACCTTCGAGGTTGGCGGTGATACGCCCCTGCCCGATGCCTTCGGTGATGGAGTTTCCGCCCGCCTCCTGCCCCGTGTAGAGCTTGTAGAGGCCCGATCCCTCGGGGTCCGACAGCGACACTTTCACGCCCTTGGGCTGCAACGCCATGCCCACGCCCGCCAGCGTCCCACCAGATCCCACGGCACAGGTGAAGCCGTTCACGCGGCCTTCGGTCTGGTCCCAGATCTCGGGACCCGTCATGTCGATATGGGCTTGGCGGTTGGCCACATTGTCGAACTGGTTGGCCCAGATCGCGCCGTTGGGGTCGCTTTGCGCCAGACGCTCGGCCAAACGACCGGAGTATTTCACATAGTTGTTAGGGTTCGCGTACGGGACCGCCGGAACCTCGATCAATTCAGCGCCCGCGATGCGGATCATGTCCTTCTTTTCCTGGGACTGGGTGTCGGGGATCACGATCACCGTCTTGAACCCAAGCGAGGCACCGACCAGCGCCAGGCCGATCCCGGTGTTGCCCGCCGTGCCCTCCACGATCGTGCCGCCCGGGCGCAGATCGCCGCGCGCCACGGCGTCACGGATGATAAACAGCGCGGCACGGTCCTTGACCGACTGGCCGGGGTTGAGGAACTCGGCCTTGCCGAGGATCTCACAGCCCGTCGCCTCGGACGCGGCACGCAGACGGATCAGGGGCGTATTGCCGATGGCAGAGGCAAGGTCGGAATGAATCGTCATGGCGCGGGCCCTCGGTGGCTGTCGGCGCATACCCATGCGCGGTGAAAATCGGCGCATCTCCATGCGCGGGGTAGGTCTTGCGCATGTCCATGCGCGGGGGGATTCAGGGCATGGATAGGCGGGCGCGCGGGCGAACTCAACCCAACCTGCCCCTCACCCCAATCTAACGGTCGAACGCAGGCGGTCGCGATGCATCATCAGGTATTGCATCGTCAGGATCAGCGGCGCATTCGCCATGTCGCCCTCTGCCAGCATCCGGCAGGCCAGATCGTAGGGCACAAGGTGGCTGAGGATATCCTCCCCCTCGCCCGCGTGGCCGCCAAGCCCCGCGACGCCGCCCGGCAGATCCGCAACGGCGAGATACGAGAACAACACCTGGGCGATGCCGCCCGGCGTGGGGTAGTAGCGTCCGACGAAATGCAGTTGACCAAGCGTCAGGTTGGCCTCTTCGCGCGCCTCGCGGCGGGCCGTGGACTCGGGCGTTTCTCCGGCGTCGAGGATACCCGCGATCGGCTCCAGCAGCCATGGCACGGCGTCGCCGTGGGCGTAGGGGCCCATGCGGAACTGTTCGATCAGCAGGATGCGGTCACGCACCGGGTCGTAGGGCAGAACGGTCACCGCATCCGCCACCCGGTAGACCGACCGGTTGAGCGGCCCCTGGGTCGCGCCATCAAAGCGCGTGTGGCTGAGGCTGCGTTCTTCGGTATTGAAGAATCCGTCATGGATATGGGTCGTGCCGTGGTCCCTGACGTTATCCCGCGTCAATCCCGCCCCCACGTGGGCGGGCCTGCGCCAGTGCCCTGCGCGCACCGTGGCTTCGGCGCGGGCGTGGATGATCGGGAACCGGCGGCCGACGTCCAGCGGGTCCTGCTGACCCATCTGGCGCATCATCTCGGCGGCAGCGTGCAGCTGCACCTCGCCCCACTGCCGCGCCCATGTGGGCAGTGACCAGTCCGCGCCGGGCGTGCCGGTCTGCTCAAGAGGAAACCACGCCTCTGCGTCGATCTCTGTCTCGTCCCAGATCACTTTCACGGCGCGGCGCTTGTAGCCGAAGCAGGCCTCGTAGAAATCCAGCCGCAAAAGCGATTGCGGCTCCGGGATGATCAGCACACCCTGGGCGCTGGCGTCATCGCGTTTTTCCAGCATTGGCCAGGGCTTTCCCGCCACCCAGGCGGCACGATACCCCGCCAGCGAGGCCGGCTCCATGCGCACTTCGGTGCCCGCCACCAGATCCAGCAACGGCTGGTGGCACAGGGTGCCGAACAAAAAGATCGGGGTCATCTAGCGCCACGCCCGCCCGGCGATTTCCGTCACGATGCCGCCGATGATCCCCCCCAGCAGCAATACGCCCCAAATCCCCGGCGTCAGCGATTGCTGGAAATACTGCAAGAACAGCTCCATCGCTTCAGTCAACGCCTCTCCGGGGGCAGAGTAGCGCAAATCCATCGAGCGCAAGAACATGGTGCGCAGCGCGAACAGCGCGAGGCCGAAAAGCGCGATCTGCGCCCCCGCCCGCATGCCATTGGAAGCCGCGAAAACAAAGCCCGCGCCAGCCCGGCGTCCGACGACCATCCACCCCTGCAAGAAGCCGATGATCGCGATCGTGATGTTGAAATAGGTCGCGGGCGTGCCTTCCTCGAAGGTCAGCTTCGCCTGCATCGCCGCGTAGTAACCGATCGCGAAGAAAACGATCGAGCCTACCAATTTTGCGCCCGTGGGCATGTGCCTGTCCCTTACCCTATCGGTGCGGGGCCGTATTAGATCGGCTTGCGCACCGTGATCTGCGTCACGTCGCAGTTTCCAAAATGGAACGTTGCGGCGCAAGAGGCCAGGTAAAAATTCCACATCCGCCGGAACCTGTCATCGAAACCAAGGGCGGCGATCTGGTCCCATTTCGCGTTGAATGTCTCGTGCCAACGGCGGCAGGTCTGGCTGTAGCTCTCGCCGAATTCCACCGAATGGGCGATGTGAAGTCCGGCCTTTTCCACCTGCTCTTTCAGCACCTTTGGGGCGGGCAACATGCCACCGGGAAAGATGTATTTCTGAATGAAATCAACACCATTGCGATAAACCTCCCACCGCTTGTCCTGCACCGTGATGATCTGCAAGGTCGCCTGCTTTCCGGGCTTAAGACGGTCGCGCAGGGTATCGAAGTAGACGGACCAGTATTGCTCTCCAACGGCCTCGAACATCTCGATGGAGGCGATGCCGTCATATGTGCCCTGTTCGTCACGGTAATCCTGCATCTTGATCTCGACCATGTCGCTAAGGCCTGCATCGGCAATGCGTTTGACCGCGTAATCGTGCTGTTGTTGGCTGATCGTAAGGCCCGTCACCTTGATGCCACGCTCGCGCGCCGCGTATTCCGCAAAGCCGCCCCAGCCGCAGCCGATTTCCAGCACATGGTCGCCCGCCACGGCACCCATCTGATCGACCATGGAGGCGTATTTGGCGATTTGTGCCGCCTCCAGGCTTTCCTGTCCGGTCTCGAACAGGGCGCTGGAGTAGGTCATCGTATCGTCCAGCCACAGGCCATAGAAATCGTTGCCCAGATCATAATGGGCCGAAATGTTCTTGCGCGCCTGCTTCTTCGTGTTGCGCATCAGCCAAAAGCGGAACTTTTCATAGGCGCGGATGATGCCCATGCCCAGGAAACCGTCATACACCTCGTCATTGTCGGCATGGACCACGTCCAGAAAGCCTTGCAAATCCGGCGTAGACCACCACTCATCGAGATAGGCATCACAAAAGCCCAGATCGCCCTCGCGGATCAGGCGGGCGAAGATATCAACGTTGTGAATGTCCAACTCGCCCACCGGGCCAGGCTTGGACCCTTCCACGCGAAACAGGCGTCCATCGGGCAAGCGAAAGTCGATGCGGCCATGCTCCAGCCCCTGTGCCCGTTCAAACACCGCCTTGAAATATCGTGGGAGGTCTTTTTGCCCCTCAACTGACGTCAGTACATTCATTTTCTTGCCCTTATCCCGATCGCATACATGTAAGCCGTCCCGGATTTGGGCAAGTGGCTTTTGTGCCTTATGTAAGCGTTTCTGGACACGTTTCGGTTAGAAGTCCCGGTTTTCATAGGCATTTAGCGCCCTCTTTCGCCCGTCTGCGGCACTAACGATGGGCGCGTCGGGGTAATCCATGTCAGGGCCAAGATCCCACGTGCGCGGCACGGCGTCAAAGTAGGCCAGCGCGGTGTCTTGGGGTTGGCGGGTGATCTCGGCCAGCCAGCGCATTCGGTAGCGCCCGGCCTTGTCGAACTTTTCGGCCTGGGTTTCGGGGTTGAAGACCCGGAAATACGGCGTCGCATCGGGGCCGGAGCCCGCCGACCACTGCCACCCCATCGCGTTGGAGGCCGGATCCCAATCCACCAGGCACTCCTCGAACCAGTCCATGCCGATTTTCCAATGACACATCAGATGCTTGGTCAGGTAGCTGGCCACCAGCATCCGCGCGCGGTTGTGCATCCGGCCCGTGACGTACATTTCGCGCATGGCGGCATCGACGATGGCCATACCGGTGCGGCCTTGTTTCCAGGCCTTCACCTCTTTGAGACGTTCATCCTCATTCCAGGGGAACGCGTCCCACTCCTCGCGCCAATTGGCGGTCGTGATGCGTGGCGTGTGGTACACGAGGTGGTAGGCGAAGTCGCGCCAGACGATCTCTTTCAGAAATGTCTCCGCCCCCGGTTTGCCGTCGGCCATGGCACGTTGGCCCGCGTGCCAGCAGGCGCGGGCAGAAATCTCGCCATAGGTCAGGTTTTCAGACAGCAGCGACGTGCCGTTCTTGGCCAGGTTGTCACGGGCATCGGCGTAGTCGTCGATGCCATCTCCCATGAAAGACCCCAGCCGCCCCTGCGCCGCCTGTTCGCCCACGTTAAGGTGCGGGGCCACGATGTCAGCGCCCCGGTTCATCGCGTCGCCCAGGCCCCAGTCCGCAATATCGTCCGAGGCGGGCCAACTGCCGGGGGCCGGGATTTGCGGCACAGGCAGCGCCTCCCCCGGTGAGCGGTCGCGCACCGCCTTCCAGAATGGCGTGTAGACCTTGTAAAAACCGCCCGTCTTGGTCTCGACCGTCCAGGGCTCAAAGAGGACATGGCCGTTGTGGCTGACGGCCTTGATCCCATCGTCCTTCAGCCCGGACTTCACCGCCTCGTCGCGCTTGCGGTTATCGGGATCGTAGAGGCGATTCCAATGGACGCCGTCCGCTCCGACCTCCGCGATAAGGGTCCGCAGCACCTCCAGCGCGTTGCCGCGGCGCAGGATCAGCCGCGATCCGACCGTGCGCAGCGCGTCGCCAAAGGCTTCCACCCCAAGGCCCAAGCGCCACTTCGGCGCCGCGCCGTGCCCCTCGACCACCTCGTCGCAAATAAACACCGGCACCACAGCGCCGCTTTCACAGGCTGCCACAAGCGCCGGATTGTCCGAAAGGCGGAGATCCCGCCGTACCCAATAGATCGTTGTCATGCTTGCCCCTTACCTCTGGCGAAAGCTAGGGCGAGACGCGCGGCGTCAAGGCCCTCACGACGCCTCGACCAACACCAGATCCCGTTCCGATGCGCCGACGGCGTGGGTCATGGCCTGCTTGTAGCCGTCCGACTCGTAGCACGCATTTGCCGCCTCAAGGCTGGGGAACACCGCCACCACGTTACGCGGATGGGCGCGGCCCTCCTTCTGGATCGCGGGGCCGCCGCGCGCCAGAAAGCAGCCCCCGTGGGCGGTGATCACCTCCAGCGCCAGCGCGGCGTAGCGCGCATAGGCGGCGTCATCGGTGACGGTCACATGGGCAATCCAAAAAGCCTGGGGCATGGTGCTATCCTTCTTGTTTCATTGGGCCAGAACGGCTTTTGCCGCCGCAATCGCAGCCTCCGCGTTGGAGGCATCCGCCCCGCCCCCTTGTGCGAAATCGGGACGCCCGCCGCCACCCTTGCCGCCCAACTCGGCCACGGCCGCGCGCACCAGATCAACGGCGCTGATCTTGTCCTTCAAGTCATCCGTCACACCCGCAGCCACCGCCGCCTTGCCGCCGGTGTCTGCAATCAACAGCACCGCGCCGGACCCCAGACGCGCCTTGTGCTCGTCCACGATCCCAGCCAGATCCTTGCCCGTCACGCCGCTAAGCGCCTGAGCATGGAACGCGATGCCATTCACTTCGGTCGCCTCGGGGGCCTGCGCACCGCCTGCCATCGCCAATTCGCGGCGCAATTGCGCCACCTCGTTCTCCAGCTTCTTGCGGTCGTCCTTCAGGGCCTTGACGCGGTCGATCACATCGCCGGGTTGCGCGTTCAGCTCCAGCGCCAGCGCGCCCATCCGGTGATCCTGCGCGCTGAGATAATCGAACGCGGCAGGCCCCGTCAGGGCCTCGATCCGGCGCACGCCCGCCGACGACGCGCTGTCGCCCAATGTCACGAAGACCCCGATGTCGCCGGTGCGCCGCACATGGGTGCCGCCGCAAAGCTCCAGCGAATAGGTGTTGCCGTCCGCCCCTTTGCCCGAACCGTCCTGCACCCCCATCGAGACGACGCGGACCTCATCACCGTATTTCTCGCCAAACAAGGCCTGCGCCCCAAGGCCGCGCGCGTCGTCCGGCGTCATGATCCGCGTCTCGACGGGGGCGTTCTGGCGGATATAGGCGTTCACCTCATCCTCCACCTTCGCCAGGTCTTCCAGTGAAAGCGCCTTGCCGTGGCTGAAATCGAACCGCAACCGATCCGGCGCATTGAGCGATCCGCGCTGCGCCACATGGTCCCCCAACGCGCGCCGCAGCGCCTCGTGAAGCAAGTGCGTGGCCGAGTGGTTGGCGCGAATGGTCGTGCGGCGGGAATGGTCGACCTCCAACCGCACGGCCTCGCCGATCTTCAGCGTGCCGCTTCGCACGGCCAGCCGATGGCCGAACAGACCCCCGCCAAATTTCTGCACGTCTTCGACATCCGCCGCGAAGCGTTTCTGGGGATCATCATGGCCTGCCTCAAGGCTGCGCACATATCCCTGATCCCCGACTTGACCGCCGGACTCGGCGTAAAACGGCGTCTGGTTGAACACGACCCAAGCCGTTTCACCGGTCTTGAGCGACGCCACCTCGGCGCCATCGGCCACGATGGCCAGCACCACGCCTTCAGCCACTTCAGTGTCGTAGCCCAGGAATTCCGTCGCGCCGTTCTTTTCGGCCACGTCAAACCAGATCGTCGCATCCGCCGCATCGCCAGAGCCAGACCACGCCGCGCGCGCCTTGGCTTTCTGCTCGGCCATTGCCGTGTCAAAGCCCTCGGTATCCACGGCGCGCCCCTGCTCGCGCAGCGCGTCCTGCGTCAGGTCGAGCGGGAAGCCATAGGTGTCATAAAGCTTGAATGCCGCCTCACCGGGCAAATTCGCGCCCTCGGCCAGACCAGCAACCTCTTCATCCAGCAGCTTGAGGCCGCGATCCAGCGTGGTGCGGAACCGCTCTTCCTCCAGCTTCAGCGTCTCGGTAATCAGCGCCTGCGCTTGCCCAAGCTCGGCATAGGCCTGCCCCATCTGGCTGACCAACGCAGGCACCAGGCGATACATCAACGGATCCTTTGCGCCCAACAGATGCGCATGGCGCATGGCGCGGCGCATGATCCGACGCAGCACGTAGCCGCGCCCGTCGTTGGACGGCATCACCCCATCGGCGATCAGGAAGCTCGTGGAACGCAGGTGATCCGCGATCACCCGGTGGTGCACGTTCTGGTCCCCGTCCAGATCGGTGGAGGACGCGTGGGCCGAGGCCTCCATCAGCGCCCGCATCGTGTCGGTGTCATAGTTGTCGTGGCTGCCTTGCAACAGCGCGCCGATCCGCTCCAACCCCATTCCGGTGTCGATGCTCTGCATGTCCAGTGGCACCATGGAGCCATCGGCGAACTGCTCGTTCTGCATGAAAACGATGTTCCAGATCTCGATGAACCGATCCCCGTCCTCCTCGGGCGAGCCCGGAGGTCCCCCCCAGATGTGATCGCCGTGGTCGTAGAAAATCTCGGTACACGGCCCGCAAGGCCCCGTTGGCCCCATCTGCCAGAAGTTGTCGGAGGTGGCGATGCGGATAATCCGATCCTCGGGCACACCGACCTTCTTCCAGATATCATAGGCTTCGTCATCGGTATGATAGACCGTCACCGACAGACGGTTCTTGTCGATCCCGAAGTCGCGGGTGATCAGTTCCCACGCATAACGGATGGCGTCTTCCTTGAAGTAATCTCCGAAGCTGAAATTTCCCAGCATCTCGAAGAACGTATGGTGACGCGCGGTGTAGCCGACGTTGTCCAGATCGTTGTGCTTGCCGCCCGCGCGCACGCATTTTTGAGACGAGGTAGCGCGCACGTAGTCGCGCCGTTCGACCCCCGTGAACAGATTCTTGAACTGCACCATGCCAGAGTTGACGAACATCAGCGTCGGATCATTGCGCGGCACCAGGGGGCTGGAGGGCACGATCTCGTGCCCTTGTCGCCCGAAATAATCAAGGAAGGTCGAGCGGATATCGTTGAGGCTGGTCATGGCGCGGCGGTCCCGTGGCTGGAGGTGCGGCGCATGATGTACCCTCGCGCCCAAGCGCTGTCCACGGTCCCGTCACGAAAAAGGGTGGCCTCGCGACCACCCCTTCCCTGCTTGTTCATCCTGCGGCGGGGCCAGCTCAAGCATTCCCCCGCTGCGGCGTCTTCATTCGTCGTCGTCAAGAATTTCCGGATCGTCCTTGGCCATGTCGAAGTCAAGGCCATGGGACGCACGGATCTTGTCTTCGATCTCCAGCGCGGTCTCGGGATTGTCGCGCATGAAGGACTTGGCATTCTCACGCCCCTGCCCGATCCGCTCATCTCCGTAAGAGAACCAGCTGCCGGACTTCTCGATGATGCCCGCCTTCACGCCCATGTCGATCAGCTCACCGTTCTTGGAGATGCCCTCGCCGTACATGATGTCGAATTCCACCTGCTTGAACGGCGGCGCCACCTTGTTTTTCACGACCTTGACGCGGGTGGAGTTGCCGACGATTTCGTCGCGATCCTTGATCGCGCCGATGCGGCGGATGTCCAGACGGACGGAGGAATAGAACTTCAGCGCGTTGCCGCCTGTCGTCGTCTCGGGCGAGCCGAACATGACGCCGATCTTCATGCGGATCTGGTTGATGAAGATCACCATGCAACCGGAACGGTTGATTGATCCAGTCAGCTTGCGCATCGCCTGGGACATCAGACGCGCATGAACCCCGACCGAGCTGTCGCCCATGTCGCCTTCCAGCTCGGACTTCGGCGTAAGCGCGGCGACGGAGTCAACCACCACCATGCTGACGGCACCCGAGCGCACCAGCGTGTCGACGATTTCCAGCGCCTGCTCTCCGGTGTCGGGCTGCGAGATCAGCAACTCGTCCAGATCGACGCCCAACTTGCGCGCATATTGCGGATCAAGCGCATGCTCGGCGTCCACGAAGGCGCAAACCCCGCCCTTTTTCTGCTCTTCCGCGATGGCATGAAGCGTCAGCGTCGTCTTGCCCGAGGATTCTGGCCCGTAGATCTCGATGACCCGGCCCTTCGGCAGCCCCCCGATCCCCAGCGCGATATCCAGCCCGAGCGACCCGGTGGAGGTCGACTCAATGTCCTTTAGGACATTGTCGCCGCCCAGTTTCATGATGGAGCCCTTGCCAAACTGGCGTTCAATCTGCGCCAGAGCAGAGTCGAGGGCTTTTTGCTTATCCGCAGATTTACGATCGGTCATGTCGAGAAGGTTCGCCGTTGCCATGGAGTTCAGGTCCTTATGTCATGCCGCAGGGTCTGGCGGCAATGGGGCCGGTTGTGGGGCGATCCCGCTTGCCCGGCATTGTCATGTTCTTGCCTTGTTCTCAAAATCGTTAACAAACAAAACGAGAACAATTCAAGTTAATTCTTCTGTGCTGTGATCTTTCACGGGGAGGCGTTAACAATCGGTTACTCGAATGCGGAAAAGTGAAGGGATCGGCACGTGTTGGTGTTTTGGAAGGCGCGATTGGTGCTTTTGGCGGTCCCCAAGACGGGCACGACCGCCTTGGAGCAGGCATTGCTGCCCTATGCGGATTCGGCGATTCTGAACCCGCCCCAGCAAAAGCACTGCACCGTTCGGCGATACCGCAACCAGGTGCAGAAGTTTTTCGAACAGCGCGGCCAGCGGAAGTTGGAGCTGATGGCCGTAGTCCGCGAGCCCGTCGGATGGCTTTCCAGCTGGTACCGTTACCGCGCCCGCGACGAAATCCGCGGGACGGCAAACTCCACCGCCGATATCAGCTTCGACGACTTCGTCGCCGCCTGGCTGCAGCACACACCGCCTGAATTTGCCAAGGTTGGTCGGCAATCACGGTTCGTGTCCGAGGAAGATGGCACGCTCGGCGTCGATCATCTGTTTCGCCATGACCAGTTGGACCGCGCGGTCGCCTTTCTCGAAGGGCGCGTGAAAGCGCGCCTCGATGTCGGGCGAAGCAACGTGTCCCCGGCGCGTGACGTGGGTCTGAGCACCGAGATGGACGCGCGGTTGCGCGCGGAGGCGCCTGAAGAGTTCGCGCTTTGGGCCCGGTTGGGCAGCTGACCAAGGCGTCAATGCAAGTGCCGCCGCACCGTTTCCGTCAGGTCCGTCAGCGAGAACGGCTTGGGCAGGAAGACAGAGCCCGGCACGCCGATTGACCCCTCCTCCATCGCGTCCTCCGCATAGCCGGACACGAAGACGACCTTCGTGCCGGGCCGATCTTTCAAGGCCTCACGCACCCAGGTCGGACCGTCCATGCCCGGCATGATCACATCGGTCACGAAAAGATCGATTTCGAGGCCCGCATCGGACAAGGTCTCCAGCGCCTCTTCGGCGCAACCGGCCTCCAAGACCGTATAGCCGCGCAAACGCAGCGCCCGCGAGGCAAAGGCCCGCACCGGTGCTTCATCCTCGACCAGCAACACCACGCCGGGACGATCATCCGTCAACGTCTCGTTGATCTCCGTCGCCTTAGCCTCGATCACTGCGGGCGTGGCTTCGGTTTTCACTGCCTCATGGGCGGGAATATAGATGGTGAACGTGGTGCCCGAGCCCACAACGCTGTCGACGAAGATATAGCCGCCCGTTTGCTTCACGATGCCGTAAGCCATCGAAAGGCCGAGGCCAGTCCCCTCCCCCGTGCGCTTGGTGGTGAAGAACGGCTCGAAGATCCGGTGGAGTTTGTCGGGTGGAATACCGTGGCCCTGATCGCGCACGCGGATCGTCACATAAGAGCCGACCGGCACAACCGCCTGATCGCGCGCCATCGGCTCGGTCAGATGCACCATGCGGGTCTCGACCCGCACTTCGCCGCCGTCCACCATCGCGTCGCGTGCATTCACCACGAGGTTCATGATGACCTGGTCGAGTTGGCGCCGATCGGCCCGGATCTGCGCAAGACCGGGATCGTTCGAGAGAGACAGCGTGATCCGCTCGCCCACCAGCCGATTGAGAAGATGGGTCAATTCACCGATCGAGTCGCGCAGGTCCAGAACTTCGGGTTCCAGCGTCTGCTTGCGCGAGAACGCCAGAAGCTGCCCCACGAGACTGGCTGCACGGTTGGCATTCTGATTGATCTGCACCAGGTCCGCGTAGTCGGGGTCGCCCTGATCATGGCGCAAAAGCAAAAGGTCGCAATGGCCGGTAATGGCAGTCAGCAAGTTGTTGAAATCATGGGCCACACCACCCGCCAATTCGCCGATCGCCTGCATCTTCTGGCTTTGGACGAATTGCTGCTCCAGGGTTTTCAGCTCGGTCGCGTCGTGCAAAACCGCCAGAAGCGACGGCCCGGTGCCATCGACGATCCGGCTGAGCGAGATCTGCAGAAACGTCTCATCCCGGCGCTGCTTGGCGCGCGCCACTTCCGAGCGGTTGGACACCCGTTCAGCCAGCGTATCGGCCACCCAATCGCCGACCGGACGGCCCAGGTTCTCGACAAATCGAGACATCGGGCCCGTCATAGATGCATCGATCCCCAAAAGCTTTTGGGCGTGGTGATTGGAGGCCAGAACCTCACCATCCGCACTGATATGCAGCAGCGCCACGGGCAGAGATTCGAACGCACGCGCGGCGACGGAGGCGGCAGGTGGCTCGGCCAGGCCTGGCACGGCGTAGACTTCCCGACGACCGTCCTTGGAGGGCACGACAATGGGAATGACCTCGATCTTGCCATCAGCGCCAGACAGGCTGGACCGTCGGCCCGCCACAAGCGGATGATCCGGAAAGACATCTTCAAGTGTCGTTGCGCGCCGTCCCAAAACCTCCCGCATCGCGGAATTCATCGACAAGATCGTATCGTTGTGGCTGACCACCATCATCGGCAGGCCAATCCACTCTCCATGACGCGAGTTCGCATCGGCCATATCATCAATGCGCCAAATGACACCGCCGTTCAAACGGTGCGCGGCCAAGCGGACGGTGCCACGAGGGGTCACCACGATCTCATGGGCAGAGGGACGCCGCCCCAGCGCGGTTTCCTGACGGAATACAACCGCGGCCGCATTGGGAAACAGGGACGATACGGCGCGGGCCATCGGCAGGCCCAAGCGTTCCCCGAAGCGCCGTTCAGCGGCGGCGTTCTGCAACACGATCGACCCGTCGTCATCGGTGCAAAAACACGGTGCGGGGTCATGCTGGATCAAGGCAAAGGCGGACTGGAAGGTATTCTGCACCCGCCAGATCCGCCAGATATCACGCAGCGCCACAAGGGCCGCCGCGGCAAGGCAGCCGCCGGTTGCGGCCATCAACCCAAAACGCAGTTCTGGCCCCGGTGCAAGCAGCGTTGCAACACCCGCGACCGCCCCCAACACCAGCAAAACCGTGGGCTGCACGAAAGGTTTGATCCCCCGTGCATCGGTCACTACGCGATCGACAGCCTCGTCAGTCAAAATTCAATTCGCCTTCTCTTGGATACCGTCACCGCCACGCGGCGTTGGCCCGACGTCCTCGGAAACCTGAGCCGAAATGGTTAAATTAACCTTAAGGTCATCTCGAAGACTGTATGATTTCTCATCACATGGCCAGATTTTACAGCGGGTGAAGTTCCGCCGCAAAAAACCCGTCCGATGCGGTCAGGGGTGTATCACAATGGCTCGCGCCGGCTTGCCAGCCGGGATGACGCGCCAGAAACGCGGCGATTTGTGCCTCGTTCTCGGCCTCGAAAAGCGAACAGGTCATGTAGACCAAACGACCACGAGGCGCGACCAGATCAGCCGCTTCTTCAAGGATGGAGGCTTGGGTTTTCACCAATTCTTCAAGGGCTTGCGGGCTAAGGCGCCACTTGGCCTCGGGATCACGCCGCCACGTGCCGGACCCGGAGCAAGGCACATCGGTCAACACCAGATCAAAGGGCCCACGCGCGTGCAGCTGATCGCTTGTCAGCGGTGTGATCCGCACGTCCGCACGCGTCGCGCGCGGCTCAAGATCCGCCATCCGTTGGGGCAGCGCATCATGGGCGAAAACCTGCGCCCGTGTCCGATCTGCAATAGCCAACGCCTTGCCCCCGCCCCCGGCGCAATAATCAAGAATGCGCCCGTCGTCCGGCCAAGCCACCCGCTGCATCGCCGCCTGCACGGACAAATCCTGAGGCTCCACCAAGCCCGCCAAGTAGCTGGAGGCCTGCCGCAGCCGCCGCGCGCCCTCGGTCACTTCAAGCGCTGTTGCCACCTCAGAATGCGGCTGCGTGACCAATCCATCCTCGGCCAACGCACGGGCGGCGGCCTCCCTTGTCCCACGCCGCAGGTTCACGCGCAGCCACAGGGGGGCGCGGTGCGCGAAGGTTTCCAGAAGATCCGCCAATGCATCGGGCGCGCGCGGTGCCAGAAGCGGCAAGGTCCAGTCGGGCACGTTCAAAGCCGGATCAAGGGGCGGGGCGTCCACGTCCCTTTCCGCTTCCCTTTCCGCTTCGTCCAGCGGGTCTGGCGCGTGACCTATGCCGGAGAATATCTCGTCCAAAGCAAGGCCCTGCAACCGCGCCAACCCCAGGATCAAGCCGCGCCCCGCAGGACCGCCGACTGCCTCGCAACTGCCCTTCCGGCGCAGTACGTCATAGACATGATCGCGCACAGCCGCACGATCCTTGGAGCCCGCATAACGCGCCCCGCGCGCCCACCGCGTCAGGGCCTGTTCAACCGGCGCACCGTCACGCCATGCGTCCAGAACCTCGATCGCCGCCGCATAGCGTGCTGCCGGTTGCATCTTAAACCATCACTTCAAGAGCGTTGCACAACCCACTCATCCAATACGATAATTCGGGCTTTCACGCGTGATTTGCACATCGTGAACGTGGCTCTCTTTCAGACCGGATCCCGTGATCCGGACGAACTGACACTTCGTGCGCATTTCTGCGACAGTGGCCGACCCGGTGTAGCCCATCGCGGCGCGCAGGCCACCGATCAACTGGTGCACCACCGCCCCCGCCGAGCCCTTGTAAGGCACCTGCCCTTCGATCCCTTCAGGCACCAGCTTGTCACTGGCTGCGTCCTTCTGGAAATACCGATCCGCCGAGCCCCTTGCCATGGCGCCAAGCGACCCCATGCCCCGGTAGGATTTGAACGATCGGCCCTGGTACAGGATCACCTCGCCAGGGCTTTCGTCCGTGCCCGCGATCATCGAGCCGACCATCGCACAATGGGCCCCCGCCGCGATCGCCTTGGCAAAATCGCCAGAGAACTTGATGCCGCCATCCGCGATCACCGGAATGTCGCCCGCCGCTTCCGCGCAATCGGAAATCGCCGTCAGCTGCGGCACGCCCACCCCCGCCACGATCCGCGTGGTACAGATCGAGCCCGGCCCGATCCCCACCTTCACCGCATCCGCGCCCGCGTCGATCAGGGCGCGCGTGGCCTCGCCGGTCGCGACGTTGCCCGCCACGACCTGGACCTCATTCGACAGGGATTTCACCCGCTCCACCGCAATCGCCACGCCCTCGGAATGACCATGTGCCGTATCGATGACGATCAGGTCGCAGCCTGCCTCGATCAGTGCCTGGGACCTCTCGAACCCCGCGTCGCCCACCGTCGTGGCTGCCGCCACCCGCAAGCGCCCCAGCGGGTCCTTGCAGGCCATGGGGTTCAGAACGGCCTGCTCGGTGTCCTTCAACGTCAGAAGGCCCGTCAACACCCCCTTGCTATCGGTGATCAACAGCTTCTCGATCCGCCGCGCCCGCATCAGGCTGATCGCCTCGTCGCGGTCCGCGGGTTCCCGCAAGACCGCAAGGTTCTCGGAGGTCATCATCGCGGCGACCGGCGTCTTGTCGTCCTGGGCAAAGCGCATGTCGCGATTGGTCACGATCCCCAGCACGCGCCGGGCCTCGTCGACGACCGGGAAACCCGAGAACCCATAGCGTTCCATCAGCGCCTTGGCGTCGGCCAGCGTCTGATCCGGCGTCAGTGTCACGGGCGAATACACGATCCCGCTCTCGAACCGCTTCACACGGCGCACTTCACGCGCCTGCGCCTCCACGTCCAGATTGCGGTGAATGACGCCCATGCCGCCGGCCTGCGCCATGGCAATCGCCATGCGCCCTTCGGTCACGGTATCCATGGCGGAACTCAGCAGCGGGATGTTCAAAGCGATGCTTTTGGTCACCCAGGTCCGCGTGTCGGCGTCGGACGGCAGGACCGAGGATTTGCCGGGAACCAGCAGAACATCGTCGAATGTGAGGGCCTCGCGAATCTCCATCAGGAGCACTCCTTTGAAGGGGTTCGGTTGGCACGTCGCTATCCCATGGGGCGACCAGAGGGGCAAGGCCTAAATGTGGTGTTGCGCGCCCTCGTCCCGGCCCCGGAAGCCGGTCGCCACGACGAATTTCTCCGAGCTGTCGGCACGCGACGCGCCGGGCTTCACATTCGCGACCTTCTTGAAGCGCTGTTTCAGCAACGTCTGCAACGTCCCCTCCGCGCCGCCAGCAAGAACCTTGGCCACAAAGGTGCCGCCGGGCTCCAGCACGTCGAAGGCCAGGTCAGCCGCCGCCTCACACAGCGCCATGATGCGCATGTGGTCGGTCTGTTTGTGCCCCGAGGCTGAGGCCGCCATATCGCTCATCACCACATCGGCGTTTCCGCCTAGCCATTCCTTCACCTTCAGGTCCGCGTCATCTTCCATGAAGTCCAACTGGTGCAGCTCACAGCCTGCAATCGGCTCCATCTCTTGCAGATCGAGCCCGATGATCCGGCCCACGGCCTTGCCGCTTTTCTCGCCCAACGCATTGACGCGCTTCACGGCCACCTGACACCATCCCCCGGGCGCACAGCCCAGGTCCACGACCCGCGCGCCGGGCACGAGGAAGCGATATTTGTCATCGAGATCAATGATCTTGTAGGCCGCACGTCCCCGGTAGCCGTCGCGCTTGGCGGCGGCCACGTAAGGGTCGTTCAACTGCCGCTCCAGCCACCGGGTGGAGGACAACTTGCGCCCGCGCGCGGTCTTTACCTTGACCTTCAGATCGCGCTGACCGCGTCCGCTGGTGTTCTTAACCATCTTGGCCTCACTCGCCTGCCTCATTCATCATAGAGGCGGCCTTCATCATTGTATTTAAGGCGCTTCTCCACGTCCTCCAAGGGGACGTCAAGGCGGCCTTGGTCGTGGATCGCCTGACCATACGTCGGAAGTGCGTCCACCGGCCCGGCATTTTCCGGCTTCCACAGACCCGACCGCAGGATCGCCTTGCCGCAATGGTAGAACGCCTCCTCCACTGTCACCACCACCGCGAAATCCGGCACCCGGCCCTTGATCGCCATCGCCTCGCGCAGGGGCAAATCCCGTGCGATCACCGCCGCGCCGTTAACCCGCACCACCTCATTGCGGTTCGGGACAAGAAACACGAGGCCGATGCGCCCGGTCTCAAGAATATTGCCGAAACCCATGAACAGGTGATTGCCGGGACGGTCGGGAATGGCGAGCGTCTTGTCATCCAACACCTTCACGAAACCCGCCGGATCGCCCTTGGGCGAGGCATCCACGCGGCCGTGCGCGTCCACGGTGGACATCACCAGAAACGTGGAGTGTTCGATCCACACGCGACAGTGGGTGTCGATGTGATCCAGAACCTTGTGGCGTTGGGCGATGTGGATGCCGTCCACGACGGCGCGAACCTGCTCCTCCGAGGTTACGGGATCGGTAACGGTGTAGCCCACTTAATACGGCCCGTCTTCCAGCACCCCGTCGCGGCTCATCTGTGCGTAAAGAAGCCCCTCGCGCAGCCCCCGGTCCGCAACGCTCAACCGATCCGTGGGCCACGCCCGCAAGAGCGCCTGCAAGATCGCAGCGCCGGACATGATCAGCGTCTGGCGATCGCGCCCGATGCGCGGATCGCGGCGGCGGCCATCGGGGCCAAGGGCAAGATAGCCGTTGATCACCGTATCGATCTGCGTCGATGTCATCCGCAGCCCGTCCACCTTGTTGCGATCATAGCGGCGCAGGCCGAGGTGCGAGGCCGCAACGGTTGTGACCGTCCCGCTGGTGCCGATGATCTGGAAACCTTCCAACGTCTGGTCTGCCGCATCGGTATAGGGCGAGAACTCCGCCAACTGCTCCTCGAAATACCATGACATCAGCGCGAACCGTGCGCCATCGTCGGCCACGTCGTCATACATGTCCTTCAGGGTCGCCACGCCCAGCGGGATCGAGATCCAATCCACAACCTTGGCACGCGGGAAGATGCTGTCGTCGTAGTCAAACCCCTGGTGCAGCCGCATGATCGCCTTGGGCCGTTCCAGCTTGGGCACGCGGGACAGGTCGATCCACACCAACTCGGTAGAGCCGCCACCGATATCCACCACCAGAAGCTGCTCGGTCCGCGTGGACACAAGCGGCGCGCAGCTGACGACCGCCAATTGCGCCTCTTCCTCGGGCTTGATGATCTCCAACTCAAGGCCGGTCTCACGCTTCACCAGTGCAATGAATTCGGCCCCGTTCACGGCCCTTCGGCACGCCTCCGTCGCCACCAATCGCGCGCGCTCCAACTCTACCCGGTGCTTGCTCAACTTCTTCTGGCAGATCTTCAGGGCACCGACCGCCCGCGCCATCGACGCGCGGCTCATCCGGCCCGAAGCCTCCAGCCCATGGCCCAGCTGCACCGACTTGGAGAAGCTGTCGACCACGTGCAACTGCGACCCCTTGGGCTGCGCAATCAGCATCCGGCACGAATTCGTGCCGAGATCCAGCGCGGCATAGAGATCATCCGGGTCAGGCCCGGACTTGTGGGCCTTGGCAGGCCCTGTGCGGCGTTCAACGGGCGAGACGCCGATATGCGTCCCCTTTGGGCCGACGCCGGGCGCCCCTTTCGGAGCCACCGGCGCGACGGGTCTGGGGAACGGGCCGTCTGAGCCGGGGCGCTTGGGCGACATGGCGCGGTCCTATCCAAATACGTGTTGGCGCAAAGCCTACCGCGTTCACCGATTTCAAACAATGCCTGTGACACGGTGCACGTCATGATGATGATGCACCTCATGATGATGATGAGCGTTTTGGGCCTGCCCCGCTCTGGCCGGCGGCGGGCCTTGCCCGATATCAGGACCCACACAAAAGGGCGCGCGTCGTTTTGATCGGACGTGATGTCGAAAACAGGACCACTGTGCAGCCCCACGCCGCATAATGTGCCTCAACCGGGCCGGATTCGCGGCCCCAACCGGAGCCCGGGCGCGGATGCGCCCCTGTGTTGGAGAAAACCCATGCCCGCCATCACCCATGTCTTCTGGCGCGATATCCCCGCGCAGGTGATCATCGGCAAGGGTCGCACCGGCGCGAAAGCCCCCCTGCCCGAGCGGTTCGAGCAAGCCATTGACCGCGCCGCCATGAAGGTCGGTGCCAAGGATGAGGACGCCTACCTGGCCGGATTCCACCGCGTCGTCGTCGGGCAGGCCGAGGGCGATCTGCTTGAGGTCGCGACCGCCGAGGCCGCGAAACTGGACGCCGCCTATGACAATGAGCGTCTCAAGACTCTGATCGACGCCCAGGGGCATGACCCCGCCAAGACCGCCTAGACCCTTGCCCTCAAAAGCGCCAACCCGGTGGGAGACACTCATGGCCCTTCTCAATTTCCGCAAGCCCGCCCCCGCGCAGACCGGCCCCTCGCCCGAGATGGAGGCGCTGCTGCGCGGCTATTCCATCGAGGTCATGCCCCGCACGGCCGAAAAGGTGGACGACTTCCGTCACTACCTGCCCGCAGGCACCCGCGTCTACATCGCGCACATCGACGGCACGCCGATCGAGGACATGGTGGCGACAGCGGCGCGCATCCGTGCGGAAGGCTATGAGCCGATGCCCCACTTCGCCGCCCGCTCCATCCCCGATGCGGCCACGCTCTCCGATTGGATCGCGCGCTACCAGGGCGAGGCCGACGTGCGCCAGGGCCTGATCCTTGCGGGCGGCATTGCCGAGCCGCGCGGGGATTTCCACTGCTCCATGCAGCTTCTGGAAACGGGGCTTTTCGACAAGGCCGGCTTCACCCGCCTCCACGTCGCGGGCCACCCCGAGGGCAACCGCGATATCGATGTCAAAGGCGACGCGGGCGTGATGGAGGCGCTGCGCTGGAAGCAAGCCTTCAATGACCGCACCGACGCCGCCATGGCCATGGCCACTCAATTCGCCTTTGAATCCACCCCCGTGATCGCCTGGGCCGAGCGTCTGAAGGCCGAGGGGATCACCCTGCCGATTCATCTGGGCATCGCGGGCCCCGGCAAGCTGCAAACGCTGATCAAATTCGCCATCGCCTGCGGGGTCGGAAACTCGCTGCAAGTGCTGCAAAAGCGGGCCAAGGATGTCACGAAACTGCTGCTGCCGTTCGAGCCGAATGAGATCATGGCGGATCTGGCCACCTACAAGGCCGCCCACCCCGACAGCCTGATCGAGGCCATCCACTTCTTCCCCCTCGGCGGGATCAAAACGAACGCGAAATGGGCGATCCAGAATGGGGGGGCATCGACCGAGCCCGTCAACGGGCCGGAGGCGGCGTTTGCATGAACTTTGCCCCCCTGCTCAAGCTTGAGCAAGGGGCTAAGTATCTGATATCAAAAGAAAACAGAATTTCATTAACCTTTTGCTCAGGGTTTTACCGCGCGTCTCAGTGCCTGCTGGCCCAGGCCAAAAGGGCATGCAGGATCAGCCCCGGCAGGTAGACCTCGGGCTTGCCGGTGACATAGGCGACGTAGCCGTACCAGCCGGAGAGTTGGCAGTAGAGGCTGCACTTGCAGGCGTAGAGGCGGGCGGCGGTGCGGATGCCGTCGCGGAACGTCTTGGGTTCGGTCTTCATGTCTTTGGTCCTTGCGATGAAGGACCCGCGGGTCAGTTGATTTCTTGGTCGACTGCCCCGAATATGAACGAGCGCCACGGCAAAGGACCGGCCGCAAATATCAGAACTTGTTGGCGTTTGTCGGCTTTCGTTGGGGTTTGTAGGAAAAATGGAAAGCCATTTCGGCCAACGCTTCGGCGTCCTGATCGCGCGCAAACGCGAAGAGCGCGGTTGGAGCCTCGCGCAACTGGCCGTTGCGGCTTACGGCGATGACAGCAATGGCGGGGAAACCCGCAAAGCAGACGTGCAAAAGCTTGAAGCCGGAAACTCCCGTAAACCCAACGCCGCCACGATCCGCAAATACCGCCTCGCCCTCGATCTGACGCAGGAGGAAATCGACGCGTGCCGGACACCGGAAGAGATTGAACTGGCGCAGTTCGCAAAGGCCCTCTTTGACGTTATCGCCGAAGGGGCCAAGGCCGCAGGCCTGACCGAAGACCTCGCACTGGCCGTGTCTGAAAACTACGCCGAAAACAACCACGGCAATTTTAAGGGCGCTTTGGCCAGTTTGAAGGATGCTTTGTCCAAGGCCGCCGAGGCGCAACGGCGGGGCGACTTCGGTTCCAACTTCGAGACGGACGCCGAAAAGTTCATCCAGCACATCAACGCCCGCAACCGAGAAGGCGAAATCGACGAGGCCTACACCGACCTCCAAGCCGAGGCCGCGAGCCGCGCCGAGCGGCGCGAAGCGATGCTGGCCGAGGACACCCGCATCCTCGACCTGCTGATCACCCAAGCGGCCATGGCCAATGATGCCGACGGCTATGCGCAGGCGCAGCTGCAACGGGTGCAACTCGACAGCCCTAGCGCAGAGGACACGTTCAAGCGCCTGCGCGCACTCCAAGGCGAACGCTACGAAGAGGGCCTCCGCCTCGGTACGCCCTTCGCGCTGACCGCCGCCGCAGGCCTCGCACGCAAATGTGCCGAGATCGCGCCCACGCCTTACCGCCGCACCATGGCACAAAACGACCTAGCCATCGCGCTGGAAGCCCAAGGCATCCGCACCCAAGGGGCGGCGGGCAATACCCTGCTGACGGAGGCCGTGGACAGCTACCGCGCCGCCCTGCGGGTCTACATTGAGGCCGACCACCCCGTGGACTGGGCCATGACGATGCAAAACCTCGGCGGCGCGCTGCAAACCCAAGGCAGCCGCACCCAAGGGGCCAAAGGACATGCCCTGCTGACGGAGGCTACAGACAGCTACCGCAGCGCCTTGCGGGTTTTCACCGAGGCCGACCACCCCGTGGACTGGGCCGGGACCATGCAAAACCTCGCCGTCGCGCTGGAAACCCAAGGCAGTCGCACCGACGGACCCGAGGGCCCTGCTCTGCTGGCGGAGGCCGTGGAGAGCTACCGCAGCGCCTTGCGCGTCTACACCGAGGCCGAACGCCCCGTGCAGTGGGCCGGGACGATGCAAAACCTCGCCATCGCGCTCAAAAATCAAGGCACCATTACTCAGGGGGCTGAGGGCAACGCCTTGCTGGCCGACGCCGTGGACAGCTATCGTTCCGCTCTGCGGGTCACCACCGAGGAGGACCACCCCGTGCAATGGGCCATGACGATGCAAAACCTCGCCATCGCGCAGCAAAACCAAGGCACCCGCACCCAAGGGGCGGCGGGCAATGCCCTGCTGAAGGAGGCCATGGAGAGCTACCGCGCCGCCCTACGCGTCCGCACCGAGGCCGACCACCCCGTGGACTGGGCCATGACCCAGGAAAACCTCGCTGTTGCCGAAGTTGCCCGCGCCGCGCACGACACCACCCCCGACCCGCGCCCGCACCTCGACGCCGCCCTTATCCATGTGGACAATGCCCTACGCATCTACGACCCGGTGCACATGTCCTACGACCACGCCAGAGCCGCGCGCCTCCGCACCGAAATCCTCAAAGCCCTCGACGCCCTGCCCCCCTCATCATCTTCATGAGCGCAATGGCCCGTGACGTCGCGGCCAAGCGCGGCTATGTCGCCTCTGTGCCGTCGCCCCTGCGCCGCCCCCACTAGGGTCGCGCAAAACGGCCCATCAAGGAGAGCGGAACCGTGACGCGTACCATCATTGAATCGAAAACCAAGACCACCGTCATCGGCTTTGATGAGCCGTTCTGCGTCATTGGCGAGCGGATCAACCCCACCGGCCGCAAGATCCTGAACCAGGAGTTGGAGGACGGCGATTTCAGCCGCGTGGAGGCCGACGCGATTGCTCAGGTCGCCGCGGGCGCGACAGTGCTGGACATCAACTCGGGCGCGGTCTTTTCGGGCAAGATGGCCGAGGACCCGCGCTATGCGGACAACAACTTCGTCGAGCCGCCCCTGATGAAGCGGCTGATCGAGATCGTGCAGGCCGTGACCGATTGCCCGCTGTGCATCGACAGCTCCGTGCCCGGCGCGCTGGAGGCGGGGCTTGCGGCCTCTGAGGGGCGTCCGCTGCTGAACTCCGTCACCGGCGAGGAAGAGCGGCTGGAGGTGGTCCTGCCGCTGGTCGCCAAATACAACGTGCCCGTGGTGGCGATTTCCAACGACGACACCGGCATCAGCGAAGACCCGGACGTGCGCTTTGCGGTGGCCAAGAAGATCGTGGAGCGGGCGGCGGATTTCGGCATTCCGGCCCATGATATCGTGGTGGACCCGCTGGTCATGCCCATCGGCGCGATGGCGACGGCGGGGCACCAGGTGTTTACGTTGGTGCGGCGTCTGCGCGAGGAATTGGGGGTGAACACCACCTGCGGGGCGTCGAATATCAGCTTCGGGCTGCCCAACCGGCATGGCATCAACAACGCCTTCCTGCCGATGGCCTTCAACGCGGGCATGACCAGCGCGATCATGAACCCCGTGGCGCTGCCCGTGGGGCCCAAGGCGATCGCCGCCAAGAAGGCGCTGGTGGAGGCCGCCGGGATCATCTTGCCCGAGGGCATGGATGATGAGGCCTTCGTGAAGATGTTCGGCATGGGGTCGACCAAGCCGCGCCCCGGCAAGGAGATGGAGGCGATCCGCGCCGCCAACTTCCTGCTCAACCACGATGATGGCGGCGGCGCGTGGATCGCGTTCAACAAGGACCCGGATGCCGCCCCCCGCCGGGGCCGCGAAGGCGGACGGCGCGGGCGGGGCTAAGCGCGTGCCCCAGCCGGGACAAGACCAGCGTCCCGGCCCATGGCTTGCCCGCATCGCCTTGCGCCTTCTGCTGATCGCGGCCATTGCCCTGGTCGCGAGCAAGCTGATCTCGCTCTCCATGGATCTGACCGCGCGCTTGCCCGAAGCGGGCCAGGGTCCGATGCAACTGGTCCTCGTGCTGAGCGCCCTGGCGATCTACGCCTTGCTGATCGCCATCCCGTTCGTGCCCGGCATCGAGGTCGGCATCGCCCTTCTGCTACTTCGCGGCGCGTCTATTGCGCCCGCCGTCTACCTGGCGACGCTGACCGGGTTGCTGCTGGCGTATTTCATTGGCCGCCTGGTGCCGGATGCAACGCTTGAGCGGGCGTTCCGCGACGTCCGCCTGCATCGCGCGGCTGACCTGATCGCGCAAAACGCGGCGATGACGCCCGAGGAGCGTGAAGGCGCGTTGCACGCCCGCCTACCCCTGTGGCTACGCGCGGCCCTGACCCGCTATCGCTATGTGACCCTTGCGCTGCTGATCAATCTGCCGGGCAACGCCTTTCTGGGGGGCGGCGGTGGGTTGATGATTGCGGCAGGCCTCAGCCACCTTTTCGCGCCGCGCCAAACGATCCTTACGCTGATGCTGGCCGTGCTGCCGTTCCCCTTCACCATCTGGTGGTTCGGTACCGGCATGTTGGGACTGTCATCAGGGTGATATCCATGACCAGATAGGCATCTGCCAGACTTCCCTTGGACCGGACCGGAGCCGCCCCACATGCCCTCGCCCCTTGAAAACCTGATGATCCTTGACCTGACCCATGTGCTGGCGGGGCCGTTCTGTTCGCAGTCCCTTAGTGCGCTGGGGGCACGGGTCATCAAGGTCGAGCGTCCGGGAACCGGCGACGACACCCGCGCCTTCCCCCCGTTCAAGGACGGCGAAAGCGTCTATTTCAACGGCCTGAACCACGGCAAGCAATCCATTGCCCTTGACCTGAAAGCCCCGGAAGACCGCGAAATTTTCGAACGCCTGCTGGCCCGCGCCGATGTGCTATTGGAGAACTACCGCCCCGGCGTGATGGATCGTCTCGGCTATGGCTATGAGGCCCTGCACGCCCGCTTTCCGCACCTGATCTATGGCTCTGTGTCGGGCTATGGCCAGACCGGGCCGGATGCCTTGAAACCGGCCTATGACATGGTTGTGCAGGCCCGCGGCGGCGTCATGTCGATCACCGGTGAAAAGGGGCGCGAGCCTGTGCGCGTCGGCGCCTCGGTCGGGGATATCGTCGCCGGGATGTACCTGGCCCAGGAGGTCCTCGCGGCGCTCTATGATCGCGACCGCACGGGGCTGGGGCAGATGATCGATGTGGCCATGCTCGACGGGCAACTGTCGATCATGGAACATGCCGTCGCCATGGTCGCGGCAGGCGGCCCCGCGCCCGAGCCTGCGGGCGCGCGCCACCCCTCGATCACACCGTTCGAGACGTTCCACGCGGAAGACGGGCTTTTCGTCATCGCCGCAGGCAACGACACGCTGTTCCAGCGCCTTTGTGACGCGCTCGGCCACCCCCATTGGGCGACCGCGCCGCGCTTTGCAACCAACGCCGCGCGCTGCGAAAATGCCCGCCTTCTCAAGCGGATGATCGAGCTGGAGACCCTGTTGCGCCCCAAGGCCCACTGGATCGACCTGTTGGAAAAGGCCGGCGTGCCCACCGGCGAGGTTCAGAACGTCGCCCAGGCCATGCAAGACCCGCAGATCCTGGCGCGCAACATGGTGATCGAGGTCGCGGGGCGGGACGGCCGCGCGCCGCAAAAAGCCGCCGGAAACCCTATCAAGATGAGCGGCCTGCCGGACCCCGCCACGCGCCCGCCCGCGCCCGCGCTCGACGGGGATCGGGCCGCCATTCTGGCATGGCTGGATGAGGGGCCGGATGCGGGGCCTGCAACCTGACGTTTCCCGCCCGCCCAAGGCCGCATTTCGGCTGTCCCCGCCGGGCCTTTGCGCTAGTCTCCGGCCCATGACTTCCAGCGCGGACACAGCCCCATGACCGACCAGACCCCCCTTGTGATCTTCACCCCCTCGGGCAAGCGCGGCCACTTTCCCGTGGGCACGCCGATCCTGACCGCCGCGCGGCAGTTGGGGGTGGACCTTGATAGCGTCTGTGGCGGGCGGGGCATCTGCTCCAAATGCCAGATCGCGCCTGCCTACGGGGATTTTCCCAAGCACGGCGTCACCGTCCGCGATGGCGCACTGAGCGACTGGAATGAGGTCGAAGCGCGCTATGACCGCGTGCGCGGCCTGAAGAAGGGCCGCCGTCTGGGCTGTCAGGCCAAGGTGGAAGGCGATATCGTCGTCGACGTGCCGCCTGAAAGCCAGGTGCACAAACAGGTCGTCCGCAAGGCGGCCTCCACCAAGCCCATCGTGATGGACCCGGCCACCAAGCTGGTGATGATCGACGTGGTGGAACCGGACATGCATTCGCCGTCCGGCGATCTGGAGCGGGTCGCCGACGCCCTGCAAGCGCAGTGGGATATCGGCCCGGTCACGGCACGCCTGCCCGTGCTCAAGGCGTTGCAACCGGCGCTGCGCAAGGGCAAATGGCAGGTTTCCGTCGCGGTGCACACGCCTGCGGGCAGTGACACCAGCCAGATCCTTGGCGTCTGGCCCGGCTTCCATGAAGGGGGGCTTTACGGGCTGGCGGTTGATCTGGGCTCCACCACCATCGCGGCCCATTTGTGTGACCTGTCCGATGGGCGCGTGCTGGCGTCATCGGGCCTGATGAACCCGCAGATCCGCTTTGGAGAGGACCTGATGAGCCGGGTCAGCTACGTGATGATGAACCCCGGTGGCGATGCGGAAATGACCGCCGCCGTGCAAGAGGCGCTGAACACGCTTGCCGTGGATATCGCGACAGAGGCGGGCATCGACCCCGCCCTGATTTTCGAAACGGTGATCGTCTGCAACCCGGTCATGCACCACCTGCTTTTGGGCATCGACCCGGTGGAACTGGGCCAGGCGCCCTTTGCGCTGGCGACCTCTGGCAGCCTGACCCTGGATGCGCGCGACATTGGCCTGTCCGACATCGCGCCCACCGCGCAGCTGTATCTGCTGCCCTGCATCGCGGGCCACGTGGGCGCGGATGCGGCCGCCGTGGCGCTGGCGGAGGAGCCCAACACCTCGCAAGACCTTGCGTTGATCGTGGATGTCGGCACCAATGCCGAGATCCTGTTGGGTGACACCAACGGCGTCCTCGCGTGCTCTTCCCCTACCGGGCCTGCGTTCGAGGGCGCGCAGATCAGCGCGGGCCAGCGGGCGGCGCCGGGGGCGATCGAGCGGATCGAGATTGATCCCGTGACCAAGGAACCGCGTTTCAGGGTCATCGGTGTGGATGCGTGGTCTGACGACGCCGATTTCCCCGCCGACACCCAGATCACCGGCATCTGTGGCTCTGGCATCATCGAGGCGGTGGCCGAGATGCGCATGGCGGGCCTGCTGGATGCCTCCGGCCTGATCGGCAGTGCGGAGGCCACCGGCACCGCGCGCTGCGAGCCCACGGGCCGCACCCACGCCTACCTGATCCATGATGCCACGGCGACGGGCGGTCCCCGCGTTACCGTAACCCAGGGCGATATCCGCGCCATTCAACTGGCCAAATCGGCGCTCTATGCGGGCGCGCGCCTGCTGATGGACCAGCGCGGCGTCACCAAGGTGGACCGCGTGGTGCTGGCGGGTGCGTTTGGCGCGCATATCAGCCCCAAGCACGCGATGGTGCTGGGGATGATACCCGATGTGCCGCTGGACAAGGTTCAATCGGCGGGCAATGCGGCGGGCCACGGCGCGCGCATTGCGCTGTGCAACCGCGCCGCGCGGACGTCCATTGAGGCGATCGTCCGCGATATCCACAAGGTGGAGACGGCGGTGGAGCCGCGTTTTCAGGAGCATTTCGTCAACGCCAATGCCATCCCCCATGCCACCGATCCGTTCCCGGAACTGGCACAGGTCGTGACCCTGCCCAACGTGGCGTTCGGTGCCAGCGGCTCGGCCCCGGGCGACGGCGGCGGGCGACGCAGGCGACGACGCGGTTAGGCCCGGCGCACCTCGAACCGGCAACGGGTGCCGGGGGCCTGCGCGCCGCAGGAGACCTCGGTGCAGGTGGCGCGCGGTGTTACCAGCGTTTGGTAGAGGTGCCCGAAAACGCCCGCATGCCAATCACACAGGCAGTGTTCACTGACCTCCCCTGCGATCAGCGGGTTGGCCTCGATCTCGAAGGTCCAGGCATCCCGGACGTGCAACGTGCCCGAGCCGACAAAGGTCCAGGCGTTCCGGGAAATCGCCCTGGACAGCAAACGCGCGGCGGCAAAGGGTGGCAGGGCCTTCAGCACACGCTGCGCGGGGCGCGGGATCCGGTGCGCGAGGATGTAATCGGCCGTTCGCCGCCCCGCCTCCGCCGCCATGGGCGCGGCCCGTTCAGGCGCGTCATGGCGCAACTGGCGATGCAGTCGCGCCGCGTCCTCTTCAGGGATCATCCGGGTGCCGTCGGGCACTTGGTCAATACCCGCCGCCGCCAGTATCCGCGCGCGCCCCTCCTGCCCGCCCCATTGGTCAAGCACCGGCAGCATCTGCAAGATCGCGTTCGGTCCAATCAGCGCGGCGGCGTTCTGGCCATCCTCAGACGTCCTCCATTTGCTGCGTGCCACCCCCACAGGCCTTTACTCTAGCACCGTTCGGCATCTTGAAGTCACGCTTGCGCTCGATCGTCTGGGCCTTCACCGCCTCACGCCGCTCGGCCGCCTTGGCTGCCTTGTCGGCGGACGCCTCCCAATCATCCATCTGCGCCTCGGCAATGGTGCGGGTCTCGTCAAAATGGAAATCCAGTTTGTGCTTCGACTGTGGCCCCGTATAGCCGACCTTGCCAAGGTCATAGAACGTGCGCCCCACGCCCGCCTTCAGGAAGGCATAAAGACACCCCAGCAGATACCGCCGCCGGAAGCCCGTGCCGCGCCAGGGGTAATGGAACAGCGCCTTTTTCATGTAGAAGCGGCGGTAGTTGTTCATCACCCCGTCCAGCAATTCCCCCCGCTCCATCGCGGCGGGCTTCATGATCGGGGTCACAAAATTATACCGAGAGAAATCAAACACTTCCACCTGGTCCTTCAACTCCTGGAACAGCGGCGTGAAGGGCCAGGGCGTATACATTGACCAGTTGGCCAAATCCGGCTGCCAGTCCCATGCCATCTGGTAGGTTTCCTCCAACGTCTCGGGCGTCTCGTTGTCGAGGCCCACGATGAACTGCGCCTCCACCAGGATATCGGCCTCTCGCAGGAGGCGAATGGCTTCCTTGTTCTCCTCGACCTTTGTTTCCTTGTTGAACACGTCCAGCTTCATCTGCGCCGCCGCTTCCGTCCCAAGGCTTACATGCACCAGCCCCGCCTTGCGGTAGAACTTCAACAGATCGCGGTCGCGGTAGATGTCCGTCACCCGCGTGTTGATGCCCCATTTCACACGGTCGGGCAGGCCCCGGTCGATCAATTCCTGGCAGAAGGCCACGAATTTCTTCTTGTTGATGGACGGCTCCTCGTCGGCCAGAATGAAGAAGCCGACGCCATGATTATCCACCAGATCCTCGATCTCATCGACGACGTCCTTGGGGTCGCGAACGCGGTAGTCGCGCCAGAATTTCCACTGCGAACAGAACGAGCAGGTGAACGGACACCCCCGCGCCAGGTTCGGGATCGCGACACGGGTGCCGAGGGGAATGTAGATGTACTTCGACCACTCCAGCACCGACCAATCGGGCTTGATCTTGCTCAGGTCCTTGACCGTTGAGGCCGCAGGCGTCGCCACGATCTGGTCGTTATCGGTGAACGCCAACCCCTTTATCTTGTGCCTCTCGGCCGGGAACCGCCCGTCTTCAATGGCCAGCATCAGCTCGGTGCAGATCTCTTCCCCCTCACCGCGCACGATCACGTCGACCCAGGGCGCCTCGCTTAGCACCTGCTTGTACATGAACGTCGCATGCACGCCGCCCATGACCCGCACCGCCCTGGGCACCACATCCTGCGCGATCTTCAGAACGTCTTCTGCCCGGTAGATCGACGGCGTGATCGCCGTGACCCCCACCACATCGGGGGCGACTTCCTCGATCTGTTTTGCCAGATCGGCGTCAGTCAGATTGTCCGTCATGGCATCGATGAAGTGAATGTCGTCAAAGCCCGCTTGACGCAGATGACCCGTCAGATACGCCACCCAGGCCGGCGGCCAGGTCCCGGCAATTTCTGCGCCCCCAGACCTGTAGTTCGGATGTACGAAGAGTATGCGCATGTCGGCCCCCTGAAATATGTACATCTAAGTTGACACATAAAATGTCAGGATAACTTGACACAGATCAAAGACCCCGGCGCAAAACCGGCCCCCGCCCGCCAGCCACGCCGACCCGACCCGGCCCGGCGCGCGCCCCGGCACGTGGGCGCAATGCATCACCGATACCGCCACAGGTTGACGAGCCCCCGACCCTCGCTTATCTCACAGGCAAGGGCGGGTATGGTGAAAAGGTATCACGGCAGCTTCCCAAGCTTTAGTTACGAGTTCGATTCTCGTTACCCGCTCCAAGAACTTCCTGAACTTTTGCGACGCCTTCTACCGCGTCGTCCGGCCGCCGCCTTTGCGGTGTTTCCTGCGGGCCCTGCGTGTACGGGCCCTACTGTGGTTGCGCGTGTTGGGCGCCTCTCGGTCGCGCACGAAAACGACCCAAAGGGCTGCGGCGATGATCGCCGCGACCACGGCAGCGACGCCACCAAAGGCCCACAACATGATCTCCACGGCGCGTCTCCTGCTTCCAACGCCCGGCGTCACACCCCGAGGCTGACGATCACATTAGGGATCTCGGACCAATCGTCAAACGCGGCGGTGTGGGGCAGATCCTCCACCGGCGTGGTGCGATATCCGGGTGTGAAAAGCACAAACGGCACGTGCGCGCGTGCGGCGGTTTCGGCATCCACATCACTGTCGCCCACATAAATCGACGGCCCCGTGCCCAGGGCGTCGAAGGCCGCCAGAAGGGGCGCGGGGTCAGGCTTTCGCTGGGGCAGGCTGTCGCCGGTCAACACCGTATCAAAGAGATCAGCCCACCCCAGATGCGCCAGCACCGCTTGCGTCGGAAGGTGCGGTTTGTTGGTGCACAGGCCAAGGCTGTGGCCCCGTTGCTCCAACCGCGCCAGGGCCGCCTCTACGCCGGGGTAGATCAGCGTCTGCGTCACCGCGCCCTCATAGTGGTGGAGGAAGCGCGGCACCAAGGGTGCGGGGTCGGGAAGGTCGCGCGCCCGCGCCATCCGCTCAACGAACACCACCGCGCCCGCCCCCACGAAACTGCGCGCCTGGTCGACGGACAGCGGGGCTTCGCCCACCTCTGCCAGGGTCGCATTGGCGGCGGCGGCGATATCGGCCACGCTATCGATCAGCGTGCCATCAAGGTCGAACACGATCCGGGCCATGGAAGGCTCCCTTGCCAATGCACTTCGCCTGGTGATTACATCATCGCGCACCGGAGGACCATGAATGCCCGACATCCCCTATCACACCCCCCTGCCCGCCGAGACCCTGCGCGCCCTTGGCATCCCCGCGCCGTGGACCTTCGGCCTGGCCGACCGGGTCCGGTTCGGAGAGTTGGACGCCATCGGCCACGTCAACCACACCGCCTATCTGCGCTGGTACGAAAGCTTCCGCCTGCCCTTCCTGGCCGCGCGTGGGGTGACGGATTACGGCCCCGCGTCGCCGAAGCTGGTGCTGAAACAGGTGCAGTGCAGCTATCTGGCCGAGATGGGGATGGGTGAGGATTACGTCGTCACAGGCCGTGTCAGCCACTTTCGCACGACATCCTTCACCATGGCCTTTGCCGTCTGGCGCCTGGGCGACACGATGGACTGCACGTCCGAGGGCAGCGCCATCGTCGTTCTGCTGAACCGCGATGCGCCGGGCCGCTACGCGATCCCTGACGCGGGCCGCGCGGCGTTCCTGTCCGAGGACGGCGCAGTGGCAGAGGGCTAGATGCCGCCCGCCGCCCTTACCGCCGCCACCAGCGCAAGTGTGGAGCCATCCTTGCCCGCCCCCTCATCGGCCCCGGACAAGACAGGCTCCAGCGCGACGGCCAGCTCCTTGCCCAACTCAACGCCCCATTGATCGAAGGAGTTGATGCCAAGGATTACCCCCTCCACGAACACACGGTGTTCATAAAGCGCGATGATCTGGCCAAGGGTAAACGGCGTTAACTGATCATAGAGCAGCGTGGTAGAGGGGCGATTGCCCGAGAAGACACGGTGCGCAGCCTGTCGCGCCAACTCCGCCCCCTCAAGCCCCTTCGCGGCCATCATTTCGCGGGCCTCATCCAGGCTGCGGCCCCGCATCAAGGCCTCGGACTGTGCCAGGCAATTCGCGACAAGAAGGCGGTGGTGATGCGCAAGCTCTGGCTCGTGGCCCTTGGCGGCGACAAGGAATTCGCAGGGGACGACGCGCGTGCCCTGATGGATCAACTGGTAGAACGCGTGCTGTCCGTTGGTGCCGGGCTCGCCCCAGACGACGGGACCAGAGTTCATCGCCAATGCGCTGCCGTCCATGGCCACGGATTTACCGTTGCTCTCCATTTCCAACTGCTGAAGATAGGCGGGCAAACGGCTTAGACGGTTGTCATAGGGCAACACGGCGCGGGTCGCGTGGCCTTGCACCTGATTGTGCCACATCCCCACCAGCGCCAACAGCACCGGCAGGTTGTCCGCCAGATCGGCGTCCTGGAAATGCCGGTCCATGGCGGCCGCGCCGTCAAGGAAGTGTTGGAACGCCTGTGCGCCCACGGCGATCATCAGGCCAAGTCCGATCGGCCCCCAAAGCGAGTAGCGCCCGCCGACCCAATCCTCGAACCCGAACGTGCGCCCGGGCGGGATTCCAAATTCCCCCGCCTTGTCGGTGGCCGAGCTGAGCGCGACGAATTGCTTTGACGGATCCGTGACGGTCCTCGCCATCCAATCGCGCGCCGTACGCGCGTTTGTCATCGTCTCGATCGTAGTGAATGTCTTTGACGCCACGATAACCAGAGTTCGTTCTGGATCAAGCCCTTGCAAGGCGTCGTTAATGTCAGCCCCATCGACGTTGGAGACATAATGCACCCGAGGACCATCGTGATACGGGGCCAAAGCCAGTGTCGCCATTTTGGGCCCAAGGTCCGAGCCCCCGATGCCGATGTTGATCACATCGGTGTAGCTACCGCCCTGCCCGACGATACTGCCATCACGCACGGCCTGTGCGAAATCCAGGCATCTTGCGCGGGTCGCCAGAACCACTGGCATGACATCTTCGCCATCCACAAGGATCAGCCCAGAGGCCGCGCGCAGGGCCGTGTGCAGAACGGCGCGCCCTTCGGTCTCGTTGATCTTCTCACCGGAAAACATCGCCGCGCGGCGCGCTTCAACACCTTTGACACGCGCCAGTTCCAGCAGCAGCGACAGCGCCCCGTCGTCCAACTGCGTCTTGGAAAAATCGAAGTACAGCCCATCCGCCCGCGCCGAAAACTTGGCGACACGGTCTGACTTATTGAACAGTTCCAGAATCTTACTCTGTACCTTCGCCGCGTTGTGCGCCCGCAGTTCTGACCAGATCTCACCCATCATCGTCACTCCGTCCAATGGACTGTTGCGCCAGCCAGGACCGCTCGGATCGGCGCCTGTTCAACTGGCAAATGACGCGCGCGCTCCAGCGCCTCGCGTTTCTCGGCACCGGTGATTACCACGTGCTTGCTCATCGCGCCGTTCAGGACCGGCGCCGTCAGGGTGATGCGTGGCTCGCCCGCGCCCTCGGCACGCATCGGCATCAGCAAAGGCGCGTCCGAGGCCAACGCCGCCGCCAGATTGTCGGCACCGGGAAACAGGCTCGCAGTATGCATATCCGCGCCCATTCCCAGCAACAGGACCGAGATCGGCAGATGCGGCGCAAGGCCTTCGGACAGCTCTGCCATCGCATCCTCTGCGGCCATTCCAGCCTTGAACAATGGGATCAACGTCGCGCTGGAAGCCTTTGATACCAATAGCTTTCGCCTTAGCAATGCCGTGTTGGAACGGGGGCTGTCTTCATCAACCCACCGCTCATCATTCAGCACGACCGAGACCCTGTCCCAATCCAGTGCCTGCTCGCTCAAGACATCGAAAATGGGCCCCGGCGTGGTCCCCCCCGGCACGCAGAGCGTCGCGCGGTCGTTACCGCGCAGAGCCGCTGCAAGCTCTCCGGTCAAGCGATCCGCGAGGTCCAGCATCATCAAGTCACGGTCGGGGTATTCGACGAATTCCTTCATGCCAAATCCCTCCAACGGCGGCCATCGCGATGCATCAGCATCAACGCCTCTTCCGGGCCAGTGCTGCCTGTCTCGTAGTCGACCGGTTTGTCGTTGCGGGCCTTCCAGCCCTCGATGATCGGGTCGGTCCAGGCCCAGGCTGCCTCTACCTCATCGCCGCGCATGAACAACGTCTGGTCGCCCCGAATGACATCCATGATCAGCCGCTCATACGCGTCCGGCACATGGCTTGCGTCATGGCCCAGCGCGTCGGCGAACGACATGTCGAGGGGCACATCAACAAGGCGCATCCCCCCCGGACCCGGTTCCTTGATCGTGACCCGCAGATCGATGCCCTCATTGGGCTGCAACCGGATCGAAAGCACATTGGCCTTGTTGCCGGCGTCTTCTTCGAAGATCGAATGGGGCGTCTCCTTGAAATGCACCACGATCTCGGACCCGCGCGCCTTCAGGCACTTGCCCGTGCGCAGGTAGAACGGCGTGCCGTTCCAGCGCCAGTTCGCCACATGCAACTTCATCGCGATGTAGGATTCGGTGCGCGATGCCGGGTCTTCAACGTCGTCCAGATAGGACGACTTCCCCACATATTGCCCCCGCACGATATCGGTCGAGGCCACCGGATCCAGTGCCCGGATCACCTTCAGCTTCTCGTCTCGCACGGCGTTGGGCTCGAACCTGTTGGGCGGCTCCATCGCTGTCAGGCACAGCAGCTGCATCAGGTGGTTCTGCACCATATCGCGCATCGCGCCGGACTTGTCGTAGTAGGCCCCACGCCCGCCCACGCCGACTTCTTCGGCCACGGTGATCTGGACGTGATCCACGTATTGAGCGTTCCACAGCGGCTCGAACAGGACGTTGCCAAAACGGATCGCCATGAGGTTCTGGACCGTTTCCTTGCCCAGGTAATGGTCGATCCGGTAAATCTGGGTCTCTGCGAAATGCTCGGCCAGCGTCGCGTTCAGCGCCTGCGCCGAGGCAAGGTCACGCCCGAACGGCTTTTCCACAACGATGCGCGCGTCGGCACGCGCGATTCCATTGGAGTGCAGCCGCTCGGCCAAGGCACCGAACAGGCTGGGAGCGACCGAGAAATAGAAGGCCTGCGTGACGTCATCACGCATCTTGGCCTTCAGTTCCGGCCAGCCCGCCTCGCCCACGGCATCAATCGCCAGGTAGTCCAGACGCTCCAGAAACGCCTTCACAAGCGTCTTGCCCAGTTCTTCCTTCGGGAGGAATTCCTTCAGGGCCTCATGGACCCATTTGGTCCATGCCGCAGCGGTTTGCTTGGTGCGCGCCGCCCCGATGATCCGGGCGTCCTCGGGCATCTGACCATCGCTGAACCGCCGGAACAGGGCGGGCAAAATCTTCCGCCGGGCCAGATCGCCTGTGCCGCCAAAAATGACCAGATCAAACGGGTCGACCGGAATGACGCGCGAGACCATGACAGGTCCTCCTCAAATTGCGTTAGCGCTAACAGCGCCCTTCTATCCGACACCGCAACGGAATGTCTAACAAAACCGACGCGGGCAAGACCAGTCTTTGACGGGTCGCAAAAATGCGCCACCCAAGTCAGGGACGTCGGGCCGCCCACCATTCGCGGGGCTTGACCCGCGCCCGCGCGCGCCGTCCGGCCCAGCGCCGTGCAACCTTACGGCCCCACCCGCCCAACTCGCCGACCGCAAGCCGATACCACAGCCGATCCAGCACGCCCCGGCGCGGCATCGTGAACGGGCAGACCCGCATGCAGATCGCGCAATCGGACCGCAGCTTCGCCCAATATCCAAAGCACGCCTCCGCGTCCGAGGTCCATTTCTTGACGCCGTTGATCGCGGACGGCCCCTTGCCCCCGAACGCCGGTGCGCCAAACGGCAGCGCCTTGACCGGGCAAGCCACCGCGCAGACATCGCAGCCCTCACAATAGTCCTTCAATCCCAAGGGCTTCACGGCATCGACGGCCAGAGGCATGTCGGTAAAGATCTTCGAGAACCGGACCCGAGGGCCATACTCTGGCGTCAGCACCATCTGGTTGCGTCCGTATTCCCCCAACCCCGCCTTGACCGCGTAGGGAATGACAAGGGCCGTGTCGTTCATGCTGGCCACCGCGCGGTAGCCGAGGTTGCGGATATAGGCCGCGACCTGCATCACAATTGCCGCCTCGTGCGAATATTCGCGCCCCGTCGCCGCCCCCGCCAGTGCGCTGGGATAGGTCTCGACAAGATCCGCATCCATGGCGTGGCCCATGACGATCACCTGGCCCAGACCCTCGGGGAGGTCATTCGGCACAGCCTCCATCGTGCGCACATCGGGCCGGGCGGAATAATGCCAACGCGCATCGAAATCGGTGATGCCCACCAAATCGGCACCAAACAGCTTGGCGATGGCCTTCATCTCTGCCGCCTCCGCCTCGGGCGTGCCAAGCTCGGCCTTGTCGGGCGCCACCGGCGTGTCGTCGCGGATCGCCCCCTGAAATCCCTCGCGCAGACCCTCCGCCGCGCTCCGCTCGGACACAATGTCCGAAATCAGCCACGCCGCATTGCGCAGCGCGAAGTCCTTCTGCGTGAACCCGTCGCCCCGGCGCGGCGCGGCCTCCATCCGGTAGCTGGCAAAGAACGCGTCGGTGTCGTTGGATGTCACCCGCTCGTCCCAGAACGCGCGGGTGAAAATGTCGTTGCGCTGATCGAACCGCTCGAAATCGTCCGAGATCTCGAACCCCGCCGCCTGGTCGCTCGCCAGCAAATGCTCTGGCGTTCGGTTCGCCGGGTAGCTCACGGCTGCATCGCGCAAATCAGCTCGAACATTACCGAGGCGCCCAACCACGACGTGATCCCGCCATTGTCGAACGGCGGCGAGACTTCCACCAGATCGGCCCCGATCACATCCAGCCCCCGCAAGGCCCGCACACAGGAAATCGCCTCGAACGAGGTGGGCCCACCG